>NZ_CP114599.1:638000-957000 GCF_027286305.1 Phenylobacterium sp. NIBR 498073
GCGGCCCGCGCCGCGACGGCGACGCGCCGCGTGGCGAAGGGCGTCCCGATCGTGGACCGCGCAGCCCGCGGCCGGACGGAGATGCGCCGCGCCGTGAGGACCGCGCCGAGCGCTTCGATGGTCCGCGTGGTCCGCGGCCGTCGGGCCCGCGTCCGGGCGGCAAGCCGGGCTTCGGCGGTCCGCGCTCCGGTCCCCGCCCGGGTGGCCCGCGCAATGATGCGCCGCGGGGTGAAGGACGTCCCGAACGCGCCGACGGTCCGCGCGGTCCGCGGCCTGGCGGCAAGCCGGGGTTCGGCGGTCCGCGTTCCGGCCCGCGTCCCGATGGCCCGCGAGGCGACGGCCCGCGTTCCGACCGCCCGCGCTCGGGCGGCGGCGGCGGCAAGCCCGGTCCGCGGGGCCCGCGCCCCGGCGGTCCGCGCGGACCTAAGCGGGACGGCTGATGCGTATCGTTTCCGGTGAGTTCCGCGGCAAGGCCATCGCCACGCCGCCGGGCGATCGCACGCGCCCGACCTCCGACCGCGCGCGCCAGGCGGTGTTCAACATCCTTGAGCACGCGGCCTGGTCGCCCGGCGTGCGGGACCTGCGGATCATCGATCTGTTCGCCGGCTCCGGGGCGCTGGGCTTCGAGGCCCTGTCGCGCGGCGCGGCCTTCTGCCTGTTCGTCGAGACCGACGAGCAGGCCCGTGGGGCGATCCGCCAGAACGTCGACGCCATGGGCCTGTTCGGGCGGACCCGCGTCCATCGTCGCGACGCCACCGACCTGGGGACGCGCCCCGGCGCCGATGGTCCGGCCTTCGACCTTGCCTTCCTTGATCCGCCCTACGGCAAGGGCTTGGGCGAGGTCGCGCTCGCCAAGCTGGCGGCCGGCGGCTGGCTTGCGCCCGGCGCGGTGGTGATGTTCGAGCGCGGCTCGGACGAGCCGGACTTCGAGGTTGCGGGGTTCGAGAAGCTGGACGCACGCGACTACGGCGCCGCGCGCGTCCATTTCCTGAAGTTCGCCGGGGTCTAGAAGGCCCGGGCGGACGTGCGGTTGTCGAGCTGGCTGCGCAGGCTCCTCAGTCCCTCCTTGGTGATCTGATAGGGCTGACTGTCGCGGCTGGCGATCAACCGCTTCTGCTTCAGGCTCTTGAAGATCGCGACGTTGCAGTCGCTGAGCACCCAGCCGTCGCGGGTGACGCAGTCGGCTGCGAGGATGGCGCCGCGTTCGTCGCGTTCGAGGATGATCCGGCCGCCTTGGGCCATGGCGTGCAGCGTGCGTTGCTGCGCTTTTGAAACGTTCAATGGAATATCCAGCGTTCAGGCATGAGGAAACGCGCCCGGGCCAGATCTCGTGAAAACGAGGGCGCGGACGTTGGGGCCTGACTGCCGATATTCAGACGAGGACGCCGGCTCGGCGGTTAGGCCCGGACCTCGAACGCAAGCTCAGACATGAAATCCTCTTTCTTGAGCCGTACCTCGCCATCATGGCGTAGCCGCACGCCGCCGTCCAGGCGCTGGGGCCGACCACCGAGCACCTGAACGGCTCCGATCGCCTTCCGCATGTGACGGCGGCATGACGGTTGTGTGACATTATGTATTTGATTTAACAAAGAAAAGTATAAGTTATTCATGGCTCGTTAGCCGAGGGGCGACTAAAGCGCTGCTCGACCCGCGAGAGCCTTGTCCGATGACCGCCATCTTGCTCGACCTGATCCAGTCGATCGCGCCGATCACGCCGGAGACCCTGGGCCAGGACGTCTATGACCGCTTCCAGGCCGAGCCGGACACTCTGGCGATCGCCGTGATCGACGAGGAGGGCCGCCCCGTCGGCCTGGTCGAACGCAATGCCTTCTTCGTGGCCATGGCCGCCCACTATGGCCGGGCGCTCTACGCCCTGCGGCCGATCTCGCTGTTGATGAACGCCGCGCCGCTGGTGGCCGAAGGCGACACCGCGGTGGCCGAGTTCTGCGGCGACGTGCTGGCCGACCGCTCCAGCGAAGTGATGAAGGGCTTCGTGGTGGTCAGCGGCGGCCGCTACGCCGGGGTCGGCTCGACGCTCGCCCTGCTGCAGGCGACCAGCGCCGCCAACCGCGCCCACGCCGAGGAGATGACCCGGCTGGCCGACACGCTCAACCAGGCCAAGCTCGAGGCGCAGAGCGCGCTGACCGCCAAGTCGCAGTTCCTGGCGGTGATGAGCCACGAGATCCGCACGCCGCTGAACGGGGTGCTGGCCATCGCCGACATCCTGCAGCGGCGGCTGGGCGACCCGGCGCTGAAGCCCTACGTGGCCACCATCCAGGATTCCGGCCAGACCTTGCTGCGGCTGCTGACCGACGCCCTCGACTTCAGCCGCGCCGACGCCGGCCAGCTGGAGCTTGCCGAGGACAGCTTCCACCTGCCGGGCCTGCTCGACGACCTCTCGGCGCTGTGGACCGCGCGGGCCGAGCTCAAGGGGCTGAGCCTCGACTTCCGCTACGATGGCGCGCTCGACCAGTGGGTGCTGGGCGATGCGGTGCGGATCAAGCAGGTGTTCAACAACCTGATCGGCAACGCCCTGAAGTTCACCCGCCAGGGCGGCGTGCTGGTGCTGCTGGCGGCCCGTCGCAGCGACGTGCATGTGCTGATCGAGGGCGAGGTGCGCGACAGCGGCGTCGGCATCCCCGCCGACCGGCTGGGCGCGATCTTCCAGCCGTTCAGCCAGACCGAGGCCGGCGTGCGCGAGGGCGGCGCGGGGCTGGGCCTGTCGATCTGCCGCCAGCTGGTCGAGCAGATGGGCGGCGCCATCGGGGTCGAGAGCGATTCCGGCGGCACGGCGTTCCGCTTCGAATTTCCGCTGTTCGACCTGCCGGCCCCGAGCCAGGCCGAGATCGCCGCCGAGCCGGACCTCAGCGGCGGCCCCGGCGGCCTGCACGTGCTGATCGCCGATGACAACGCGACCAACCGCCTGGTGGCCGAGACGCTGTGCGGCATGTTCGGCTGCACCAGCGAAAGCGTCGAGGACGGCGAACAGGCGGTCAGCGCCGCGGCCTCCGGGCGCTTCGACCTGGTGCTCATGGATATCAAGATGCCGAACCTCGACGGCGTGGGCGCCACGCGGCGCATCCGCGGCCTGGCCGGGGCGGCGGCGGAGGTGCCGATCCTGGCGATCACCGCCAACGCCGATCCGTGGGACGCGGCCAACTACCTGGCCCAGGGCATGGACGGGGTGGTCGAAAAGCCGATCAAGGCCGAGCGCCTGCTCAGCGCCATCAGCAGTCTGTTCCTTCAGGACGCGGAGTCGGTGGCCGCTTGACCCTCACGCTGCGGGATAGCTGCTTGTCCACGCCGTAACGGCGGAGGGCATGATGAGCGTCTACACCGTCAGCGAGCTGGCCGGACTCTCGTGCGTCTCGGTGCGCACCCTGCGCCACTACGACGAGATCGGGCTGCTGAAGCCGGCCACGGTCGGGCAGAACGGCTATCGCTACTACGGCGAGTCCGAACTGCTGCGTCTGCAGCAGATCCTGTTCCACCGCGAACTGGGGCTGCGGCTGGAGGACATCCGCCGCGCCCTCGACGCCCCGGACGCTCCCGCCTACCGGGTCCTGGCCGACATGTACGCCGATCATCCCGACTTCCGGGCCAGGTACGAGGGCCGCGCGACCGGGTTCGCCGACTACCTGGTCGCGGCCATGCGCGCCTTCGCCGAATCCCGCCTGAGTTGAGGTTGCCTGCGCCGGCGGCATGGGCGAGGGTCCAGGCCGAACGGCGCGGAGGCGTGGATGGCGAGCTACAGGGCTCGGCTGACGAAGGATGTCGACGAATGGATCGCCGCCGGGCTGGTGCCGGCGGCGAACCGGCAGGCGATCCTGGACCGGGTGTCGGACGGCCGGCGGATCGACGCCTCGGCCGCCCTGGCGGTGATCGGGGCGCTGCTGCTGGGGGCCGCGGCCATCGCCTTCGTGGCCGCCAACTGGGGCGCGATCCCGCGGCTCCCGCGCTTCGGGCTGATCGTCGGACTGTTCGTGGCCACGGCCGGCGGGGGGGCCTGGGCCGCGAGGGCTGGCCGCCCCCTGCTGAGCAACACCCTGCTGGCGGTGGCGGCGCTGGTCTACGCCGCGGCCATCGGCCTGACCGGCCAGATCTTCGACATCGCCGGCGATCCGCAGCGCGCGCTGCGCAGCGCGGGCCTGGCCGCCGCCCTGCTGACGGTCGCAGGACGCTCCAGCGCCGCGGGCGTCGTCGCCCTGGCCCTGCTGGGCTTCGGCGAGTTCGCCGGCCGCTTCGATGGCGGCGAGAGCCGCTGGCTGATCTTCGCCGCCCCGGTCGGGATGGGCTTAGCCTGGTTGTGGAACTCCAAGCCGCTGGCGCACGCCTCGGCCCTGGCGTTGATCGTCGGGCTGGTGGCGGCGATCGCCCAGTTCGAGCGCTGGGGCGCGACCAGCCTGCTGGTCAGCAGCGCGGTGCTGGCGGTGCTGGCCGCCGGCGCCCGGCAGCTGGGCGAGCGGCGCACGGCGCTGATCTTCCTGCTGTGGTTCGTCTGGGGCGCGCTGGTCTTCTACGGCGTCGCCGGGTTCGACGAGTTCAAGGGCGGGGGGCTGATCGCCCACCGCGCGGCCTGGCTGCTGATCTCGGGCGGGGTGATCGCGCTCGGTATGCATGACCGCCAGGGCATGGTCACGGCCGCCGGCGTGGTTTCGATGATCGCGGCGGTCTGCGCGATCCTGTTCGACCTGGGGCTGGGCCTGATGACCGCAGCCGGGCTGTTCGCGGTCTGCGCGCTGATCGCGCTGATCGCTGGCGGCCTGACCCGGCGGAGGGGCAAGCCATGATCGCCAGCCTGCCCCTGCGTATCGCCGCCGCGGCCGCCGTCCTGGTGCTGTTGCTGGTCGGGGTGGTGCTGCGCGAGAACGCCGCTCGCGCCGCCGGCCGCGAGGTTCTGCTGCCGATGGAGGCGGTCGACCCGCGCGACCTGCTGACCGGCCACTATGTGGCCCTGCGCCTGTCGCAACAGCTGGCGCTGGGCCTGTCCTGCCCGCATGAGCGCACGAGCTTCGAGGAGGGCGGCTGGATCGGGTTGAAGCCGGCTGGCGGCCATTACCGGTTCGTCGGCGTCGGGGCGAGCCGCCAGGCCGCCCTGGCCGGCGGCGCGCAGCTGGCGGTGCGCGGCGGCGTCTATTGCTCGCGCACCACCTTCGGCGACGCCGAGGCCGACGTGGTCACCCTGGACATCGGCGTCGACCGCTTCCACGCCGATCAGGACGAGGCCCTGGCCATCGAAAAGGCGCTGCGGCAGCGCCGCCAGGGCGAGGCCCCGGCCTTCGCGGTGGTGTCGGTCGGCGACGACGGCCGCGCGCGACTGAAGGGCGTGATCGTCGACGGCAAGCGCACCGACCTGACCTGGTGGTGAGCGGGCCCCGTTCCCGGGGTGTCATCCCGGTTTCGGCGTAGCCGAAGACCGGGACCCATTCGCGTCTGAGTCTTGGTGAGTGGGGCGCGGCCGAACCGCATCCCGATCCATCCGGTGTTCATAGGTCCCGGTCTTGCTTCGCAAACCGGGATGACACTCTCTGCTCAGCGCCGCCCGAACAGCCGCTCGATGTCGGCGAGCTTCAGTTCCACATAGGTCGGGCGGCCGTGGTTGCACTGGCCCGAATGGGGTGTGGCCTCCATCTGGCGCAGCAGGGCGTTCATCTCCGGCGCGGTCAGCCGTCGGCCCGCCCGAACCGAGCCGTGGCAGGCCATGGTTCCGCAGACCTCGGCCAGTCGTTCCTTGAGCGCCAGGGCCTGGCCGTTCTCCGACAGGTCGTCGGCGATGTCGCGGATCAGACCGGCGACGTCGGTCTCGCCCAGCAGGGCCGGGGTCTCGCGCACCAGCACCGCGCCGGGACCGAACGACTCGACCACCAGGCCCATGTCCTCCAGCTCGGGGCTGCGCGCGACCACCCGCTCGGCCTCGGCCGGGTCGAGCTCGACCACCTCAGGCAGCAGCAGCACCTGGCGGGCGACGCCGCCGCCTTCCATCTGAACCTTCATCTGTTCGTAGACGAGGCGCTCGTGCGCGGCGTGCTGGTCGACGATCACCACCCCGTCGCGAGTCTGGGCGACGATGTAGGTCTCGTGCACCTGGGCGCGGGCCGCGCCCAGCGGGAAGTCGACCGGATCGAACGCCACGCTCGCGGGCGGTGCCTCCTGCAGGCCGGGCGTGTAGTCCTGCGGCAGCGGCGCCCACTCAGGCGCCGGCTCAGCGCGGGCCGAGACCGCGGTCAGGCCGGGCAGGCTCTGCGTCGCTGCGGCGATGGCCGGCGCCCAGCCGCCGGCCTGCCAGGCCGAGAAGCCCTGGGCCGAGGGCTGCGGCGGCGGGTAGCTCGGCTGCGGCGACCAGCCGGGGCGCAGGTTGGAGAGCGTGTCGCTGGCGACCGTCGTGGCCGCGCGGTGGCCGGCCCCGGCGAGCGCGTGGCGCAGGCCGCCGACGATCAGGCCGCGCACCAGCGCCGGATCGCGGAAGCGCACCTCGGCCTTGGCCGGGTGGACGTTGACGTCGACCAGCGACGGATCGAGATCGAGATAGAGCGCCACCAGCGGATGGCGGTCGCGGGCCAGGAAGTCGGCATAGGCGCCGCGCAGGGCGCCCTGGAGTAGGCGATCGCGAACGGGCCGGCCGTTCACGAACAGGTACTGGTGGGCGCTGTTGCCGCGGTTGAAGGTCGGCAGGCCGGCGAACCCGGTCAGCCGCACGCCCTCGCGCTCGTGGTCGATCTCCAGGGCGTTGTCCGAGAACTCGCGCCCCATGATCGAGGACAGCCGCGCCAGCCGGCCTTCCGGCGCCTTGCTCTCGGCCGGCAGCCGCAGGGTGCGGCGCCCGTCGAGGTCGAGGGCGAAGGACACCGCCTCGTGAGCCATGGCCTGGCGCTTGATCTCGTCGGCGATGGCCAGCGCTTCGGAGCGCTCGGACTTCATGAACTTCAGCCGCGCCGGCGTGGCGTAGAACAGGTCCCGCACCTCGACCCGCGCCCCGTGCGGGCCTGGGAAACCGGAGGGCGTCACCGGCCCGACGGTCCCGCCCTCGACCAGGATGGCGTGGGCGTCGGCGGCGCCCTTGGCGCGCGAGGAAATCGACAGCCGCGCCACCGAGCCGATCGAGGGCAGCGCCTCGCCGCGGAAGCCCAGGGTGTGGATGTGCAGCAGGTCGTAGTCGCCGGCGTCGTCGGGGGCGAGCTTGGAGGTCGCATGCCGCTCGATAGCCAGAGCCAGCTCGTCGGCCGACAGGCCGCAGCCGTCGTCGGCGACCAGGATGCGGGTCAGCCCGCCGCCGTCAGCCTGCACCTCGATGGAACGCGAACCGGCGTCCAGTGCGTTCTCCACCAGTTCCTTGATGGCGCTCGCAGGGCGCTCGACCACCTCGCCGGCGGCGATGCGGTTCACGGTTTCGGGCGGAAGGCGGCGGATGGGCATGGTCACGCTTCGGTTAGCTGGTCACTATATGGTGATTCCGGGGGGCAAGTCTGGAAGGTGGTCCGTGAAACCGACCCTTGGCGTGGCGCTGGCCGCCGTCATTCTCGCGTCTCCCGTCTCGGCCCAGGCGCCGCTGGTCCCGGCGGCGGCCCTGCCGGCCGGGGTCGTCGACCCGAACGAGACCCTGGTCGAGGAGCTGGTGGTCACCGCGCGCCTGCCGGGGCCGGCCTGGTGGCGGGTCTCCAACGGGACCTCCACCGTCTACGTGCTCGGCGCTCCGACCGTGGCGCCCAAGCGCCAGCAATGGGACCGCCTGCAGTTCGATCGCCATCTGCAAGGCGCCAATGCGGTCATCCTGCCGTTCACCGGGCTGAAGGTGAAGCTGGCCGGCGCTCCGGGGGCGGCGATCAGCTACCTGCGCCTGAAGTCGAGCAAGCCGTTCGAGGACAGCCTCGATCCGGCTGAGCGGGCGCGGTTCGCAGCGGTCCGCGGCAAGCTCGGCCAGCCCGCCGACCATTACAAGACCAAGCACCCGCTGGCCGCGGCCCTGATGCTGACCGACGATTATCGGGAGAAGGAGAACCTCACCACCGCCGACCCGACCAAGCTGATCAAGCTGCTCGCCCAGCAGGGCGGCGTGAAGGTGGTGCAGCGCTCCTATGATCTTGGTCCGCTGCTGGGGGCGGTCACCCGCACCTCGCAGGCGGCCGGCGAGGCGTGCCTGGACGAGGTGATGGGCGAGATCGAGGCCGGGCCGGGGCGCACCCTGGCCGCCTCGCGCGCCTGGGCCGACGGCGACGTCGCCGGCGCGCTGGGGGCCGAGCGCAGCTACGAGCGCTGCATCGCTGTCACCCCTGGGGCGCTGACCTTCGACGCGCGGGTGAAGAGGGATCTGGCCAAGGACATCGAGGCGGCCCTCAAGAGCCCCGGCCACGCCATCGCCGTCGCCCCGCTGCGCACCCTGCTGGCGCAAGGCGGCGTGCTCGATCAGCTGCGCGCCAAGGGCTACGAGGTGAAGACGCCGGGGGATGTGGAAGCGGATGACTAAGTCCAGATCCTCCCCCCGTGGGGGGAGGTGGATCGGCGCGGAGCGTCGAGACGGAGGGGGACTGCTCTCGGTGAGCGTCAGGGTCCCCCTCAGTCAGCCGTTCGGCTGACAGCTCCCCCTGAGGCGGGAGCATCTGCTCGTCTTACAGGCCCGGCAGCTTGATGCGGGTCTGCTTCTCGCGGGAGATGACGACGGGCTTGTCGCCGGTCAAGCTCTTGATCTTGGCTTCCTCGGCGGCCGGATCGACCGGGGCCGGGACGTTGTCGCCGGCCGCGGCCACGACCGCGGCGCTGCTGCCGGCGGTGTCGCCCGGCTTCCAGAACATCACCTTGTCGGCGAACGACTTGTCCTTGTGGGCCAGGGCGCCGGTCTCGTCGTCGACGACGTAGCGGATCAGCGGGTCGGCCTTGTCGGCGCCGGCCTTGGCGACCAGCAGCTTCTCGCCGTCCGAGCGGGCCTGGGCCTCGCGCGAGCCGAGCAGGGCGTTGCGCGCGGCGCTTTCCGGCTGCAGCTCCTGCGGCCGCGGTTCACCGGGCGCCGGCGGGCGCAGGGCGTATTCCGGCGGCACCACCAGCGGGGCCTTCGACACCACGCGGAACTCGTCAGGGGTGACCTTGGTCATGCCCAGGGCGTTGCGGGTGGAATTGCAGCCCGCGAGGCCAAGGCCGGTCGCCGCGACGAGGGCGGACGCGACGAGCACACGGTTCAGACGCATCAACTTTGAGTCTCCGAAAGCCGCCCCCCGGCGGTGAAGGGTGGGTAAATAGCGCATACGGGCATACCCGCCAACGCGATTAAGCAGCCGATTCCTTACGCAGGGAATCGAGCAACAAGAAGACGACGCCGATGGTGATGGCGCTGTCGGCGACGTTGAACACCCAGGGGAAGAACCCCAGGCGCTGGAAATCCAGGAAATCGACCACCGCCCCGAAGCGGATGCGGTCGATGGCGTTGCCGATCGCGCCGCCGATCACCAGGCCCAGGCCCACGCCCAGCAAGGGACGGTGGGCCTTGCGGACCCAGATGGCCAGGGCGACGGCCACGCAGATCGAGAACAGGGTCAGGATCCAGCGCACCAGGTCGGCGTCGGCGCGGAACAGGCCGAAGCTGACGCCGCGGTTCCAGACCATGGTCAGCGAGAACGGCCCGGCGATCGGCGTCGAGAACCGCGCGGGCAGGTCGTAGACATAGAGGATCCAGTACTTCGACAGCTGGTCGGCCAGGATCACGAAGGCGGCCAGGCCATAGGCCGCCCAGCCGAGTTTGGAGATGGACTTCAAGAGTGCTCCCATTTTCCGGTCGCCCCGCCGGAGCGACCGGAACTGTGGTTTATCCTGCGGCCGGGCTCAAGCCCGCGCAGCGTCCCAGGCGGCGACCGCGTCGGCGTCACGCAGGGACAGGTCCGGATAGCGCGGATCGGAGCCGACCTCCGGCAGGATGCGCCACGAGCGCGCGCACTTGGCGCCTTGCGCTTTCAGCGGCTCGACGGCGACTCCGGGAACCTCGACCAGCCGGAAAGCCCCGGCCGGACCGTCGTCCTCGGCCAGGGTCGCCTGGCTGGTGCGGAACACCTCGGCGGCGTCCAGTCCTTCGAAGGCGGCCAGCAGGGCCGCGTCGGCGACGTGGACCACCGGGGCGGCCTCCAGGGCCGCGCCCAGGCGTTTCTCGCGGCGCTCGACCTCAAGCGCGCCGGTGACCACGCTGGTCACCTGCTGCACCTTGGCCCAGCGCTCGGCCTCGGCGTCGTTGCGCCAGTCGGCCGGAGTCTCCGGGATCTGCCGCAGGCAGTTGGAGTGGGCGTCCGGATAGCGGGTGGTCCAGGCCTCTTCCATGGTGAAGGGCATCAGCGGCGCCAGCCAGGCGGTGAGCCGCTCGAACACCGCGTCCATCACCGTGCGCGCGGCGCGCCGGCGCAGGGCGTCGGGTCGGTCGCAATAGAGGCTGTCGCGGCGGATGTCGAAGAACAGCGACGAGAGCTCGTTCTGGCAGAACTCGATGATCGGCCGGATCACGTCCTGGAAGTCATAGCCCTCGTAGCCGGCGCGGACCTGGGCGTCCAATTCCCACAGCCGGTGCAGGATGAACCGCTCCAGCGGCGGCATCTGCTCCAGGTCCACCGCCTCGTCGGGCGAGTAGTCGGCCAGGGCGCCCAGCATGTAGCGGACGGTGTTGCGCAGCTTGCGATAGGCGTCGGAGGTCGTCTGCAGCACCGTCTTGCCGATGCGGCTGTCGTCCGAATAGTCGATCATCGCCGCCCACAGGCGGATGATCTCGGCCCCGGACTCGCGGATCACCGCCTGCGGGTCGACGACGTTGCCCTTGGACTTCGACATCTTCTCGCCGTTCTCATCCATGGTGAAGCCGTGGGTGAGGATGGCGTCGTACGGCGCGCGGCCGCGGGTGCCCGAGCTTTCCAGCAGCGAGGACTGGAACCAGCCGCGGTGCTGGTCGGAGCCTTCGAGATAGAGGTCCGCCGGCCACTTGGTGTGCTCGCGGTTCTCCAGAGTGAAGGCGTGGGTCGAGCCAGAGTCGAACCAGACGTCGAGGATGTCGTCGATCTTCTCGTAGCGGTCCGGATCGTGGCTGCCGAGGAAGTCGGTCACCGGGCGGTTGAACCAGGCGTCGGCGCCCTCGACCTCGATGGCCGCGATGATGCGGGCGTCGACCTCGGGGTCGTGCAGCGGCTGGTTCGTCTCCTTGTCGACGAACATGGCCAGCGGCGCGCCCCATGCGCGCTGGCGGCTGATCAGCCAGTCGGGCCGGGTCTCGACCATCGCGCGGATGCGGTTCTTGCCGCCGGCCGGATAGAAGGCCGTCGCCTCGATCGCCTCCAGCGCGGTCTCGCGAAGGGTGCGGCCGCCGAGCTGCGGGGTGTCCACCGGTTCGTCCATGCGGATGAACCACTGCGGAGTGTTGCGGAAGATCACCGGCGCCTTGGACCGCCACGAGTGCGGATAGGAGTGCTCCATCCGCCCACGGGCCAGCAGAGCGCCGGCCTCGATCAGCTTTTCCATGACCGCGCCGTTGGCCGGGCCGAACTTGCCGGCCTTCTTGCCCTCGGTCTCCAGCACCTTGAGGCCGGCGAACAGCGGCACGTGCGGATAGTAGGCGCCGTCCGGATCGACGGTGTCGGGGATGTCGCGATGACCGTGGGCCAGCCACACCAGGTAGTCGTCCGCGCCGTGGCCCGGCGCGGTGTGCACGAAGCCGGTGCCGGCGTCGTCGGTGACATGGTCGCCGTCCAGCAGCGGCACCTGGAAGCCGTAGTGGGCGTCCAGCGCGTGCAGCGGGTGCTCGCAGACCATGCCCTGGCAATCGATCGCTTCCAGCTTGCGCCAGCTGGCGATCTTGGCGGCCTTGAAGACGTCCTCGGCGAGCTTCTCGGCGACAATCAGCTTGTCGCCCGGCTTGGCCCAGGGCTCGAACTCCAGCCCTTGTTCCATCGCCTCGACCACGTAGACGGCGTAGTCGATCGAGTCCGAATAGCTGATCGCCCGGTTGGCGGGGATCGTCCACGGCGTGGTGGTCCAGATCACCACGCTGGCCCCGCGGGCCGCGTCGCTGCCCTCGACCACCGGGAACTTCACCCAGATCGTCGGCGAGACGTGGTCGTGGTACTCGACCTCGGCGTCGGCCAGGGCGGTGCGCTCGACCGGGCTCCACATGACCGGCTTGGAGCCGCGATAGAGCTGGCCGCTGGCCACGAACTTATGGAACTCGGCCACGATCGCGGCCTCGCTCGAATAGTCCATGGTCGCGTAGCGGTTTTCCCAATCTCCGATCACGCCCAGGCGCTTGAAACCGTCGCGCTGCACGTCGATCCAGTGGGCGGCGTACTCGCGGCAGCGGGCGCGGAACTCGGCCTTGGAGACCTCGTCCTTGCGGCGCCCCTTCTCCTTCAGCTCCTTCTCGATCTGCCACTCGATCGGCAGGCCGTGGCAGTCCCAGCCCGGCACGTAGTCGACGTCGTAGCCGAGCAGGAAGCGCG
The DNA here is from genome assembly GCF_027286305.1 of Phenylobacterium sp. NIBR 498073. Lineage (NCBI taxonomy): Bacteria > Pseudomonadati > Pseudomonadota > Alphaproteobacteria > Caulobacterales > Caulobacteraceae > Phenylobacterium > Phenylobacterium sp. NIBR 498073. Next base: position 650,450 of record NZ_CP114599.1, read on the forward strand.
AACGGACCACGAAGTCCTTCAGCGTCTTCTGCAGGGCATGGCCGATGTGGATCGCGCCGTTGGCGTAGGGCGGGCCGTCGTGCAGCACGAACAGCGGCGCGCCAGCGCGCTGCCGCTCGGCGCGGATCGAGTTGTAAAGGTCGGCCTTCGCCCAGCGGGCCAGGATCTCCGGCTCCTTCTGCGGCAGGCCCGCACGCATCGGGAACGGTGTTTCCGGGAGGAAGACGGTTTCGCGATAGTCGCGCGAAGGCAGTTCGGCGTCGTCGGCCATGGGATTTTCCAGCTTTGGCTCGGAGCTTGAGGACTAGGCGGGTGGAACCCGGCGCGCGCTGGAGCGATCGTCCGGCGGCGTCACGCCGGGCGAATAATTCGCAGGGATTTCCGAACCGAAGTCATGCCCCGGGGCTGTAGCAGAGGGCGCCCGCGCGCGCGAGCCCCTTTGCCGGGCGGTACGACCAGCGCCGGCGAATTTGACATCGTCCCGCAGGACGGTCAGGATCAAATCAGGATGTGTAATTGCATGAACATGCCGCGCCGAGCGCACCATGCGGGACGCCTAGTCGAAGGAGACTAGCCCCGAGCTCATAGCGGCTGCTCGCCGCGAGTTCGGGGATGCTTTCATCCAAAATCCTGATCACTGGTCTTCGAGCCGCGGCCTGACGCCGCGGGGAGCATCGTGACATGCAAAAACCTCCGCCGCCGCCCGCAGATACTGCGGGTGATCTTTCCCATGCGCCCGATATTCAGCCCGCCGAGCCGAAGGTGATCGCCTTTCCCAGGCGGCCCGCGGCGCCGGCGCGCGCCGACCGCGACGACGACCCGCCGCCCAGCGCGGCCTGACGAACCAAACAGAGGAGCCATCCCATGGCCGCCAAGATGAAGGCCCGCCCGAAGGTGCGGGTGACCGAAGCCGATTTTGAGAAGCTCTCCGCCATCGGCTCGGCGTCGCGCTCGCCGATGCCGGGCGCCAGCATCCTGCTCGAGGAGCTTGAGCGCTTCTCGATCGTGCCCAACACCGACCGCCGCTCGAAATTCGTGCGGCTGGGCTCGAAGGTCACCTATCGCGACCTGATCCTGAAGCGCGACCGCACGGTGCGGGTCGGCCTGCCGGGCGAGGCGGACGTTGACGAGAACCGCATCTCGGTGCTGGCCCCGGTCGGCGCGGCGCTGATCGGCCTGTCGGTCGGCGACGTGTTCCGCTGGGAAGCCCCCGACGCGCGCCTGCGCGAGATCGAGGTGCTGTCGATCGAGGACTAGGTGCGTCCAAAAGTGTCATCCCGGTTTCGGCGGAGCCGAATGCCGGGACCCATTCGCGCCGAAGTTCAGGATCTAGCGCCGCGACCCTCCAAACCGGGATGACACCTAGGGTCGGGGCCTAGAACTCGGGCAGCAGCAGCGCCCGGGCCTGGGCGGCGTCGATGTTGATCTGCTCGACCATGGCCTCCAGGCTGTCGAACTTCTCCTCCGGACGCAGGTAGGCGACCAGGTCGGTCTCGATGACCTGGTCGTAGAGGTCCTCGTCAAAGTCGAACAGCCAGACCTCCAGCCGCGGGGCGATCTCGCCCGGCACGGTCGGATTGACGCCGATATTGGCCACGCCGGCGATTTCGCGCCCGTCGGGCAGGCGGGTGCGGGTGGCGTAGACCCCGAGCTTGGGGATCACGTAGTCGGTCAGGGCGACGTTGGCGGTCGGGAAGCCGATCGTGCGGCCCAGTTTGCGGCCGTGCTCGACCACGCCCTCGATGGCGAACGGCCGGCCCAGGATGGCGGCCGCGTCCTGCGGCCGGCCCTCGCGCAGCGCCGCGCGCACGCCGGTCGACGAGAACTTCTCCGCGCCGTCGCCCAGGGCCTCGGCCACCGAGACCGAGAAGCCCAGCTCGCGGCCATAGACGGCCATCAGTTCGGGGCTGCCGGTGCGGCCCTTGCCGAACGAGACGTCGAAGCCGACGGCGACGTGGCGCACGCCCAGGCCCTCGTGCAGCACCTGGGTCGCGAACTCGCGGTCGGTGAGGTTGGCCATCTCCTGGTCGAAGGGCAGGACGTAGAAGACGTCGACGCCGAGGGCGGCCAGGGCGCGGGCCTGCTGGTCGGTGTCCATGATCCGGAACGCCGGGGCGTTCGGCTGGAAGATCTGCCGCGGGTGGGGATCGAAGCTGATCACCCCCAGCGGGGCTTTGAGGGCCTGGGCGGCCTTGGCGGCCTGGGCGATGACCTTCTGGTGGCCGCGGTGCACGCCGTCGAAGTTGCCATAGGCCACGGCCGCGCCCTTGTCGGCCTCGTCCAGCCCCTTCCAGCCATGAACGATCCGCATGCCTCAGACGTCCTTGGGCCGGCGCGGAACCATGACCACGGCCTCGCCGTCGACCACGGTCTTGCCGTCGACCTGGCAGACGGTGGTCAGGGTGGCGTGGGCCCGGCGCTCGTCCAGGGCCTGCACGGTCACGCGGGTGACGACCGGATCGCCGATCTTCACCGGCCGGCGGAAGCGCAGCGATTGCGTCAGGTAGATGGCGCCGGGGCCCGGCAGCTTGGTGCCCAGCACCGCCGAGATGTAGGCGGCCGACAGCATGCCGTGGGCGATGCGGCCCTGGAACGGGGTGGCGCGCGCATAGTCCTCGTCGAGGTGCACCGGATTGGTGTCGCCCGACACCGCGGCGAACGCCTCGACGTCGGCGGCGCCGACGATCTTGGTCGTCTCGGCGCTCTGGCCGACGCTCAAGTCCTCGAAGTAAAGCCCCTGCACGCGCGCGCTCCCTGTCCGATCTCTAGTTAGCGGCTTTTGCTCACCACGCCAGATCGGCGATGGCGTAGGTCGCCCGTGCGGCGTCCTTGGCCAGCAGCGTCTCGACCGCGGCGGCGTCGACGCCGTCCGGGCCGATGGTCTCGGCCCCGTGGATGCCGCTGGCGACGAACAGCACGTCCAGGCCCTGGTCGTTGGCGCCCTTGGCGTCGGTGGCCACCGCATCGCCAATGCACAGCACCCGCGCGCGGTCCAGCGGCCGGCCCAGCAGCATCTGCGCCTCGGTCAGGCAGAGGTCGTAGATCGGCGCGTGCGGCTTGCCGGCCATGATCACCTCGCCGCCCATCTCTTCGTAGCGCTGGGCCAGGGCGCCGCCGCAATAGATCAGCCGGTCGCCCTTCTGCACGACGATGTCGGGATTGGCGCAGATCATCGGCAGCCTGCGCGCCAGCGCGACCTTGAATCGGTCCTCGTAGTCGTCCGGGCCCTCGACATCGTCGTCATAGGGGCCGGTGCAGGAGATGAAGGCCGCGTCCTCGGGGCCGGCGAAGGCCAGGTCGAGCCCCTCATAGAGCGAGGCGTCCTTTTCCGGGCCGATGGCCCAGGCCGGGCCCGGCGCGCGGCCGCCCAGCAGGATGCGGGTGGCGTCGCCAGACGAGATGAACGCCGACCAGGCCTCGCGCGGCACGCCCAGCTGGTCGAGCTGGCTGTGCACGGCGCTCGACGGGCGCGGAGCGTTGGAGATCAGGATCACCGGGCCGCGCTCGGCGCGCCAGCGGCTCAGCGCCGCACAGGCTGCGGCGAAGCTCTCGCGGCCGTTGTGGATCACGCCCCAGACATCGGAGAGCAGGACGTCGTAGCGGTCGGCGACGGCCGAGAGGCCGGTGATCGGGAGGGGCGCGGTCATGGCCTGGGGCGGTAAAGGTCCGGCGCGCGCCGGTCAATGCGGCGCGCGTCAGATCCGGGTGGCGGCCACGTGCCGGCGGGCCAGAACCCCGACGCCGCCGCGGGTGCGGGGAGGCGGTTCGTCATAGCGCGTGGGCTCGGCGACGGGGGCGTCGGCCTCGGCCAGCACCGCATCGCGGATGGCGCGCGGCTCGCCGAACAGGTGGCCTTGGCCATAGGCGATGTCGAGCTCGAGAATGTCGACGATCTGGCGCTCGCTCTCGACCTTCTCAGCGACGATCTCGACGCCGTAGCGGCGGGTCAGCGAGGAGAAGTCCTGCGCCGCCAGGTCGGGCAGCGAGCGCAGGATCAGGCCCTCGTCGGTCTCGACCAGCTCGTCCAGCAGGAACGGCGCGGCGATCTTGAGGAACTTGACGTCCGAACGGGCCAGGTCCTGGAAGTCGAGGTCCAGGTCGGTGACCTTGTCGAGCGAGAAGCGGAAGCCGAGGTCGGCCAGCTTGCCCATGTTGCGGGCCTCGACCGAGCCGCGGGCGTCGAACGCCGCCTGCCCCAGTTCGAAGATCAGCGCGCCCGACAGGTCTCGGTTGGCGGCCAGCAGGTCCAGGAACTGCGGGAAGAAGCTTTCGTCCGCCAGGCTGGCGATCGAGATGTTGCAGAAGATGCCGACCTTGCGGTCCTGCTTGGCCAGCCGCCGGACGATCTGCACGCAGCGGAACAGCAGCAGGTTGTCGATCGAGGTGACCAGGCCTTCGGGCTCGGCGACCGCCAGGTATTCGGCCGGCATCATCACCCGGCCGCTGGCGTCGCGCAGGCGCGAATAGCTTTCGTAGAAGACGGTGCGGCGCTGCGGCAGGCCGACGACCGGCTGCAGGTAGAGGTCGACGCGGTTCTCGGCCAGGGCCTCGCGCACGGTGTCGAGCAGGGCGGCCGATTGATGGCGGCGCAGGGTCGGCTCGTGGGGAGCCTGCCGGGCGCCGGCGCTGACCCGCTCCTCCAGGCGCTGGCCCATGCGCTGGACCAGGTCCTCCAGCATGTGGACCTCGCCTTCGAGCGCCTCGGAACGGCCGGCGTCGTCGCTGACCGCGTCAGCGACCTCGGTCATCCGCGCGTCGACCTGCTCCATCTGCGACAGCATCACGCGCTGGGCCTCGCGCACCGCGTCGAGCTCCTTGCGCAGCGCGCGCAGCTTCAGGGACTGGCTGATCAGGCCGTGGACGGCGAAGCAGAGACCCAGGCCTCCGACCAGGGCGGCGACGCCGGCCGCCCAGCCGCCTCCGTTCCGCCACAACAGCAGGGCGACGATCAGCGCTAGACAGAGGTAGGTGGCCGATAGAGCCACCGAGGTGAACTGTCGCATGAGCCCGCAGAATCCGAATCACTTGGATTATCGGATGCGTCGCGTCGACAAGTCGAACGGATTAACGAACGCTTCACAATTCTGAAGCGTTCGGCGGTGGATTACCGCGTCGGGACGGGCTTCTCGCCGCGATAGTCGTAGAAGCCGCGTCCGGCCTTGCGGCCCAGCCAGCCGGCCTCGACGTACTTCACCAGCAGCGGGCAGGGGCGGTACTTGCTGTCGGCCAGGCCTTCGTAGAGCACGTTCATGATCGACAGCACGGTGTCGAGGCCGATGAAGTCGCCCAGCTCCAGCGGGCCCATCGGATGATTGGCGCCCAGCTTCAGCGCGGTGTCGATGGCGTCGACGGTGCCGACCCCTTCGTAGAGGGTGTAGATCGCCTCGTTGATCATCGGCACCAGGATCCGGTTGACGATGAAGGCCGGGAAGTCCTCGGCGTTGGCGGTGGTCTTGCCCAGCGACTTGGCGAAATTGACGGCGGTTTCGTAGGTGGCCGCGTCGGTGGCGATGCCGCGGATGATCTCCACGAGGTTCATCAGCGGCACCGGGTTCATGAAGTGCAGGCCGATGAAGCGTTCCGGGCGGTCCGAAGCCGCACCCAGGCGGGTGATCGAGATCGACGAGGTGTTCGACGCCAGGATGGTGTCGGGGCCGAGGTGCGGGGTCAGCGCCTTGAAGATGGTCTTCTTGACCTCTTCGTTCTCGGTGGCCGCCTCGATGGCCAGGTCGGTCTGGCCGATGGTCTGCAGTTCCGGCGCCGGCTTGATGCGGGCCATCGCCTCGTCCAGCGCGTCCTGGGCGATCGCGCCCTTCACGACCTGGCGGCTCAGGTTCTTTTCGATCAGCGAGCGACCGGCGTGGATCTTCTCTTCGCTGACATCGTGCAGCAGGACGTCGTATCCCGCCAGCGCGCAGACATGGGCGATGCCCGCTCCCATCTGACCCGCGCCGATGATGCCGACCGACTTAATCTGAACCATGCCGAAATAAGCCTCGAATGACTGGGACGCGCTCCCCGGCGCGTCCGTTTGCGACGGGTTTCTAACATGCGGAACGGCGCTCTAGCCAAGGCTTTTGCTGCGACGCAGCGTAGCCCGTTGGCGGATCAGGGATTCAGCGCTGGCCCCTGGCCGCCTCGGCCGTCGGCCAGTCGCGCCATGCGTGTGTGCGGTGACATTTCGGCTTGTCGCGGCGCCCGCAGGCGCCACTGGCGGGCGGGCATGAAAAAGGGGCGGTCCCTGGCGGGGCCGCCCCTTGATCGTTCGGTTCCTGGAACCTCGTCCGGTTTACTTGCCGGCCGCGGTCAGGGCGTCCATCAGTTCCGGCACCGCGGTCTTGTAGTCCGCGACCAGACCGAAGTCGGCGACCTGGAAGATCGGCGCGTCGCCGTCCTTGTTGATCGCGACGATGACCTTGGAGTCCTTCATGCCGGCCAGGTGCTGGATCGCGCCGGAGATGCCGACGGCGATGTACAGTTCCGGGGCGACGACCTTGCCGGTCTGGCCGACCTGGTAGTCGTTCGGCGCGTAGCCGGCGTCGACCGCCGCGCGCGAGGCGCCGACCGCCGCGCCGAGCTTGTCGGCGAGCGGCTCGATGACCTTCTGGAACTCGTCGGCCGAACCCATGGCGCGACCGCCGGAGACGACGATCTTGGCGCCGGCGAGTTCCGGACGGGCCGACTTCACCAGCTGCTGGTCGACGAACTTCACCTTGGCCGAGACGGCGCCGGCGGGAACGGTTTCGACCGAGGCCGAGCCGCCTTCACCGGCCGCCTTGAAGGCGGTGGCGCGGACGGTGATGACCTTCTTGCCGTCCGACGACTGGACGGTTTCCAGGGCGTTGCCGGCGTAGATCGGGCGCACGAAGGTGTCGGCGCTGACCACTTCGACGATTTCCGAGATCTGCGCGACGTCCAGCTTGGCGGCGATGCGCGGGCTGAAGTTCTTGCCTTGCGAGGTGGCCGGGGTCAGCACCGCGTCGTAGCCGCCCATCAGCGGAACGACGGTGGCTTCGACGGCTTCGGCCAGGCCTTGGCCCAGCTCGTCGCTTTCGGCCAGCAGCACCTTGCGCACGCCGGCGACCTTGGCGGCGGCGTCAGCAGCGGCCTTGGCGTCCTTGCCGGCGACCAGCACGTCCACGTCGCCCGACAGGGCCAGCGCGGCGGTGATGGTCTTGTTGGTGGAGTCCTTCAGCGACGCGTTGTCGTGATCGGCGATGACGAGAACGGCCATTAGAGCACCCCCGCGGTCTTCAGGTTGGCGACCAGGTCGCCGGCGGTTTCAACCTTGATGCCGGCCGAGCGCTTGGCGGGCTCGGCGACCTTCAGGACCTTCAGGTGCGGCTTCAGGTCGACGCCCAGCGAGGCGGCTTCCTTGACGTCCAGCGGCTTCTTCTTCGCCTTCATGATGTTCGGCAGCGAAGCGTAGCGCGGCTCGTTCAGGCGCAGGTCGGCGGTGATGATCGCCGGCAGGCCGACTTCGATGGTCTGCAGACCGCCGTCGACTTCACGGGTCACCTTGGCGGTGTCGGCCGACAGCTCGATCGCCGAGGCGAAGGTCGCCTGCGGCCAGTCGAGGATGGCCGCGAGCATCTGGCCGGTGGCGTTGTTGTCGCCGTCGATGGCCTGCTTGCCCATGATCACCACGTTCGGGTTCTCTTCGGCGATCGCCGCCTTGAGCACCTTGGCCACTTCCAGCGGCTCCAGGTCCTGGTCGGTCTGGATCAGCACCGCGCGGTCAGCGCCCATGGCCAGCGCCTGGCGCAGGGTTTCCTGGGCCTGGGCCGGGCCGATGGAGACGACCACCACTTCGCTCGCCGTGCCCTTTTCCTTCAGGCGGACGGCCTCCTCGACTGCGATCTCGCAGAAAGGATTGATGGACATCTTCACATTGGCGAGGTCGACGCCCGACTGGTCGGACTTCACCCTGGCCTTGACGTTTGAATCGATCACCCGTTTGACCGGGACCAACACCTTCATGGGTCGCTAGCGCCTCAAATTTGTTTTGCGAAAAATTCGGTCGGATGCGGCATAACGGTTCCGCCGAGCATTGCAAGTCGGCGAGGGATCACAGTTCGCCGCATTTTCGGCGAACGAAGCCGCTAGCAGGCCCCTCGGGGGAAGACTAGAAGCACGCCATGAACCGCACCATCGACCGGCTGAAGCTGATCTTTCTCGGCCTCTTCATCGTCCTCAGCGCCGGGACGCTCGTCTATCACGTCGGCTGGGTCTGGCCGGGCCAGAAGTGCGAGGAAGCCGGCGATTGGTGGGATTGGCGCAGCCGCACCTGCGCGAGCCCGATCCTGATCTCGGACATTACCGGCCGGGTGATCAAGAACGACGAGACCCGCGCGGCGGCCAAGGCCGACGCCGCCAAGGCCCGCGCCGAAAAGGCGCCGGAAGCGCCCGCGTCGCCCAAGCCCTAGGGTCCGGACTCAATTGAGCCAGTATGCGTAGGTTGCGGCGAGCAGGACGGCCGAGAGGTAGTTCCTTGCGAGCTTGTCGTAGCGGGTAGCGATGCGTCGGAAGTCTTTTAGCCTGCACCACATGCGCTCGACGCGGTTTCGGTCCTTATAGGCGTTGGCGTCGTAGGGGATTGGAGTTCGGCGAGAGGTGGTGGAAGGGATCACCGCCTCGGCCCCGCGCTCGGCGAGCCGCCTGCGCAGATGGTCGGCGTCGTAGCCTTTGTCAGCCAGGAGCTTCTGGAAGGGGCCTGTGGCCTGGATCAGGGCGTGAGCCATGCTGATGTCGTTGATGTTTCCGGCGCTGAGCAGCAGCACCCTGGGCCGGCCGCGCTCGTCGACCAGGCCATGGATCTTGGTGGTGCGGCCCCCACGCGAGCGGCCTATGGCTTGGAGGAAGGCCCCCCTTTTGCGCCCGCCGCCGACCGGTGCGCCCTGACGTGGGTAGCGTCGATCGCCGCGCCATAGATGCCGGTGTGGCCCGTCAGCGCCTCAAACATCTGCAGCCAGAGCCCCTGGCGGCTCCAGCGGTTGAAACGGTTGTAGACGGTCGTGTAGGGCCCGAACTCCGGTGGGCAATCGCGCCAGCGAGCTCCGCTCTTCAGCATATGGACAATGCCCGAGATCACCCGGCGATCATCCACCCGATGGGCGCCCTTACGACCTCGCGGAAGCAACGGCTCGATCCGAGCCCATTCTTCGTCGCTAAGCCACTGAACCTGCTTCGCCATATCCAAGGCTCCTTCCGGAATCCTTGAATCAGCAACGCCAACGCCGCGCTAGACCCTATTGAGTACAGACCCTAGCGCGTCGCGCCGGACTGCCAGAACACCTCGGCTGCGCCGCGGTCGTTGGCGTGGCGCGCAGCCACGAACAGGAAGTCCGACAGCCGGTTCAGGTACTTCATCGCCTCCGGCCCGACGCTCTCGCCCGTCTCGACCAGCGCCACGGCGATGCGCTCGGCGCGCCGCGCCACGGTGCGGGCAAGGTGCAGGTGCGCCGCCGCCGGCGTCCCGCCCGGCAGGATGAACGAGGCGAGCGGCGGCAGTTGCGCGTTCATCGAGTCGATTTCGCGTTCCAGCCGGTCGACCTGCGACTGCACCATGCGCAGGGCGTGGGTCTCGCCCTCCTGCGGGGGCGTGGCGAGATCGGCGCCCAGGTCGAAGAGTTCGTTCTGCACTCGCGCCAGCATGGCGTCGAATTCGCCCGTCGTGTGGAGCCGCGCCAGGCCCAGGCAGGCGTTGGCCTCGTCGACCGCGCCATAGGCTTCGACCCGTAGCGAGGCCTTGGAGACCGGCTGGCCGGTGGCCAGGCGCGTCGTCCCGGCGTCGCCGGTGCGGGTGTAGATCTTGTTCAGCGTGACCAAGTCAGCCGCCGAACTTGGCGCGCCACCACACCGCCAGCACGAGGATCGCGATGGCGACCGCCTGCAGCGCCACGCGCAGCCGCATCAGCTTGTTCGAATAGGAGCGACCGAAGTCGCCGCCGCGGAACAGCGCGTAAAGCCCGACGAACAGGGTGATGGTCACCGCGGCCAGGCTGATGGGAATGAGGTAGCTGAAGATGTTCATGCCGCGATCTTAGCCGAGATCGCGGTCGCGGGCCTATCGGTTCGCGGGCGCGGGCGGACGAAATCCGCTGGCGATCAGGCCGATGTGCCGGTCCATGACCTTGCCCATGGCCTCGGCGTCGGCGTCTTCCCAGGCCGCCAGCCGGTAGGTCCAGGCGTAGGAGGCCATCAGGGCGTCGACGATCACCTCCAGGTCGGCGGCCGGATCGACGTCGCCGCGAGCGATGCCGTCGGTCAGGCAGTCGCGGATCACCAGCCGCAGGCGCTGGTTGCGGCCGTATGGACGGCTGGAGGGGCTGAGCGTCCAGTTGTAGGCCGCCGCGATGTGAGCGAGGAACAGCCGCGTACGCCGGGTTTCGAAGGCGTAGTGGATGGCGAAGATCGACTGCAGGCGGTCGGGGGTCGTTCCGCGCAGGTGCGGGACCAGCCGGTCCAGTTCGGCGTAGAGCGCGTCCAGGCGGTCAGCCATGACCTGACTCAAGATGTCGTTCTTGGACGAGAAGGTCGTGAAGACGCTGCCGACAGAAACCGACGCCAAGCTGGCGATCTCGCGGACGGTGGTGGCGTCGAAGCCCTTGGTCTCGAACAGGTCTCGAGCGGCGTCGAGCACGCGCTGACGCGTCGCCTCCTTCTGGGACTTCCGTACGCTCAAATGTTCCCCCCAGCCTGCATCGGCCGTGCAGGCGCCCGGCAAGTGCTTAGGGCGAATCCTGCGCTAGGAATGCGTGATGTAAGAAGGTGCGACAGTTCGCCGCGGAGCTGAAGTCGTAAATACCCCAGGTAAGGCGAAGGCGAGACCTGATCCCGCGGGAGCAGATCTCGCCCTGATCAGTCTAGGCGGTCGTTCAGCCGCGACGAGCGCCGGCCAGGATGACCCGAATCTGGTCCTTCGACTTGGCCTGCAGCGCTTCGAGGCTCCAGCCGCCGAAGATCGCTTCCTGGAAGTTGGCCAGGTAGCAGTCGAACAGCATCTGGCTGCGCAGCTTCACTTCGGCTTCCTGCGACAGCTCGCCGCGCTCGACGCCGAGGGTCAGCTGCTCGGTGAACAGCTCCTGCAGTTCCAGCACCGGCGGCAGGTTGCGCAGTTCCTGGCCCTGTTCCGGCATCCAGGAGATCCCGAAGGCGGCGCGGGCCAGCGGCAGGCGCGTCTTGTAGAAAGCGTAACCGGCGACGAACAGCTTCAGCAGGGTGTCGTCGACGCCGCGACCGCGCGAGACGCCGTCGCGCATCGCTTCGACCAGGGCCTCCATGTCGGCGACCATGATTTCGCGGAACAGGTCCGACTTGTCGGTGAAGTTGGCGAACACCGCACCGGTCGACATGCCGGCCTCGGCGGCGATGTCACGGATGGTCGCGCCTTCGTAGCCGGCTTCAGAGAACAGGCGGCGGGCGGCGGCCAGGACCTTGGCGCGGGTCTGCTGCTTGGCGAGCGCGCGACGGGTCGGAACGCGGACCTGGGTTTCGCCGGCGACTTCGATGTTGCTGGAAACGTGTTTCATCGGGCGATCCTCGCCGTCGCCAGCACCATCGGCGGTTCGAACTCTACGCAATACTCTTTCACTACCTTGGCGATCCGCTCAACGCCTTGCCGCGCGAAGCGCAGTCCCATCCGGGTCGCGTCGCGCAGCTCCACGATGAGCTGGCTCGGGTTTTCTACGGCTTGGTCGCCGCCCGGGGGGAGCGGACGGCGGTGACGCAGGTCGTCATGACCACTGATTCCTCTTAACCCCTCAACTCGGCGGGTCCAAGTGATGGGTTTGGTTGAGCGCGTTCAGCGAACTTGTTTCGCAATGCGTTGATGCAGGCAGCATGTAGCGTGGCGTTTCGGGCTTTGCCGTGTGGCGCAGCGTCGCAGACCGGCGTTTGCTGTGAAATTCGGTAGGGGCGTGTCGGGCGCCCGCCAGTCCCAATAAACCGCCACTCGCTGAGCATGCTCGCAAAACGTCGTGCGATGGGGCGGTTCTCGCTGCGCGTATGGCCGGTGTGCGGCAGGGTGCACACCCAAGACGTCCGGCGGCGAGGAATCCACACCCCCGAAGCGGCGATATTTCGGGGGCCGGCCGTCCGTGCGTTTCAGGTCGAATTGGACTGCTGTCCAAGGCGAGCCTTAGTAACTGACCTGTCCTCGCAGGCCCGAAACTGGTGATCGTGGCGCGCGCCGCGGTCCTTCAAGAAATCGTGTAGTCCCGCGCGCCGCGAGTATTGGCATCAGTCGCGCCAAAATATCGCCGCGATCAGTTGGCGCCTTCCAGCAGTCGGCGCGCGATGACCTGGGCCTGGATCTCGCCGGCGCCCTCGAAAATGTTGAGGATGCGGGCGTCGGCCAGCACGCGGCTGACCGGCTGTTCGGTGGCGAAGCCGGTTCCGCCATGGATCTGTACGGCGTTGTCGGCGCAGGCCCAGGCGATGCGGGCGGCGACCAGCTTGGCCATGCCCGCCTCCAGGTCGCAGCGGCGGCCGTCGTCCTTGGCCCGGGCGGCGAACCAGGTCAGCCGCCGCGCGCCGACCAGCTCGGCCGCCATCATCGCCAGCTTGTTCGTCACCCGCGGAAAGTCCGAGATCGGTCGGCCGAACTGCTTGCGGGCGACCGCATAGTCGACCGCCAGGTCGAGAGCCGATTGCGCCACCCCGATGGCCCGGGCCGCGGTCTGGATGCGCGCGCTCTCGAAGGTCGCCATCAGCTGCACGAAGCCCTGGCCCTCCTGGCCGCCCAGCAGCCGCGCGTGCGGCACCGAGAAGCCGTCGAAGGCGATCTCGTACTCCTTCATGCCGCGATAGCCGATCACGCCGATCTCGCCGCCGCTCATGCCCGGCGCGGGGAACGGGTCGGCCGCCGTGCCGCGGGGCTTGCCGGCCAGGAACATCGACAGGCCGCGGTGGTCCTTCGACGCCGGGTCGGTGCGCACCAATAGCGTCATCAGGTCGGCGCGCGCGGCGTGGGTGATCCAGGTCTTGGCGCCGGTGACCTTCCAGGTCTCGCCGTCGCGCACGGCCCGCGTGCGCAGCGAGCCGAGGTCGGAGCCGGCCTCCGGCTCGGTGAAGACGGCGGTGGGGATGATCTCGCCGCTGGTGATGGCCGGCAGCAGCTCTCGCTTCTGTTCGTCGGTGCCGTGCGCCAGGATCAGCTCGGCGGCGATCTCCGAGCGGGTGCCCAGCGACCCGGTCCCGATCCAGCCGCGCGACAGCGCCTCGGACACCACGCACATGGCGACCTTGCCCAGGCCCGAGCCGCCGAATTCCTCGGGCGCGGTCAGGCCGAAGACCCCCAGCGCCGCCAGCTCGTCGATCAGGGGCAGGGGGATCAGCTCGTCGCGCAGGTGCCAGCCGTGGGCGAACGGGACGATCTTCTCCTCGGCGAAGGCGTGGAACTGGTCGCGGACGTGCTCGAGCGTCTCATCCAGGCCGCTGGCCTCCAGCGACGGGCGGCCGCGGGCGGCCTCCAACAGCTCGACGATGCGGTGCTTCACCGCCTGCGAGGCGCCTGGCGCCAGCGCCGCGATCGCCGGCGACAGCCGCGCGGCGTCGAGGCCGAGGTCGGCCGGGCGGAAGGTCTCGCCCTGGTTCATCGGCAGCCCGCCGGCCAGCTGGCTCAGATACTCGAACGCCAGAAGCTGGGCAGGCAGGGCCTCGGCCTCGCCCAGACGGCCATCGGCCTGCAGGTCGTCCGCCCAGGCGGCGGTCTGGCGCAGGGTCTCGGCATAGGCGGCGGCCCAGGCCAGGCCATGGGCGACGTGCTGTTCGCGATCCAGGGTCTCGCGATCCAGCCGTCCGCCGACGGCCACGCGGGGGGCCAGCGCGCGGCGGGCCTCGGCGACATAGGTTTCGGCGGCGTCGGCGGCGTCGGCCAGCAGGCCGGGAAGGTTCGCAAGCATCATGGCGGGCCGACTATAGGGCAAGCTTGCCGCACGTCATCGGTGACGCTACGCCAAGTGAAACGCGGAGGAAGCGCATGATCGTCGTCCATCACCTCAACGACTCGCGCTCGCAGCGCATCCTGTGGCTGTTGGAGGAGCTGGGGCTCCCCTATGAGATCAAGACCTACCAGCGCGACGCGACCACCCGCCTGGCGCCGCCGGAACTGACCGCCGTCCACCCGCTCGGCAAGTCGCCGGTGGTGACCGAGGGCGGCGCGACCATCATCGAGTCCGGCGCGATCATCGACTACGTGCTGCGCCACCACGGCGCCGGCCGGTTGGCGCCGCCGGTAGGCACGCCCGACTACGAAGCCCACCAGCAGTGGCTGCACTACGCTGAGGGCTCGGCCATGCTGCCGCTGATGCTCAACATGTACGTCGCCCGCCTCGGGGAGGCTGGCGCGCCGCTGCAACCGCGCATCCAGGGCGAGATGGCCAACCACCTCGGCTATGTCGACCGCGCGCTCGCAGGCCGCGACTACCTGATGGGCAAGGACCTGACCGCCGCCGACATCCAGATGAGCTTCGTCGGCGAGGTGGCCGGGGCCTTCGGCCAGTTCGAAACCTATCCGCATATCGCCGCCTGGGTGCGCCGGTTCCAGGACCGTCCAGCCTATCGCGCGGCCCTGGCCAAGGGCGGCCCCTACAACCTCGGCCCCAAGACCTAGAGCCCTTCGGATAGTGGGCTAGGCGCGGGCCAGGGCGGCGACTAGCCGCCCCGGACCCTGGCGAAGGTCGAAGGCTAGGCCGGCGGCGGCGAGATTGGCGCCCACCGCCTCGCCGATCCGTTTCGCCTGCGCCTCTCCCGGCGCATCGAACACCAGCGCCAGGCGGCCGCCGGGCGCCAGCGTGCGGCGCAGGGCGGCGAGCCCCGCGCCGTCGGTGGTCCAGAACAGGTTCACATTGATCGCCAGGACCGCGTCGAAGGCGGCGGCCGGCAGGTCGGAGGTCTCCAGCGCGCCGCAGATCAGCCGCGAGCTCCCGCCCAGCCGCGCGGCGGCGGCCTCGATCGCCTTGGCCGAGCGATCCAGCGCGGTGACCTCGCAGCCGGCGGCGACCAGCTCGGCGGCGGCCACGCCGGACCCGCAGCCGATCTCCAGCACGCGCTCGCCGCGCGCCGGGGCCAGCAGCTCCAGCGCCCAGGCGATGCGCGCGGGCAGGCTCATCGCGCCCAAGGATCGTCCAGCACGCCGTCGATGAAGTCGAAGACGGCGGCCTTGGTCAGGGCGTGCGGAATGGCCGAGAAGTGGTCGCAGCCGGGGATCACCACCCCGCGCCCGTCGCCGAACGCCTGCGCCAGCAGTTCGGGATCGCCGTTGGTCTCGCGCTGGCCGGCCACCGCCAGCATCGGCATCGGCAGGGTCGCAAAGCCCTCGGTGTCCAGCGGCGGGTTCTGGGCCTGGACGAAGGCGGCCAGGGCGCGGCGATCCTCGCCCTGTTCGTCGGCGAACTGGCGGAAGCTCTTGAGGAACGGCTCGGTGATGGTCTCCGGATCGTCGGCCAGCATGGCCTGGGCCATCACCTCGCTCCGCGCCGAGGGCCGCTCGCTCAGCATCTTGTCGCCGACCCCGCCGAGGATCAGGTTCGAGAATCGGTGCGGCGCGGCCAGGGCGGCGGCGGCGGCGACGCGCGCGCCCATCGAGTAACCGAACAGGTCGACCCGGTTGACGCCGAGGTGGTCCATCAGCTCGACCACGTCGCGGGCCAGGTTTTCGCGCAAGTAAGCGTCCGGCTCATAGGCCTTGCCGCTCAGGCCGTGGCCGCGCTGGTCGAGCGCGATCACCCGGAAGCGGCGGCGCTCCAGGGCCGCATACCAGCCGGTCCGCTTCCAGCCTTCGTTGCGGTTCGAGGTGAAGCCGTGGACCAATAGGATCGCCCGCTCGTAGTCGGCGGGGGCCTGGTCGTCATAGGCGAGGGTGAAGCCGTCGCTGGTCGTGAAATCCATGTTCGCAAAGGGCTCGAAATTGAATGCGCCGTCAAAATAACGGCGCTCAACAGAGCCCCCGGCGGGCCGGATGGCAAGCCCCGGTCAGCTGCGCCAGCGCAGGGTCGCGGTCTCGACCGGGTTCTCGAACGGTCGACCGTCCTTGCGGCTGGCGGTCCATTCGCGCTTGAGCTGCTGGTACCACTTGGCCTGGCGGTCGGCGTCGTCGATCCACAGCAGCGAGGGATCGTAGCGTAGCCCCTCGTTCTGCAGGTTCACCATATCGCCGTCCTGGCGCAGGAACGCTCGCGCGCCGGCGGCGATGAACGGCTTCAGCAGCAGGAACGCCGGGTGGTCGGACCAGACTATCTGGGTGATCCGGGTCTTGGTTTCGTGGATCGGCGTCAGGCAGGTCAGCGACAGCACCTGGCGCTGGCCGACGGTGACGTGCTCCCAGCGCAGGCCGGGGATGCGGAAGGTGATCTCGGTCAGCGGCTCGCCGCCCAGGATCGCATAGGCGCGGCTGTTCTTGCTGGGCTCGTGCCGGACCATCGCGAAGCCCTGTTCGCGCGGCTCGAACTTCTTGGCCTTCTCGTGCTGGCTCTTGGCCGAGCGCCACCACCACTGCTGATGCACATAGGGCCCATGGGCCGGATCCATCAGCCCAACGACGGCATGGTCGATGTGCGAGTCGAAGTCCATGCGGTCGACCAGCTTGGGGCCGCCGCCGACCACGCCGGGGAACACCGGCGGCGGCTCGGTCGGCTCGCCGGTGAAGCGCGGGTCGGCGCTGATCCAGACGAAGACCAGGCCCTGGCTTTCCACGGCCGGATAGTTGCGCACCCGGATGCGGCTGACGTCCATCGCCTGGTCGTCGACCAGCGAGGGGATCGCCGCGCAGGCGCCGTCGGTCTTGAACCGCCAGCCGTGGTAGGGGCACTCGACGCTCTCGGCGCCGTCGGCCTCGCGGGTCAGCTTGCCGGCCGACAGCGGGGCGGCGCGGTGCGGACAGATGTCCTTGAGCGCGTAGACCTTCCCCGCGCGGTCGCGGCCCAGCAAGATCGGCTCGCCAAGGATCTCGTAGCGTTGCAGCTTTCCGGCCTTCAGGTCGCTCGCCAGGGCGGCGAAGTACCAGATGTCATGCAGGAAGCCGCGACCGAACTTGGTGTCGGCGGTGGATGCGGTTTTGGTGTCGCCGTCGGGCATGGCCGCCTTCTAGCGCGTTACGCGAGCCGCAGGAACCTGGCCGAGTGGGCGCCCATGTGGAGGGCCGCGCCGTCCAGCCTCGCCTCGCCAGCCCCGGGGGCCAGGATCGCCGCCCCGGCCAACCGCTCGTCGCCGAACACCGCCGGAGCCGGTCCCATGTTGAACAGGCAGGCGACCTGCTGGCCTCCCTCGCGGCGGATGAACGCCAGGATCGGCTCGGGCGCGCTGATCATTTCCAGGTCGCCGACGATCAGGGCCGGAGTGTCGCGGCGCAGGGCCAGCAGGGCGCGCGAGAACGCCAGGGTCGAATCGGCCGCCGCGTCCTGGCTCGCCGCCGACAGCCCGGCATGCTCGATGGCCAGCGGCAGCCAGGGCTCGCCGGCGGTGAAACCCATGTTGGCGCCCTCGGTCCAGGGCATCGGCGTGCGTGAGCCGTCGCGCCCCTTGGCGATCGGCCAGTAGAGATCGCCGACCGGGTCGCGGATCTCCTCGCGGGTCAGGCTCTGGGCCTCGGGCAGGCCCAGCTCCTCGCCCTGGTAGAGCAGCACTGTGCCTTTCAGCGTCAGCAGCAGGGCCAGCATCAGCCGCGCGATCGTCTCGCCGCCGCCGAAGCGGGTGGCCGTGCGTGGGATGTCGTGGTTGCAGAACGAGATGCAGGGCCAATGGCCGGGGAACCGGTCCAGGGTGTCGTAGTGGTCGCGGAAGATGTCCGGCGACAGCTTGCGCGCATGCAGCAGGACGAAGGTGTAGGCCGAGTGCAGCCCTTCGGCGGGCGTGCAGTAGGCGCCGCAGCGTTCCTCCTCCTCGGAAAACTCCCCGAACACGAAGCGCTCGTCGAAGGCGTCCACCCGTCGGCGGATCTCGTCCAGCAGGGGGATGTTCTCGGGCAGGTTGGAGTCGTGCAGATGGCGCTGCATCTCGCTTGCGTGCGCCCAGTGCCGGCGCAGCCGCTGCTCGGCCGCGACCGCCGGATTGTCGGTCAGGGTGTCGTCGTGCAGGAAGGTCCCGGCGACGTCGAGCCGGAAGCCGTCGATCCCCTTGTCCAGCCAGAACTCCAGCACCCGCAGGGCGGCGGCCTTGGCCTCCGGGTGGCGCCAGTTCAGCTTCGGCTGCTGGCGCAGGAACTTGTGGTGATAGTGCTGACGGCGGGCCGGCTGGTAGGCCCAGGCCGGGCCGCCGAACACCGACAGCCAGTTGTTGGGCGCGGTCCCGTCGCGGGCCGGGTCGGCCCAGACGTACCAATCGGCCTTGGGGCCGTCCGCGCCGCCGTCGCGGCTCTCGGCGAACCAGGGATGTTCGTCGGAGGTATGCGACAGCACCTCGTCCAGCAGCACCTTCAGGCCCCGCCGATGGGCGGCGTCGATCAGCGCCGCAAGGTCGTCCATCGTCCCATAGTCGGGCTGGACGCCTTCATAGTCGGAAATGTCGTAGCCCCAGTCGCGGTTCGGCGAGGGGTGGACGGGCGAGAGCCAGATGGCGTCGACGCCCAGGCTCTCGATGTAGTCCAGTTTGGCGAGGACCCCGGCCAGGTCGCCGTGGCCGTCGCCGTCGGAGTCGAAGAAGCTCCGCACATAGACGTGGTAGACGACCGCGCCCTTCCACCAGGGCGCGGTCGACACGTCAGGCCTCGGTCGCGCTGTGGATGATCTTCGAGACCAGGCCGTACTCGACGGCGGCCTCGGCGCTCATCCAGAAGTTCCGCTGGGTGTCCTTGACGATCTTCTCGTAGGGCTGCCCGGTCTCCTTGGCGATCATGCGGTTGACGCGCTCGCGCATCTTCACGATCTCCTCGGCCTCGATCTGGATGTCGCTGGCCTGGCCGCGCACGCCGCCGGCCGGCTGGTGCAGCAGGAAGCGGGTGTTGGGCAGGCAGAGACGGTTTTCCTTGGCCGCGCCCAGGAAGATGTGCGCGCCGGCCGAGGCGACCCAGCCGGTGCCGATCACCTTCACCTGCGGACCGCAGTAGCGGATCATGTCGTGGATGGTGTCGCCGCTTTCGACGTGGCCGCCGGGGGAGTTGATCACCACCTTGATCGGCTTGTCGCTGTCGGCCGACAGGGCCAGCAGCTGGGCGGTGACCCGCTCGGCCAGGCGCATGTCGATCTCGCCGAACACCAGCACGGTGCGCGACTTGTAGAGCGCGTTCTGCACAGGCCCAGCCGTCATCGGCATGTCGGGCTTGCGGGCGCCGTCTTCGCTGTCGTCGTCTTCGTCCAGGCGCCAATTACGCATATGGGGTCTCCAATTCGGTTAGTCCGGAACGTGCGATGCGCAGCGGCGCTTCGCAAGAGCCGGAAGACCACGCAAGGGTCGATAATGCGCGGGCAGGCCGTCTCTAGGCGGTTTGTCTGACGAAGTCGTTGCTTCAGCGAACCTTGAGCGCCAGCAGCAGGAGCAGCGCCGAGACGCCCAGGTGCAGCAGCATGAAGCGCACCAGCACCTGGCTGTTCGACCAGCCCAGTTCCTTGCGCACGTGGTCGTGCAGCGGGAAGCGCACCTTGGACAGCACCTTGAGGCCGAAGAACCGCATCAGCGCCACCTTCACCAGGCCGGTCGCCCCGTTCAGCAGCAGCACCGAGCCGATCAGCAGCAGGAACAGCGGGTTGTTGGTGGCGACCACCAGCATGCCGATCAGCAGCCCGATCGGGCGCGAGCCGGCGTCGCCCATCAGCACCTGGCTAGGCGGGGCGTTGTACCAGAGGTAGCCGGCGATGCAGCCGACCATCAGGAAGGCCATGATCGCCCAGTTGGCGCCGTCGCGGTTGAGCGGGATGTTCAGGTGTCCGGCCACCGCCTCGTTGCCGATCACGGTGTAGAGCAGGCCGCCCAGCAACAGGATCGCCGTGCCGCTGAGGCTGCCGGAGACCCCGTCGACTCCGTCCGAGCAGTTGGTGGCGTTGATCGACAGCCAGATGACGCCGGCCGCCATCGGGATCGAGATCCAGGGCGCCAGGGTCAGCACGCCCTTCCAGCCCGGCAGCCAGATCTGTACCGGCTGGAAACCGTAGATCACCGCGGCCGCCCCGAAGGCGATGGCGGCGTCCATGATCGCCAGTTGGTACTCGCTGAACCCGCCGCGGCGGTCGTCGAGATAGCCGACCATCAGCGCCGCCAGCATGAACGGCACGGTCAGCAGCGGCTTGGCGGTCAGCGGCACGAACACCATGCAGGCCAGGCAGAAGATGGTCACGAAGATCAGGCCTGCGCTGACCGGCTTGCCGACGCTCAGTTCGGCGTTGACCGCGAACGCCCGCCCGCGGTCGGTCGGCAGCAGGCCCCACAGCTTCGGCAGCAGCAGCCACGTGCCCAGGGCGCAGATCGCGAACCCTGCGCCCGAGAGGAAGAAGAAGGAATTGAACAGCCGCAGCGGACCCCAGGCCTCGCCGAGGGTCGAATAGATCCAGTTCAGCATTCAGGTCGCGGTCCGCGCGGTTGGACGATCGCCCGGATGTGTCGCAATCCGGGCGGCTTGTCGATGCGGCGAAGGCGCTTGGCCTATCCCGCCGTGCTGGTGGCGATCAGCCGGGCGTAGAACTGCACGGCGCGGTCCAGGTTCTCCAGGCTCATGTGCTCGTTGGTGCCGTGGATCATCTTGATGGTCTCCAGCGAGAAGACCATCGGCTGGAAGCGGTAGACGTCGTCGGCCACGCCGACCAGGTAGCGGCTGTCGGTGCCGGCGGTGACCAGGCTGGGGGCGACCGGCGCCTTTGCGGTGTCGCCGGCCAGGGCGGCGACCATCTTCCAGGCCTCCGACGTAGTCGAGGAGACCGGCGAGGGCTCGTTCGGTTTGCGGCTCCAGGCGAAGGTCACCGGCAGCGCGCCGACCGCGGCCTTGGCCCGCGCCAGCACCCCGGCCGAACTGTCGCCGGGTGCGATGCGGTAGTTGATCCAGGCGGTGGCGTCCTGCGGCAGCACGTTCTCCTTGGGGCTGCCCTTCAGCATGGTCGGGGCGATGGTGGTGTGCAGCAGCGCCGCCCCGGAGGGCGTGGCCGCGGCCTGCTTGATGATCAGCGGCTCGAACAGCCAGCGGTTGGCCATCGCCATGCGGATCATGAACGAGCCCTGCGGCGCCAGGGTCTCCATCATCATGCCGCCAGGGCCGTCCAGCTTCATCGGCGCCTGGTCCTCGGCGATCTTGGTCACCGCCTTGGCCAGGGTCAGCACGCCGCCGGAATCGGCCGGCGGGGCCGAGGAGTGGCCGCCTACGGCCTCGGCCGTGACCATCAGGGTCGCATAGCCCTTCTCGGCGATGCCGACCAAGGCGACCTGGCCCCCGGTCAGCGGGTTGTCCGAGATGATCGCCATGCCCTCGTCGAGCACGAACTGGGCCTTGATCCCGCGCGACTTGAACAGCTCGGCGACGGCCTGGGCGCCAGTGCCGCCGGCCTCCTCGTCATGGCCCGAGACCAGGATCAGCGTGCGCTTGGGCTTGTAGCCCTGTTGGGCCAGCGCCTCGACGCCTTCGAACAGGGTGACCAGCGAGCCCTTGTCGTCGATCGCGCCGCGGCCCCAGACCGCGCCCTCGGCGATCACGCCGCCGAACGGCGGATGCTTCCAGTCGTCCTCGGTGCCGGGCGTCACCGGCACGACGTCCTGGTGCGCCATCAGCACCACCGGCGCCAGGGCCGGATCGGACCCGGCCCAGGTGTAGACCAGGGTGTGGTCGGCGACGACCTCGCGGGTCATGGCCGCGTGCGCGGCCGGATAGGTGGTCTGCAGCCAGGCGTGCAGCTTGTCCCACTCGCCGGTCTGGTTGTCGGCCTTGTCCTGGTTGCTGACGGTCTGGAACTGGATCGACTGCGACAGGTGCTCGGCCGCCTTGCCGGTGTCGATCGCCACCGCCGGGGCCAGTTTCACCTTGGAGAGGTCCGCGCCGGCGTTGGGCTTATAGGTCAGCGTCCTGACCACGACGACGGCCGCGAGCAGTATGACGAGCCCGAGCAGTCCCAGAGCGATTCTACCGATGAGTTTCATGGGGTCCCTCTCCTCTGGAGCACGACCATAAGTCGGCGCCGCCGGGGAAGTGAAGCTGTGATGGCCGCTGCTAGCCGCGGGCGGCGCGGACGAAGAACACCGCGGTCATCGCGACCGACAGCGCGATGGTGGCGGCGCGCACGACCCGCGGGTCCAGCCGCCGGCCGAGGTGCGCGCCCAGGTATCCGCCGGCCAGGGCTCCGAGCGCGACCATCAGCGCCTGCGGCCAGCGGACCGCCCCGGCGATCGCGAAACAGACCACGGCGACGGTGTTGGCGGCGCTGACCATCAGGGTGCGCGGCGGGTTGAGCTGCTTGAGGTCGACTCCGGCCAGCAGGCTCCAGGCGGCCATCATCATCAGCCCAACCGCGCCGCCGAAATAGCCGCCATAGACGCCCAGCGCGAACTGGAGCGCCAGGATCGGCCCCGGTCCGATCTGCGCATGACGCTGCAGCCAGGGCGCAAGGCGCGGACCGAACGCCAGGGCGAGCGTCGCGGTCAGCAACAGCCAGGGCAGGATGACATCGAAGGTCGAGGACGGCGTCCACAACAGCAGAAGGCTGCCGGCCAGCCCGCCGATCAGCGTGACGGCCAGCATCGGCCGGATCGGCACGCCGCAGACCTGTGTCAGTCCCTGGCGATAGACCCAGGCGCTGGCCAGGCCGCCCGGATAGAGCGCCACGGTGCTGGAGGCGTTCGCCGCCACCGAAGGCACTCCCGCCGCGATCAGCGCCGGCAGGGTGACGAACGAGCCGCCGCCGGCCAGGGCGTTCATCGCCCCGGCCAGCAGTCCCGCGCCCAGCAACAGAAGTTCGCTACCCATGCCGCCAAGCTGCGCCGGCCGCGGCGGGCGCACAATGCGCGGTCGCCGTGGTCAGCCTTCGCTAGCCGCGAAGGCTAGAGCGATTTCAGCCAGGGCAGCAGCCGGGCGTTGACCTCCTGCGGGCGCTCCTGCTGGGTCCAGTGGCCGCAGCCGGGCAGTACGTCGGCCCCGCGCAGGTTCGGCATCTCCGCGCCCATGATCGCCATCAGGTCGCCCTTGCCCAGCATGGACAGCACCAGGTCGCGCTCGCCGCCGACAAACAGCGAGGGTTGCTCGATCTTGCGGCCTTCGAATTGGCGCAGGTAATCGAAGTCGCGCTGGTGATTGCGATAGCGGTTGATCGGGCCGCGGAAGCCCGAGCGCTCGAACTCGGCGACGTAGTAGTCGAGGTCGGCGTCGGTCAGCCAGGCGGGGAAGGGGGCCGGGTCGACCAGTCCTTCCAGCAGGCTCTGGCCGTGGGTCTTGTCGCTCGGCCAGGTCCCGTCGGGCGCATCGCCGCTGATCGCGTAGTAGAACTTGCGCAGGCCCCCGCGGACGTCGGCCTCCAGCTCGGCCTCGGCCGGGCCGACGTTCTGGAACCAGGCCTGGTAGAAGAACTTGCCGCGGCTGGTGAAGACGCTCTCGATCATGTCGCTGAACGGCCGCTTGGGCACGCCGGTGTAGGGCACCGAAAGACCCGCCACCGCGCGTACCCGGTCCGGCCGCACCAGCGCCGTGTTCCAGACGATCGGGGCCCCCCAGTCGTGGCCGATCAGCACGGCCGGCGCCTCGGGGCTCAGCGCCTCGACCACTCCGGCCACGTCGGCGACCATGTGCTCCATGTCGTAGGCCTCGATGGCCTGGGGGCGCGATGAGCCGCCATAGCCGCGCACGTCGATGGCGCAGGCGGTGAAGCCGGCCTGCGCGATCGGTCCCATCTGGTGGCGCCAGCTGTACCAGCTCTCGGGAAAGCCGTGGACCATGACCACCAGCGGTCCCTGGCCTTCGACGGCGGCGCGCAGCGTCACCTCCGGCAGCGCAATCTCACGAAACTCCGGCATGCTGGCTTCTCCCCGAACCGCTTGACCCAACGTCGCTCGGCGCCGCAAATGGCGACGACAAAATCAAACACGTGTTTGGAGGGAACGCCATGGGCGAACTGTTCGACCTGACCGGCAAGGTCGCTGTCATCACCGGATCCTCGCGCGGGATCGGCAAGGCGATCGCCGAGCGGATGGCCGAGCACGGCGCCAAGGTGACGATCTCCTCGCGCAAGGCCGGCCCCTGCGAAGAGGTGGCCGCCGAGATCAACGCCAAGCATCCGGGCGCGGCCATCGCCGTGCCGGCCAACATCTCGTCGAAGGAAGACCTTCAGCGGCTGGTCGACGAGACCCGCAAGGCGTTCGGCAAGATCGACATCCTGGTCTGCAACGCCGCCTCGAACCCGTACTACGGCCCGATGAGCGGCATCGGCGACGACCAGTTCCGCAAGATCCTTGAGAACAACGTCATCGCCAACAACTGGCTGATCAACATGGTCTCGCCCGAGATGCGCGAGCGCAAGGACGGCTCGATCGTGATCATCTCGTCGATCGGCGGCCTGCGCGGCACGCCGGTGATCGGCGCCTATGCGATCTCCAAGGCGGCCGACATGCAGCTGGCCCGCAACCTCGCCCAGGAGCTGTCGCCCGACAACATCCGCGTGAACTGCATCGCGCCGGGCCTCGTGAAGACCGACTTCGCCAAGGCGCTGTGGGACACCCCGGAAGGTGAGAAGCGCGCCTCCTCGGGCACGCCGCTGCGCCGGCTGGGCGAGCCGGACGACATCGCCGGCGGCGCGGTGTTCCTGGCTTCCAAGGCGGGCTCGTGGATGACCGGCCAGACCGTGGTCATCGACGGCGGCTCGACCTCCTGATCGGAAGTCGGGACCTCACGCCCGGCGCGAGAGGTCCCGGGCCTTGGCCAGGCGGCGCACGCCCTCGTCCAGCGTCTGGTCGTTCTTGGCCAGGCACAGGCGCAGGATGGTGATCACCTGGTCCTCTTCGTAGAGCGCCGAGACCGGGATGCTGGCCACGCCCGCGTCCTTGACCGCGCGCAGGGCGAAGGCGCGGTCGGGCTCGTCGATCCCCGAGGCCGCCAGGTCGACATTGAGGAAGTAGGTGCCCTGCGCGGGCAGGGTGACGAAGCCCTCGGCCGCCAGGCCCGCGGCCAGCCGGTCGCGTGAACGCTGCAGGTCGCGCGGCATCGCCTCGAACCAGTCGCCGCTGTTCTCCAGGCCCCAGGCGACCGCGGCCTGCAGGTTGGGCGCGGTGGTGAAGGTCAGGAACTGGTGCGTCCTCGACAGCGCCCGGGTCAGCTCGGCGCCGGCGCACAGGAAGCCGACCTTCCAGCCGGTCAGGCCGAACATCTTGCCGGCCGAACCGATCTTCACCGTCCGCTCGCGCATGCCTGGATAGGCGATCAGCGGCAGGTGCCGCGCGCCGTCGAACACCACCTGCTCCCAGACCTCGTCGCAGATCGCGATGGCGTCGTGGGCGACGCAGAACTCGGCCAGCAGGGCCAGGTCTTCATGCGGCAGCACCGCGCCGGCCGGGTTGATCGGGTTGTTCAGCAACACGAACCGGGTGCGCGGGCCGAACGCCGCCTCCAGCATCGCGCGGTCGAAGCGCCAGTGCGGCGGGCTGAGCTTGACCAGCCGCGGCACGCCCCCGGCGCGTCGGATCAGCGGCAGGTAGGCGTCGTACAGCGGCTGGAACACCACCACCTCGTCGCCCGGCTGGATCAGGCCGAGAAAGGCCGCCGCCAGCGCCTCGGTCGCGCCCGACGTGATGGTGACTTCGCTGGCCCAGTCCAGGTCCAGCCCCTGGGTGCGGGCGTAATGCGCGGCCACGGCGGCGCGCAGCTCCGGCAAGCCGGCCATCGGGGGATACTGGTTGTAGCCGTTCAGCACCGCGTCGGCGGCGTGCTCGCGGATCGCCTGCGGGCCGGGAGCGTCGGGGAACCCCTGGCCCAGGTTGATGGCCCCCAGTTCGCGGGCCAGGCCCGACATCTCCTCGAAGATGGTGGTCGGAAGGTTTGCGAAGATCGGATTGGCCATGGTGTTGCCTAGCACAGCTCGGCTCGGCGCGCCTCGGCCGTCGATCTCGCTCCGTCGATGCGACCTCCGGCGGCGCTGCGCGTTGTGAGGTCTGGATGGACTTTCCGCTCTAGCTTGGAGGGGGAGGAGACATGGGCGGACCCCAACCGCCGACCGGCTGGCGGCGAGGGCTCGCCTTCGGCGGCGTTTCCCTCCTGCTTGGCGTGACCCAGGGCCTGGGCTTCAACCTGGTCAATAACAACCTGCCCTGGATCCAGGGCTCGCTGGGCGCCTATCCGAACGAAGCGGCCTGGCTGTCGACCGCCTACACCGCCACCAACGCCACCATCGGCCTCTTGGCGATCAAGTTCCGCTTCCAGTACGGCTTGCGCTTGTTCGGCGACATCGGGCTTGGCCTGTTCATCGTGGTCGCCGTCGCGCACCTGTTCACCGACGATCTGCGCTCGGCCATCGCGGTGCGCGCGGCCTCCGGGGTCGCGGCCACGGCGTTGTCGACCATGGCGCTGCTCTACATGATCGCCGCGGCGCCCGAGCATCGCCGGCCGATGGGCGTCGCGCTCGGGGTCGGCTGGAGCCAGCTGGCCGCGCCGCTGTCGCGGCTGGTCTCGTCCGACCTGCTGCAGGTCGGCCAATGGCACGGCCTCTACCTGCTTGAGATCGGCCTGAGCCTGCTGTGCCTGGTGGCGGTGAATCTGGTGCGGGTCCCGCCGATGCCGCGCGTGAAGATGTTCCAGGCGCGCGATTTCCTGACCTTCGCCCTCTTCGCCCCGGGGGTGGCGCTGCTCTGCGCCGTGCTCGCCCAGGGCCGCTATGTCTGGTGGTTCGACGCGCCCTGGCTGGGCTGGGCGCTGGCGGCGGCGATCGTGCTGATCGCCGCCTCGGCGCTGGTCGAACTGCACCGCGCCCAGCCGTTGCTGCACATCCGCTGGCTCTCCAGCGCCGACATGCTGCGGCTGGTGGTGATCATCCTCCTGTTCCGCATCGTGCTGTCGGAACAGGGCGTCGGCGCCTTCGGCTTCCTTCAGGCCATGGGGATGAACAACGACCAGATGCGCGGCCTGTCCTGGGTGATGTTCTGGGCGACGCTGGCCGGAATGATCATCGTGGCGGTGACCATAAATCCGGCGCGGGTGTCGACCCCGGCCCTGATCTCGCTGCTGCTGATCGCTGCGGCCGCCTATTGGGACAGCCATGTCACCAATCTCAC
This sequence comes from Phenylobacterium sp. NIBR 498073, assembly GCF_027286305.1. Lineage (NCBI taxonomy): Bacteria > Pseudomonadati > Pseudomonadota > Alphaproteobacteria > Caulobacterales > Caulobacteraceae > Phenylobacterium > Phenylobacterium sp. NIBR 498073. Next base: position 677,606 of record NZ_CP114599.1, read on the forward strand.
CCGGCCGGCGCAGATGTATTTCAGCCAGGGGCTGATCGCCTTCGCCAGCGCTCTGTTCCTGCCTGCGGTCATGCTCGCCGGCTTCGGCCGGGCCTTGCGCCAGGGCCAGGAGTTCATCATCAGCTTCGCGGTCATCTTCGGCGCCGGCCAGAGCCTCGGCGCCTTGGCCGGCTCGGCCTTCCTGGGCACGCTGATGACCGTGCGCGAAAAGGCCTATTCCGCCCAGATCGTCGAGCGGCTGCTGCTGACCGACCCACAGGTCGCCGCGCGCGTGCGCCAGTATGCAGGCGCCTATGGCGGGACGATCTCCGACCCGGCCCTGCGCCAGGGCGAGGGCCTGGCCGTGCTCAGCCAGCTCGCGACGCGGGAGGCCACGGTCCTGGCCTATGCCGACGTCTTCCGGGTCATCGCGGCGCTGTCGCTGCTGGTGTTCGCCTATCTCCTGGCCCTGCGCCTGCGCGAGGATGCGCGGGCGCGGCGCGCCGCCCTCCTGATCCCTGTCGAGGCCGCCTGACGTGAGTGACGCCGCCGCTGTCCCATCTCCCGCCAAGCGCCCCTGGTCGCGCGCGGCCATCCCCATCGTGCTGGCTGCGATCGGCGGCGTGCTGCTGGTGCTGTTCGCCTGGCGGCTGCCGCCGTTCGACACGGGCGTCCAGAGCACAGACAACGCCTATGTGCGCGGCTACGTGACGATCATCAGTCCCAAGCTGGACGGATACGTCTCCGAGGTCCTGGTGAAGGACTTCATGCCGGTGAAGGCCGGGCAGGTGCTGGTGGTGATCGACGATCGCAACTACCGCCAGAAGGTCGAGCAGGCGCGGGCGGCGCTGGCGGTGCAGAAGGCCAACCTCGCCAACTGGGACCAGCAGCGCCGTCGGGGGCAGGCCAACATCAGCCTGGTCGGCGCGCAGGAGACAAGCGCCCACGCGGCCCTGGCCAAGGCCCAGGCCGACTTCCGGCGGGCCGAGCCGCTGGTCCAGAAGGGCTGGCTGGCGCCCACCGAACTCGACCGGCTGCGGCTGGCCGTGCAGCAGGCGGAAGCTGCAGTTGGGCAGGCCCAGGCGCAGGGGCGGGTGGCGCAGGAGGATCTCGCCTCGGTCGGGGTCAACCGCGCGGCGCTCGAGGCCGCGGTGGCGCAGTCGCAGGCGGCGCTTGAGCTGGCGCAGATCGACCTGGCCAACACCCGCATCACGGCGCCGGTCGGCGGTCAGGTCGGCGAGGTGGGGGTCAAGGTCGGCCAGTACGTGGCGCCCGGAACCCAGCTGATGGGCCTGGTGCCGCAGGCGATCTGGATCACCGCCAACTTCAAGGAGACCCAGATGAAGGACGTGGCGGTCGGCGAGCCGGTCCACGTCCGCATCGACGCCCTGCCGGGAACCACGTTGCAGGGCAAGGTCGAGCGCATCGGCCCGGCGGCCGGATCGGAATTCGCGGTGATCAAGCCGGACAACGCCACCGGCAACTTCACCAAGGTGGTTCAGCGGATCCCGGTCCGCATCGCACTGGCTGGCGGGCAGGAGGCGACCGCGCGGCTGCGGCCGGGGATGTCGGCGGTGGTGAGCATCGACACTCGTCGCCGCTAGCTGCGGCTCAGAGCGCGTTCAGCGCCTCGCCCAGGGTGCGCGGGCTGAGCGGCTTGCCCAGGAAGCCGATCGGCTTGATGGCGGCCACCGAGCGGCGGAATTCCTCGGTGATCGAGCCGGAGACGAACAGCGAGCGCACCCCGAGTTTGTCGTAGAGCTTGCGGGCCAGCACGCCGCCGTCGGCGCCGCGGGCCAGGCGGATGTCGACGAGCGCGATGTCGGGACGGCCGTCCTCGGCCATCGCCCAGGCCTCGTTGGCGTCGGCGGCCTCGGCCACGACTTCATGGCCCAGGTCTTCCAGCAGGCCGACGATGTCGAGCGCGATCAGCGCGTCGTCCTCAACCACCATGATACGCACTGCGCGGCTCAACTCCTGGGGAAGACCACCGCGAACGAGGCGCCGGTCTTCGGTTGTTCAATCTCAAGTCGCCCGCCGAGCTGTCGGGCTAGGGCCTCGACGGCCCGCATCCCGAGGCTCTTGCGTTGGGTCGGTGAAAAGTCCTTGGGCAGACCTTCACCGTCGTCAGCCACGCTCAAACGGTAGAGCTCGCCTTCTGTTCCGAAGGCGACCCTTATTGTGGACGCCCTATCGGGCGGGCAGCCGTATTTCAAGGCGTTGGTGATCAACTCGTTGAGGATCAGCGCCAGCGGCACGGCCTGCTTCACGTCGAGCACGGCGTGCTCGATCGCGGTCTCCAGCGCGACATCGTCCCGGCCGAGCGAGCCGACCAGGTCCTGCGCCAGGGCTTCGGTGTAGCGGCCGGCGTCGAAGGCGCCGATGGCGTCGTCGGCCTTGTACATCTGCTCGTGCACGCGGCCGACGGCGCTGATCCGGTCGAGCGTCCGGTTCAGCGCTTCGCGGGCGTCGGCATGCTCGACGGAGCGCGCCTGCAGCCGTACGACGCTGGCGATCTGCTGCAGCGAGTTCTTGACCCGGTGGTTGACCTCGTCGAGCAGCAGGGTGCGGTCGTCGAGCAGGCGGCGCAGCTGCTGGGCGACGTCGGACTCGGCCTCGCGGTCCAGGCTGATGTCCCGCAACGCCTTGAAGAACAGCAGCGCCAGCAGGGCCGCGAAGATCATCAGAGAGGCGACGATCACCGAGCGCACGACGGTGACCTGATGCTCGCGCTGGCGCTGCAGGCGGCGTTCTTCTTGTTCCAGTTCGGCGGCGATGGCGCGCACGCCGTGCATGGCCTCGACGCCTCGTCCCCCGCGGATGATCTGGATGGCGGCGCCGGGCGATCCGGTGCGGCGCGCGGCGATCGTCTGGTCGATGACCTCCATCCGGGTGGTCATCAGCGCCTGCAGCCGGGCCAGGCGCTCCAGCTGTTCGGGATTGTCGGCGGTCAGGCGTTCCAGCGCGCTGATGTGGATCGCGGCGGCCGTGCGGGCGCCTTCGATCTGTCGGGTGAATTGCGAGTCGCCCGTGAGAATGAAGGCGCGCTGGGCCGACTCCGCTTCGGTCAGCGACAGACGCAGGCCTTCGATCTCGATCCGCACCTCGTGGGCGTGGGTCAGCCAGCCGGCGGCGCGATCATACCAGAGGAAGGCCCCGCCCAGGGCGGCGAAGGCCAGGAACAGCGCGGTGACGGTGCCGGCCAGCAGGCGAAACGCGCGCTCGCGCGCCGCCTGCCTGCTGATGCTGGGAACCGCCCCCGCTTGCGCCACTACTCCTCCTTGGCGCGCCGCTTGCGGAAGGAGGGGTTCAGCACCTGCTTGCGCAGGCGGATCGACTTCGGCGTGACTTCGACCAGTTCGTCTTCCTCGATGTAGGCGATGGCCTGCTCGAGGGTCATGCGGCGCGGCGGGGTCAGGCGCACGGCCTCGTCCTTGCCGGAGGCGCGGACGTTGGTCAGCTGCTTGGCCTTCATCGGGTTGACGTCCAGGTCGTCGGCGCGGCTGTTCTCGCCGATGATCATGCCCTGGTAGGTCTTCTCGCCGGCGCCGACGAACATCGTGCCGCGCTCTTCCAGGTTCCACAGCGCGTAGGCCGCGGTTTCCCCGTCGGAGTTGGAGACCAGCACGCCCTTGCGGCCGGCGTCGATCGCGCCCTTGTAGGGCTCGTAGTGGCTGAACACGCGGTTCAGCACGCCCGAACCGCGGGTGTCGGTCATGAACTCGCCCTGATAGCCGATCAGCGAGCGCGACGGGCTCATCAGGCTGATGCGGGTCTTGCCCGCGCCCGACGGACCCATGTCCTTCAGCTCGGCCTTACGGGCCGACAGCTTTTCGATGACGATGCCGGTGAACTCGTCGTCGACGTCGATCATGACGTCTTCGATCGGCTCCAGGCGCTGGCCGTTCTCGTCGGTCTGGAAGACCACGCGGGGGCGGCTGATGGAGACTTCGAAGCCCTCGCGGCGCATGCTTTCAATCAGAACGCCGAGCTGCAGTTCACCGCGGCCGGCGACTTCAAAGGCGTCCTTCTCGCTGGTCTCGGTCACCCGGATCGCAACGTCGGTCTCGGCTTCCTTCAGCAGGCGCGCGGCGATGACGCGGCTCTGGACCTTGTCGCCTTCGCGGCCGGCCAGCGGGCTGTCGTTGACCGAGACGGTCATCGAGATGGTCGGCGGGTCGATCGGCTGGGCGGGCAGGGCGTCGGTGACTTCCAGCGCGCACAGCGTGTCGGCCACGGTGGCCTTCGACATGCCCGCGATGGCGACGATGTCGCCGGCTTCCGCGCCGCCGTCGATCGGCTGGCGCTTCAGGCCGCGGAAGGCCAGCACCTTGGTGATGCGGCCGCGCTCGATTTCCTTGCCGTCACGCGACAGCGCCTTGATGGCGAGGCCGGGGATGGCCTTGCCGGCCTCGATGCGGCCGGTCAGCAGACGGCCCAGGAACGGGTCGCTTTCGATCAGCACCGACAGCATCTGGAAGGGCTCGTCCTTGCGGGCCTCGGACTTGGGCGCCGGGACGTGGTCGACGATCAGGTCGAACAGCGGGCCCAGATTGTCGTTCGGCTGGTTGAGGTCCAGCGTCGCCCAGCCGTTCTTGCCCGACGCGTAGATGTGCGGGAAGTCCAGTTGCTCGTCGGTCGCGCCCATGGCGGCGAACAGGTCGAAGGCTTCGTTGAGGACCCGGTCGGGATCGGCGTGGGCGCGGTCGACCTTGTTGAGGCAGAGGATCGGGCGCAGGCCCATCTTCAGCGCCTTGCCCAGCACGAACTTGGTCTGCGGCATGACGCCTTCTTCAGCGTCCACGAGGAGGACGCAGCCGTCCACCATGCCGAGGATCCGCTCGACCTCGCCGCCGAAGTCGGCGTGGCCGGGGGTGTCGATGATGTTGATGCGGGTCTCGCCCGCTTTTCCGTTCCAGAGGACGCTGGTGCACTTGGCGAGGATGGTGATCCCGCGTTCGCGCTCCTGGTCGTTGGAGTCCATGGCGCGCTCGACCGTCGCCTCATTGGCTCGGAAAACGCCCGACTGGGCAAGGAGCTGATCCACGAGCGTGGTCTTGCCGTGGTCGACGTGGGCGATGATGGCGATGTTGCGGAGCGACATTGATTTGGCTTTGTGGGCGCCTATTTGGGGAAGCGCGCGCTTTTAGGTGAGGAATGGCGATTGCGCCAGCGCCTTCTCGCCGCGGCGCCGAACATTGATATCGTGTCTTTGTGCGGTGCAGCAAATCTGGGCTGTTTGAGACGCCTTCAAATCTCACTGATTTGTAACGAAATTTTTCGGCGCTTTCAGAAAATGTGATGGGTCTGGCACAAAATCGCTTGTTGTTTTGTGCGTCGCACCGTATATGTTCGAACTGTGAGGCGGCGCTGCCGCTTCTGCCCTTCCTGGGCGTTTCCTCCCTAATGAACTGCCGGGCCTTCGGGTCCGGCTTTTTTTTGGCCTGAGGCCTGGGACTCGCGAAACTATCGGGTCCGGCCGACTCCGTGTAGGAACGGAGCATGAACCTGGACGCCATTCTCCTCGCCGTGCTGGCCGCCTTGCTGGCGGCCATTCCCGCTCTCGCCTGGGCGCTGATGGAGCGGGGGCGCGCCAATCGCGCCGAGGCGCGGGCCTTTGCGCTGCAGGACGCCGCCGCCCGCCTGCGGCTGCTGGAGGAGCAGGAGGCCAAGAACTCCGCCTTTCTGCAGGCCCAGGCCGCCGCCGCCATCGCCGAGCAGGTGATGAAGCGCGCGGACGAGACCTTCCATAATAGAGAGCAGCTCGCCCAGGCGCGGCTCGAGGCGCAGCTGAAGCCCGTCGCCGAGACCTTGGCCAAGTTCCAGGAGCAGGTGGTCGCCGTCGAGAAGACCCGCGCCGAAGAGACCGGCGGGCTGAAGGAGCAGATCAACCAGCTGATGCAGGCGTCCAGCGCCACCCAGGCCGAGGCGCGCAAGCTGTCTGCGGCGCTGCGTCGCGGGGCGGGCGTCCAGGGGCGCTGGGGCGAGCAGACCCTGCGCAACGTGCTGGAGGCGGCCGGCCTGCACAATCGCTACGACTTCGACGAGCAGACCTCGACCGACAGCGAGGAGGGCCGCCGCCGCCCCGACGTCACCGTGCGCCTACCGGGCGGCGCGGTGTTCGTCATCGACGCCAAGTGCTCGCTCAACGCCTTCCTCGAAGCCCAGGACGCGCCCGACGAGGCCGGCCGCGAGGCCGCCTATCTGCGCCACGCCCAGAGCGTGCGGGCCCACATGCAGGGCCTGTCGGCCAAGGCCTACTGGGATCAGTTCAACCAGGGCTCGCCGGACTTCGTGGCCATGTTCATCCCCGGCGACAGCTTCCTGGCCGCGGCGCTGGAGCGCGCGCCCGAGCTGATGACCGAGGCCATGGACCGCCGGGTGCTGGTCGTCACCCCGACCACCCTGTTCGCGCTCTGCAAGGCGGTGGTCTACGGCTGGCGGGTCGAGGAGCAGGCCGCCAACGCCCAGGAGATCTCCAAGCTGGGCCGCGAGCTCTACAAGCGGATCTCGGTGATGGGCGCGCACGCCGGTTCGGTCGGCAAGGCGCTGGAGGCGGCGGTCAGCCGCTACAACCAGTTCGTCGGCTCGCTGGAGACCCAGGTGCTGACCCAGGCCCGTCGCTTCGAGGACCTCAAGGTCGATCACGAGGGCAAGGAGTTGCCGGAACTGGCCCCGGTGGAGACCGGAATTCGCCCGCTGGCCAAGCTCGCGGCCGACCCCGACGCCCCCGAGAGCGGCCGCCTCGCCGCCTTGACGGCGAAGGGGCGCTGACCTACCTGCGTTTTTATGGCTATCCGTGAAATTCTCGTCGTTCCGAACCCGGTCCTCAAAGAGGTCTCGCAACCCGTCGCCAAGGTGGACGACGAGCTGCGCGCGCTGATGGATGACATGCTGGAGACGATGTACGACGCGCCCGGCATCGGCCTGGCCGCGATCCAGATCGGCGTGCCCAAGCGCGTGATCGTCATGGACATCGCCGGCCCTGACGAGGAGAAGGCCCCGCGCTACTTCGTCAATCCCGAGATCGTCTGGAGCTCCGAGGACACCGCCCCCTATGAGGAAGGCTGCCTGTCGATCCCGGACATCTATGACGAGGTCGAGCGCCCGGCCCGCGTGAAGCTGAAGTACCTGAACTATCAGGGCGAGGAAGTGGTGGAGGACGCGGACGGGCTGTTCGCCGTCTGCATCCAGCACGAGATGGACCACCTCGAAGGCGTGCTGTTCATCGACCACCTGTCGCGCCTGAAGCGCGACCGCGCCGTCGCCAAGGTCAAGAAGCAGGCCCGCGCGGCCTGATCCGTCATCGGGGTTCGCTCATATGGACCTCGACTGGACCCTCACTCTCTTTGACGCCGAGATGCGGGCACGTCCCGCGGCCGCGCCCGGCACGAAGGTGGAGCGCCTCGGCGCGCTCGTCCTGCTGACGGGCGCCTTCAACTATGTCTCCTCATGGGATCTGCGCGCCGACACCGTGCAGGCCGCCGTGCGGGACTGCGCCGCGCATTTCCGGGCCCTGGGCGAAGAGCTGCTGTGGCGGGTCTACGACCACGACGAGCCGTCTGGGCTGTCCGCCTGCCTGGCTGACGAGGGCTTTCAACCGGACCCGTCCGGAACCCTGATGTTCCTGGACCTGGACGACGCGCCCGTCATGGCGCCCATCGCCGGCGCTGAGGTGCGGCGGGTGCGCACCCTCGAAGATCTCGACGACTTCATCCAGGCCAACGGTCGGGCGTTCGGCCAGGAAGAGCCATGGCAGAGGGCTGCGTTCGGCCAGCAGCTGGGCGATCCCGATTTCGTGCTCTTCACGGCCTATGCGCAGGGCCAGGCTGCGGCCTCCGCGCGGCTGGAGATGGCCGACGGCCGCCCCTTCGGCCTGCTGTTCGGCGGCGGCGTGGTCCCGGCCTATCGCGGCCTGGGCCTTTATCGCACCCTGGTCGCCGCACGCGCGGCCGCGGCCAAGGCGCGCGGCCTGCGCTACCTCAGCATCGAGGCCCGTGACACCAGCCGGCCCATCCTCGAGCGGCTGAGCTTCGTTCCAGCGGTTCGCGAGGTCACCTGGGTGCTCCGCCCCTAGCGCCGACGCGCTTGCGGGAATGATAGGTGAGCGCCAGCGCGATGCAGTGGGCGACCACGTCTTCATCCAGCTGCGCCTCGATGTCGCTGGTCTGTTGCATCGCCCAACATCGCGCCTGCCCGAGCTGGACGCCCAGGCAGGCGCGAGGCCGTTAGTGCTTGTCCGGCGCGGTCGCGTCGTGGACCGCGGCCTTGGCGTCCTTGGCCACGCCGGTGGCGGCGGCCTTGGCGTCAGCGGCCGCGTCCTTGGCCGCGACGCTGGCGTCGGCGGCGGCGGCCTTGGTGTCGGCGGCGACGGTTCCGGCGGCGGCCTGGGCCTCGGCGGCGGCCTTGTCGGCGGCTGCCTTGGCGTCAGCCGCGGCCTTGTCGGTCGCCGCCTTGGCGTCGGCGGCGGCCTGATCGGCCGTGGCCTTGGCCTGGTCCTGGGTGGCCTGCGAACAGGCCGAGAGGGCGAGGCCCGAGGCGACCAGGGTGACGATCATCAGATTACGCATGGATTGGTTCTCCCTTCCCGAGTGCTTCTCAGAACGGCGAAGCTTGCCTGAGGTTCCTAAATTCATCCGTCATCGTTACATGCACCCCTGATGCGCATCGCCTTTCTCGGAACTCCGGACTTCGCCGTCGCCGCCCTCGCCGCCTTGGTCGAGGCTGGGCACGAGGTCGTCTGCGTCTACTCCCAGCCGCCCGCGCCGCGCGGGCGCGGCCAGACGCTCAAGCCCTCGCCGGTCCATGCCTATGCTCAGGAGCGCGGCATCCCCGTGCGCACGCCGCTCTCCATGCGCGACCCCGCCGAGATCGAAGCCTTCGCGGCGCTGCAGATCGACGCCGGCGTGGTGGTGGCCTTCGGCCAGATCCTGCCGGCCGCGGTGCTCGACGCGCCGCGCCTGGGCTGCTTCAACCTGCATGCCTCGCTGCTGCCGCGCTGGCGCGGGGCCGCCCCCATCCAGCGGGCGATCATGGCCGGCGACGAGGTCACCGGCGTCGAAGTCATGCAGATGACCGAAGGCCTCGACGAAGGTCCGGTGCTGGCCTCGGAGACCGTCCGCATCGACGCCCTGGAGACCGCCTCGACCCTGCACGACCGGCTGGCCGCCGTCGGCGCCGGCCTGCTGGCTCGGACCATGGCCGCGGTCGAGCGCGGCGAGGCGAGGGCCACGCCCCAAGCGGAAGCGGGACTGACCTACGCCAAGAAGATCCGCGCCAAGGAGGCGCGCATCGCCTGGACCAAACCGGCCGTGGAGGTCGACCGCAAGATCCGCGGCCTGTCGCCGTTCCCCGGCGCCTGGTTCGAGCTGCCGACCGACAAGGGCCCGGTCCGGGTCAAGGCGCTGCTCTCGCGCCTCGAGGACGGCCAGGGCGCGCCGGGCCAGGTGTTGGACGACGCGCTGCTGATCGCCTGCGGCGAGGGCGCGGTGCGCCTGTTGCGGGTCCAGCGCGAGGGCAAGGGGCCACAGGACGCCGAGACCTTCCTGCGCGGCGCCCCCGTCGCGTCCGGGACCGAGCTGGCCTGATGCCGCGCTACAAGCTGACCATCGAGTACGACGGGCGGCCCTACAAGGGCTTCCAGGCCCAGGACGACCTGCCGTCGGTCCAGGGCTCGATCGAGCGCGCGGTGAAGGCGTTCAGCGGGCAGACCCTGCGCCTGCAGGCGGCCGGCCGCACAGACACCGGCGTCCACGCCACCGGCCAGGTGATCCACATCGACCTCGACAAGGAATGGCGGCCCGAGGTCGTGCGCGACGCGATGAACGCCCACCTCGTACCCGAGCCGGTCGCCGTGCTGGACGCCGAAATCGCGGTCGGCGACTGGCATGCGCGTTTCTCGGCGACCGAGCGGCGCTACATCTACCGCATCCTCAACCGCAAGAGCCCGCCGGCCCTCGACCAAGGTCGGGTCTGGCACGTCAAGAAGCCGCTGGACGCTGCTGCGATGGACGCTGCCGCCCGCCAGCTGATCGGCCACCACGACTTCACCACCTTCCGCCACATGCAGTGCCAGGCGAAGTCGCCGATGAAGACGCTCGACGTCGCCCGCGCCTGGCGCGAGGGCGAGTACGTGCTGCTGGAGTTCGCCTCGCGCTCGTTCCTGCATCGCCAGGTCCGCTCGATGACCGGCACCCTGGCCGAGGTCGGCGTCGGCCGCTGGGCGCACGACGATGTCGCCGCTGCGCTGGAGGCTCGCGACCGCAAGGCCTGCGGCCCCGTCGCCCCTGCCGACGGCCTCTATCTGACCGGCGTGAAGTATTGAGGCCCTAAGATCCTCCCCCTCTGGGGGAGGTGGCTCGGCGCGTAGCGCCGAGACGGAGGGGGCCTGCGGAGTTGGAAATCCCCCCAAGTCGGCTGCGCCCACAGCCCCCCAGGGGGGAGCATCTGGAGTCACCCGAACGTCGCGAAATACCGTTCGATCAGCCGCTCATAGACCTTCTGCAGGTCGTGGATCTCCTGCACCGGCGCGCGCTCGTCGACCGCGTGCATCGTCTTGCCGACCAGGCCCAGCTCCACCACCGGGCAGAGCGCGCGGATAAAGCGCGCGTCCGAGGTGCCGCCGGTGGTCGACAGCTCCGGCGCCGCGCCGGCGACGTCCTGCACCGCGGCGGCGACGACGTCGGTGAAGGCCCCCGGCTCGGTCAGGAACGCCTCGCCGCTGATCACCGGCTCGACGGTGATGGTCCCGGCGAATCCGTCCCGCGACTTGGCGGCCTCGGCCTCGATCCAGGCGGCGAGCTCCCCGCCCTTGTGGGCGGGATTGAAGCGGATGTTCAGCCGCGCCTTGGCCTGGGCCGGAATGACGTTGGTGGCGGCGTTGCCGACATCGACCGTGGTGACTTCCAGGTTCGACGGTTGGAATCCGGTGTAGCCGTCGTCCAGCACGTGGTTCTGCAGCCGCGCTAGCAGGTCGATCAGCACTGGGATCGGGTTGGCCGCGCGGTGCGGATAGGCGACATGGCCCTGGCGGCCGTCGACCGTGATCCAGGTGTTGATCGAGCCGCGGCGGCCGATCTTGATCATGTCGCCGAAGGTCTCGGCGCTCGACGGTTCGCCGACCACGCAGTGGTCGATGGCCTCGCCCTCGGCGGCCAACGCCTCGACCACCATCTTGGTGCCGTGGGTCGCCACGCCTTCCTCGTCGCCGGTGATCAGGAACGACAGCGAGCCCGACACCTGGCCGGCGGCGATGGCCTTGGCCGCGGCGGCGGCGAAGGCCGCGACTGCGCTCTTCATGTCCACCGCCCCGCGGCCGATCAGCATCCCCTCGACGATCTCGGCGGCGAAGGCCTGGCGGCTCCAGGCCGCCGCGTCGCCGACCGGAACCACGTCGGTGTGGCCGGCGAAGCAGAGGTTCGGGCGGGCGGTCCCATAGCGAGCGTAGAGATTCTCGATCTCGCCGAACTTCATCCGCCGGCAGGAAAAGCCCAGGTCCTCCAGCGTCCGCTGGACGATGTCCATGGCGCCTTCGTCGGCGGGGGTCACCGACGGGCGGCGAATGAGTTCCTGGGTCAGGGCGACGGGATCGAGCTGCGGCATGGCTCGCTGGTAGCGGCGAGCGTCGCGCGGGGCAATGGCGTTGAGTCGCGCGGGCGTCAAGTCGCCGCGCCCGGAATGGGTAGCTTAATGAAAGCTTACCCACCCGATATGGGAAGTAACTGTATCGACCTGGGACGCCCCTTCAAGAACTATGCCTTATCCGCTCACGGAGACGGCGAACGATGTTCAATTTTTTCAAGCAAAAAGCGTCGTTGGCGTCTGCAGAGACGGTTGTCGATATCATCGACATTCTTGAGCGCGGAGGAAGTGTCCGAGGATCTCAACTACCGCCTCAGATATTCATGCCCAAGGCGGAGCATCAGGTCTCGGCCAGCGATCACATCTATTTTGCGGTTCGTTCGGTCGCCGCCGACAGTCGCCAGCATGTGTTGCAGTACGCCTTCGTCGATGATCGCGGCAACGTGGTGCTCAGCGCCTTCGTTCGGTCGAGCGGCGCCACGGCGCTTTACGGCGGCGTTTGCAGCGAGGACCTGTCCGTCGATCCGATGGAGGAGGCGGCGTTCACCGGCCTGGCCATGAAGCTTTGCCGGGGGGCGACCTTGGTGGCGTTTCATCGGGTTCTACAGGGCGGCCTGCTGCCCCAGGGCTCGCTGGCCGCGGCGAGCGGCGCCGAGTGCGCTTGGCGGCGGTTCCAGGCGGTGGCGCGGCGCAAGGGCATCGGCCTGTCGCGCCGCGAGCCGCTGGCGCTGAACGATTGCCTCGAGAAGTTGGGCATGGCGCCGCTCGAGAGCGAGGACGCGGCGCTTCGCGCCCTCGCGATCCGCAGGCTGTGGCGCCGGCTGGACGATCTCGAATAGGGGAGCGCGGTCAGCGCTCCGTCCGCACCGCGTCCCAGAACAGCGGCTTGAGGTCCGTGAAGAACTGGTCGACGTCGTAGCCTTCGCCGAGGGTGAACAGGCCGTCCGGCTCGCGCACCAGCAGACCGCGCTCGACCAGGGCCAGCAGCTTGCGCCGCGTCGTTTCGCGCGGGATCTGGGTGATGTCGGCCAGACTAAGGGCGTTGAGGCCGCGCCGTCGGCGGAAGGTCGGCGGCGGGCGCGGCCCGCGCGGCAGCGACTCCGACATCTCGGCCAGCAGGAAGACCAAGTATAGCAGGTACTGGTCGAGATCGCCGTCGAAGCGCGAGCGGATCTTGATCAGGGTCGCTGAGAGGTGGCCGCCCCAGCGGTAGAAGAACCGCATGGCGTCCTGCTCCAGATAGCCGGATGCGGGCTCGGTCCAGTTGGCGGTTTCGTGGTCTGAGCGCTCAGTCGGCAGAACGTCTGAGAAGGCTTCGACGGCGGCGATGGATAGCGCTTGGCTCATGGTTCGGGCGCTCCATTAAGGTTAATTTCAGTCGACCCCAGTCATCGCCGGCAAAATTCAATATCCTGTAATAACAACGGGCTCCGAACTCGCCGCGTGTCGCGTTAGGGATATTGATGTTGTCTGCTTTCTGATGCTCGCGTCACTGGAGAAGCTAGCTTTGGTGAAGTATCGCGAGAAGCGAATGCTATAGTTAATTGCGCATTAGCCCCGATCTTGGGGCCTTTTCCTGTGGATGAGGGCGCGGGCCTGACCCAAAATGAAACGCCCCGGCCCGCATAGGCGCGGCCGGGGCGTGTGAAGAGCGGCCCTGCACGTGCGTGCGGGGCGAATCACCAAGAGAATCAGTCGCGAAGCAGCTCGTTGATCGAGGTCTTGGAGCGGGTGCGCTCGTCGACGGTCTTGACGATGACCGCGCAGTTGATCGAGGGCAGGCCTTCGCCGAACGGGCTCGGCATCGAGCCGGGCATGATCACCGAATAGGGCGGGACCTCGCCCTGGAACACTTCGCCGGTCTTGCGGTCGACGATGCGGGTGGTCGAGGTGATGAAGGTGCCCATCGACAGCACGCTGCCTTCGCGCACGATCACGCCCTCGGCGACTTCCGAACGGGCGCCGATGAAGCAGTTGTCCTCGATGATGGTCGGATTGGCCTGCAGCGGCTCCAGCACGCCGCCGATGCCCGCGCCGCCCGACAGGTGCACGTTCTTGCCGATCTGGGCGCAGGACCCGACCGTCGCCCAGGTGTCGACCATCGTCCCCTCATCGACGAAGGCGCCGATGTTCACGAACGAGGGCATCAGCACGGTGTTGCGGGCGATGAAGGCGCCGCGGCGGACGACGGCGCCGGGCACCGCGCGGAAGCCGGCGGCTTCGAAGCGGGCGGCGTCCCAGCCGGTGAACTTGGACGGCACCTTGTCCCAGTAGGGGCCGGGGGCCGGCGCATCCATCAGCACGTTGGCGTTCAGGCGGAAGGACAGCAGGATCGCCTGCTTGGCCCACTGGTGGGTGGTCCACACGCCGTCCTCGCCGCGCGAAGCGACGCGCAGGGCGCCGCTGTCGAGGCGGCTCAGGGTTTCGTCCACGGCCTCGCGGACCTGGCCCTTGGTGGCGGTGTTGACGCCGTCGCGGGCTTCCCAGGCGGCTTCGATCACGGACTTCAGGTCATCGGACATCAGGCGGTTTCCTTCAGGCGCGCCGAACTCAGGAACGGCGTCAGCTTCTCGGTGCGGTGGTGGACGAAATCGGCGGTGGAGGCGAGCGCGCGCGAGCCGACCAGCACCGTGGTCATGCCCAGGTCCGCGGCCGGATGCAGGTTGCGCTCGGAGTCCTCGAAGAAGGCCGTGCTGGCCGGCGTCAGGCCGTGGGCGTCGATCATCCGTTGGAAGCCCAGCGGGTCGGGCTTGGGCGCGAAGCCGAACGAGTGGATGTGGAACACGTCGTCGAACAGCCCGCGCAGGTTCAGGTGCGCCAGCACCCGCTCGGCGTGCTTGTCGTCGGCGTTGGTGAAGATCAGCCGACGCCCCGGCAGCCGCGCGATGGCGGCCACCAGTTCCGGGTCCTTGGCCAGCAGGTCCAGCGACAGGTCGTGGAACAGGGCGTGGAAGTCGGCGGGATCGACGCCATGGTGCAGCATCAGCCCCTTCAGCGTCAGGCCGTGTTCGGCCAGATAGTGCTTCTGCAGACTGTAGGCGGCGTCATGCTCAAGCCCCGTGACCTTGGCCACGAAGGCGGTCATGCGGCTCTCGACGCCCTGCATGAACCCGGACTCCTCAGGGTAGAGGGTGTTGTCCAGGTCGAACAGCCAGGTGTCGATATGCGTCAGGTCCGCGGTCATGCGCGGATGAGCGTGCCCGAGCCGTGTTCCGTGAAGAGCTCGGTCAGCATCGCATGCGGGCGGCGGCCATCCAGGATGACCACGGCCTCGACGCCGGATTCGACCGCGGCGATCGCGGTCTCCAGCTTGGGGATCATGCCGCCGGTGGCGACGCCCGAGGCGATCGCCTCGCGGGCCTCCGCCAGGGTCATCTGGCGGATCAGCTCGCCGTTCTTGTCCAGCACCCCACGCACGTCGGTCAGCAGCAGCATGCGCTTGGCGTTCAGCGCCCCGGCCAGGGCGCCGGCGACGGTGTCAGCGTTGATGTTGTAGGTCTCGCCTTCCACGGACACCCCGATCGGCGCGACCACCGGGATGTAGTCCTCTTCGGCGTAGATCAGCGCCTCGATCAGCTTCGGGTCGATCCGGGTCGGCTCGCCGACGAAGCCCAGGTCGACGACCTGTTCGATCTGGCTGTCGGGGTCCTTCTTGGTGCGGTGCGCCTTCTCGACGGTGATCAGCCGGGCGTCCTTGCCCGACAGGCCCACGCCGCGCACGTCGGCCTCGGCCCCGGCCAGGGTGATCCAGTTGGCGATCTCCTTGTTGATGGCGCCCGACAGCACCATCTCGGCGACCTCCATGGTGGCCTCGTCGGTCACCCGCAGGCCGTCGATGAAGGTCGACTTCACGCCGGCCTTGTCGAGCATCCGCGAGATCTGCGGCCCGCCGCCGTGCACCACGACCGGATGCACGCCGAGCATCTTCAGCAGCACCGCGTCGGCCGCGAACAGCTTGGCGACGCTCTCCTCGCCCATGGCGTGGCCGCCGTATTTGATCGTCACGACCTCGCGGTCGTAGATCTGGATGTAGGGCAGGGCCTCGGCGAGGGTCTTGGCGGTGGCCCAGCCCTGTTCTTCGGCGTCGTCGGTCAAGGTCGCAACCCTCCAGGAGCCGTCCGCGGCTCCGCCACACTAAGCCAGGCGCGAAGGCTCGCGCGCTGTGGGGGCTCCGATAGCGGACCTGCGGCCCCCTGTCACCGCCTGGAGGGCCGGAGTCGGGTGCGCGGCCCTCAGATCGACCGGGCGACCACTTCCTTCATGATCTCGGACGTGCCGCCATAGATCCGCTGGACCCGCGCGTCGCGCCACAGCCGGGCGATCGGATACTCGTTCATGTAGCCGGCCCCGCCGTGCAGCTGCAGGGCGATGTCGCAGGCCTCCCATTGCAGCTCAGTGTGGAACAGCTTGGCGGCCGAGGCTTCGGCGGCGTCCAGCTTGCCGGCCACGTGGCGGGCGATCGCCCAGTCCAGGTGCGCCCAGCCGGCCTGCAGCTTGGCCTTCAGGGCCGCCAGGGTGAAGCGGGTGTTCTGGAAGTCGAAGATCGACTGGCCGAAGGCCTTGCGCTCCTTGGTGAATTTCACCGCCTCGTCGAAGGCGCGCTGGGCGCCGGCCTGGCCGGCGATGGCGATCTGCAGCCGCTCCTGGGCCAGCTGGTTCATCAGGTAGGCGAAGCCGCGGCCTTCCTCGCCCAGGCAGTTGGTGATCGGAACCCGCACGTCGTTGAAGAACAGCTCGGAGGTGTCGGCCGAGTTCTGGCCGACCTTGTCCAGGTTGCGGCCGCGCTCGAAGCCCGGGGTTCCGCGCTCGACCAGGATCAGCGAGATGCCCTTCGAGCCCAGGCTGGGGTCAGTCTTGGCGACCACGATCACCACGTCGGCGTTCTGGCCGTTGGTGATGTAGGTCTTGCTGCCGTTGAGGACGTAGTGGTTGCCGTCGCGGATGGCCGTGGTCTTCACGCCCTGCAGGTCCGAACCGGTGCCCGGCTCGGTCATGGCGATGGCGGTGACGATTTCGCCCGAGACCATGCCCGGCAGCAGCCGCTGCTTCTGTTCTTCGGAGCCGTAGTTGATGATGTAGTCGACGGTGATGTCCGACTGCAGGGTCACCCCGGCCGACGAGCCGGCATAGGACAGCTCCTCGCCGATCACCGCGTTGTAGCGGTAGTCGAGGCCCAGCCCGCCGTACTCGGCCGGAACCTGCGGGCAGAGCAGTCCCGCCGCGCCGTACGCCTTCCAGAACTCGCGATCGACGATGCCGTCCTCTTCCCAGCGGTCGAGGTGCGGGTAGAGCTCCTTGTCGAAGAACTTGCGCACCTGGTCGCGGAACAGGTCGAGGTCGGCGTCATAGGCCGTGCGGGCGGCGGTCGAGAGCATGGTGGCGGTCCTGGGCGTTTCCTTCCCGCCGTTGTTCCATGGACATCCGGGCCCGCAAAGACTGACCCCGCGTCAGCGCGGCGTCGCGACCTAAAGCGTGATCTCGCAGGCCGACATGATCTCGGCCCGCAGCTCCGGGATGCCGACGCCCTTTTCGGACGAGGTGGCCAGCACCCGCGGGAACGCCGCCGGGCGCTTCCGGATCGCCGCCTCGGTGCGCAGGCGCACCGCCTCGACCTCGGCGGGCTTCAGCTTGTCGGCCTTGGTCAGGATGATCTGGTAGGAGACCGCGGCCTTGTCGAAGGCGGCCATCGGCTCCTCGTCCACCGCCTTCAGGCCGTGGCGGGCGTCGATCAGCAGATAGGCGCGCTTGAGGTTGGCGCGGCCGCGCAGGAAGTCGCGGCCCAGGTTCTGGAACTTCTTCACCTCGACCTTCGAGGCCTTCGCCCAGCCGTAGCCGGGTAGGTCGACCAGCCGCAGCCGCTCGTCCAGCATGAAGAAGTTCAGCTCGCGGGTGCGGCCCGGCTCGTTGGAGGCGCGGGCCAGGCCCTTGTGGCCGACGAGAGCGTTGATCAGCGACGACTTGCCGACGTTCGAGCGGCCGGCGAAGGCGACCTCGGGCAGGTCGCCCGGCGGCAGGCCGTCGATCGAGACCGCTCCCATGAGGAAGCTGGCCTGCCGAGCGAACAGCACGCGCGCGGCTTCCAGTTCGTCCTCGGAAAAGAGCGGATCCTGGCTCACCCGACTTCCTTCGGCTTGCCGGTGACCTTGGCGATGATCTGGTCGATCGGATTGTCGACCTTGAACCGGCGCATGATCACGTACTGCTGCAGGATCGTCAGCACGTTCGACCACGTCCAGTAGATCAGCAGGCCGACCGCGAACGGCGCCATGATGAAGGTGAACATCACCGGCATGAACTGGAAGATCTTTTGCTGGATCGGGTCCGGCTGCGGCGGGTTCATCGCCGTCGAGAGGTACATGGTCACGCCGTACAGCAGCGCCATGGGACCAAGGTGCAGCAGGTCGGAATTCAGGATCGACCCGATCACCGGCACGGTCGCCGGGTTGTAGGGCAGCAGGCCGAACAGGTTCCAGATGGTCAGCGGGTCCTTGGCCGACAGGTCCTGGATCCAGCCGAAGAACGGCGCGTGACGCATTTCGATGGTGACGGTCAGCACCTTGTAGAGGCCGTAGAAGACCGGGATCTGGACCAGCATCGGCAGACAGCCAGTCAGCGGGTTGATCTTCTCGCGCTGGTACAGGGCCATCAGCTCCTGCTGCTGCTTGGCCGGATCTTCCTTGAACTTCGTGCGCAGCGCTTCGACCTGCGGCTGCACCTTCTTCATCTTGGTGAGCGACTCGTAGCTCTTGTTGGCCAGCGGGAAGAAGATCAGCTTCACCGCCACGGTCAGCAGCAGGATGGCGATGCCGAAGTTGCCGACCTTCTGGAAGATGAAGTCCAGGAACATGAACATCGGGCGGGTGATGAACCAGAAGTTCCCCCAGTCCACGGCCATGTCCAGGTGCGGCACGCCGAGCTTGGTCTCGTATTCCTTCAGCAGCGGCACGGTCTTGGCGCCGGCGAACAGGCGGGTGACCTCGGTGACCTGCTTGCCGGCCGGGATGATGTGCGGACGACCGACATAGTTGGCTTCATAGATGTCGGCGGCGAGCGACTTGGTCACCCGATACTGGCTCTGGATATGTTCCTTTTGATCGGGGATCAGGGCGGTCAGCCAGTACTTGTCGGTGATGCCGGTCCAGCCGCCGACGGACGACACGTTGAGGCCGCCCTCCTTCAGCCACTTGGCGTACTTCAGCTGGCGCAGTTCGCCGCCCAGCCAGCCGATCGCGCCCTCGTGGACGATCTGGTTGCGTCCCAGCTCGGCCGGCACGCCCTGGCGCTGGACCGAGGCGTAGGGGGCCAGGGTCACCGACCCGGCGCCGGTGTTGGCCACGGTGTCGGTCACCGTGAACATGAACTTGTCGTCGACCTCGAGCTTGCGCGTGAAGGTCAGGCCCTGGCCGTTCGAGGTGCGCAGCACCAGCGGCTGGCCGGGCGCGAGGGTCGAGCCCTCGACCACCTGCCAGACGGTGTCGGCGTTGGGCAGGCCGGGCAGGTTGGCCCCTGTCCAGCCGAATTCGGCGAAGAAGGCGTACTTGGCGCCCTCGGGGCGCAGCAGCTCGACCGGCGGCGAGTCCTTGGCCACCGCCACGCGGTAGTTCTTGAGGAACAGGTCGTCGATCCGCGCCCCGCGCAGCGAGACCGAGCCGGCCAGGGCCGGCGTCGCGATCGGCGCGCGCGCGCTGGCGGCGGCGGCGTCCTGGCGCGACACCACGACCGGGCCGGGCTTGGCGCTGGGCGCGCCGGGCAGGGCCGGCGTCGCGCCCGAAGCGGCCTGCACCTCGGCGGCGGCGGCCTTCTGGCGCGCGGCCTCGGCGCTGCGCTTCTTGGCGGCCGGATCCAGCACGAAGAACTGGTAGGCGATCAGGATCAGAACCGCGCTGACCACGAAGATGATCGTGTTGCGGTTGTTGTTCTCTTGCATGGGGACGCGCGCTCAGGCGGAAGAAGAAGGGGCGCGCTGCGAGGCGCGGGATGGGCTGTCGCTTTCGGCCGCGAGGCTTATCAGCGCGGTTTTCACATCGTCAAGCAAACGCGGCCACGCCCGGGTGGGCGCGCCGTTGCGAGCGATCAAAACATAGTCAAAGCCGGGCTTGCCGAGTTGCGGCAAAATCGCCTGCGCGGCGGCGCGCATGCGCCGCTTGGCGCGGTTGCGCACGACGGCGCCGCCGATCTTGCGGGTGGCGGTGAAGCCGACGCGAATGACGGGGGAATCGTCGGCCCGGTCACGGGCCTGCATCACCACCGCGCCCTCGGCGTGCGAAGACGCCCGCGCGGCGGCGAGAAAGTCCGAGCGCTTCTGAATGCGTTCGATGACTTTTGGGGCGTCGGTCATGCCGACACCTTAGGCTCCAAGACGCGGATGCGTCTTAGGCGGTCAGGCGCTTGCGGCCCTTGGCGCGACGGCGAGCCACGATCTTGGCGCCGTTCTTCGTAGCCATGCGCGCGCGGAAACCGTGACGGCGTGCACGCACCAGTCGGGACGGTTGGAAAGTCCGCTTCACGAGATCAACTCCGGTATAAAATTGAGCGGCGGTTCCTAAGGGGTGCAGGGAGAGGAGTCAACCTTCTCCCGTGTTTTCAGGCCGCCAAGGTCAAGATAATCGGTCCGCGACGGGTCGCGACCAGGGTATGTTCGTATTGGACGGTCGGTTCGTGGCCCGGCGGGGTCAGGGTCCAGCCGTCGTCGCCCTCCTCGACCCAGTCGGCGCCGAGCGACAGGAACGGCTCGATGGTGAACACCAGGCCCTCGTGAATCCGGCGGCGGTCGCCCGGCTCCCACCAGGTCGGAATCTCGGCCGGTTCGTCGTGCAGCGAGCGCCCCACGCCGTGGCTGGCCAGGTTGGTGACCAGCGAGTAGCCGTTCTTGTCGGCGAAGCCCTGGATGGCCTTGCCGACCTCGTTGAGCTTGACGCCCGGGCGCACGGCGCGGATGCCGGCCCACATGGCGCGGCGGCCGTCGCGGCACAGCCGCTCGATGTTCGGCTTGACCGGCGGCACCGCGAAGCTGGCCCCGGTGTCGCCGAAGAAGCCGTTGAGCTCGGCCGAGACGTCGATATTCACCAGGGTCCCGGCCTCGATGCGCCGATCGTCGGGAATCCCGTGCGCGCAGTCGGGGGCGACCGAGATGCAGGTCGCGCCGGGGAAGTTGTAGGTCAGCTCCGGCGCCGAGCGGGCGCCCTCCAGCTCCAGCATCCGCCGGCCCAGCTGGTCCAGCTCGCGGGTGGTGATGCCTGGCTCCAGCGCCTTGCCCATGGCCTCCAGGGTCCGCGCCACCAGCCGGCCAGCGGCCTTAAGGCCCTCGAGTTCGTGTTCGTGTTCGACGGTCATGAACCGAATATATAGCTCAGAGGTCGGGCCGCACGATGGTTTTGCCGACCACCTTGCGCTCGGCCAGCGAGTCGAAGGCCGCGCGCCAGTCGCTCAGCGGGTACTCGTGGTCGACCCGCGGCTTCATCTGCGCCGCCAGGTCCCAGATCGCGGCCTGGTTCTCGCGGCCCTTCTCGGGGAACTGGCGGCCGTATTCGCCGGCCCGCACGCCCATCACCGAGAAACCCTTGATCAGCGCCATGTTGACGGGCAGCACCGGCAGCCGGCCCGAGGCGAAGCCGACCACCAGCAGGCGGCCGTCGAAGGCGATGCAGCGGGTGCTCTCGTCGAACACATCGCCGCCGACGGGGTCGTAGATTACGTTCGCGCCGCGTCCGCCGGTGATCTCCTTGACCTTCTCGCGGAAGCCGCCGGTGACGTTGACGACGGCGTCGGGACGATACTCGCGCTCGACGATGGCCAGTTTGTCGTCCGAGGCCGAGGCCGCGATCACCCTGCAGCCGAGGTGCTTGGCGAGGTCCACCGCCGCCAGGCCGACGCCGCCGGCCGCGCCGTGCACCAGCACCCACTCGCCGGGCTGCACCGCCGCGCGGCGGACCAGCGAGACATAGGCCGTCAGATAGGCCGTCGCGTACCCTGCCGCCTGGCTGAACGACAGGCCCTCGGGCTTGCGGCGCAGACCCGCGGCGGGGGTGACGGCGTATTCCGAGAATCCCCCGACCCGCGCCCCGCCGACCACCGGCTCGCCGATCTGGAACTGCTCGACACCCTCGCCCAGGGCGCTGACCTCGCCGGCGATCTCCAGGCCGGGAATGAAGGGGAGCGGCGGCTTGTGCTGGTACTCGCCGCGGGTCTGCAGCAGGTCGGGAAAGTTCACCGCCGCGGCCCGCACCCTGACCTGCACCTCGCCGGGGCCCGGGGCAGGGGTCTCTATCTCCTTCAGCACGCAGCCGCCGTACTCAGGCTTCAGTTCCTCAACCAGCAGCGCGCGCAATACGTCCCTCCAGACCTTCGCGGACCAGGCCCGCAACCTCCCGACACGCCACGTCGGCGCAGGGGACTACGCCGGTGAAGGCGGTGAACCCGTGGGCCATGGCGTCATAGCAGCGATAGATCACCGGCACGCCGGCGCCGCGCAGGCGCCGCGCATAGGCCTCGCCCTGGTCGACCAGCGGGTCGAAGCCGGCGGTGACCACGACTGCGGGCGCCAGCCCGGCGAGGTCGGCTTCACGGATGGGCGACAGCCGCGGATCGGCGGGATCGGCGCCCAGGCCCATATAGTGCCCCATGAACCAGTCCATCAGCGGCCGCGACAGCGGGAACGCCTCGGCATAGGTGGTCATCGAGGCGCTCTGGCTGGCGACGTCGACGCACGGATAGATCAGCAGCTGCAGGGCTGGCTGGGGTTCGCCGGCGCGGGCCAGCTCCTGGCAGATCACGGCCGCGAAGTTGCCGCCCATCGAGTCGCCGCCGATCACCGCCTGGCCGCTCGGCGCGCCGAACTGCGCGGCGTGGTCGCGGACGTACCTGTAAGTCGCCAGGACGTCCTCTAGGCCGGCCGGGAACCGATGCTCGGGGGCCAGCCGGTACTCGACAGAAACCACCGGCGCCCGGGTCACCTTGGCCAGGATGCCGCAGAAAGCGTGGCTGGTCTCTAGGTCGCCGATCACCCCGCCGCCGAAGTGGGCGAATACGATGGCCGGCGCGTTCGGGTCCGGCCGCTCGGGCCGGTAAAGGCGGGCCGGAATACTGCGGTCCGGCGCCGGGATGGTCAGCGGCTCGACGCGCACGCCGGGCTCCGGACGGCCGCCATAGACCCGGGCGCCCTCGGCGCTTGTCCGGCGGGCCTCCTCAGGCGACAGCGAGGTCATCGCCGGCATGCGCGCGGCCTGGGCGGCCATGAACTGGAAGCGCGGATCCAGCGTGCGTCCGCCGCGATAGACAGCCGCGCCGCCGGACATCAGGCGCAGGATCGGCGAGGGCAGCGACAGCAGGGTGCGGGCAAGCGTGCGCTGGAGACTCGCCACCCCGGCTATCCTTCGGCCTGCCGCAGGCCGTTGAGCCCGCCCTGGATCATCGCCACGGCGAAGGCGGTCGCGCCCTTGGTGTCGATCGGGCGGCGGGCCAGCATCTTCTCGCCGACGTCGCGGGCGATGGCGATGCAGGCGGCCGCCAGGTAATCGGGGTCGGTGGAGCTCGCCTCGCCGTCGTTCATTTCCTCGACGATGGCCGCGCGCACCTCCTCGAAGACCGCGGACATCTCCGGGGTCTCGCCATGCACGTGCGGCTGGGTCTCTCCGGCCGGGCGCTGGCTCAGCCAGCTCTTGTGGGCGTCGGCCAGGAACAGGAAATAGGCCTCGATCGCCGCATGGACGAACTCTTCCCAATTGGCCGACTGCGCGCGCTGGGCCTTGAGCAGCGGCGCGAACTGCCGCGCCCCTTCGCTGGCCAGGGCCAGGTACACCTCATCCTTGGATTTGAAGTAGTTGTAGAAGGTCCCCGCGGCCAGGCCTGTCCCGCGGATGATGTCGCGCACCGTGGCGGTCTCGTATCCGAGGTCCCCGAACACCTTGCGGGCGGCGTTGAGGATGGCCTGCCGGTTGGCGACCTTGGTCAGTTCGCGCTTGCCGGCGGGAAGATAGGCGGCTTCGGACATCTCAGGCCTGACTCGGAAAGGTGACGCCCGTCATATTACGACCAGGGCGAGGCGGAAGCCAAGCTGCCGAAACGCTCCGGGTTCGGAGCAAGCGGCTCTCGGCTGCCAAGGGCCCGTGCTCACACCGTCCGGGCGGCGCGGTCCTTGGCGTTGGTGGTCTGGATCGCCTCCCGGGCGGCGGCCCATTCGGCGTCGCCCCAGCCGGCCAGGCGCGAGAAGTTGCCCCCAGAGGCCTGCCAGGCGGCGCCGTCGATGGCGATGGTCTGGCCGTTCACATAGGCCGACAGCGGGTGCAGCAGATAGACCGCCAGATTGGCCAGTTCGCGCATCTCGCCGACCCGGCCCATGGGGTTGCCGCTCATGTCGGAATAGGCGCCGCCCGTTTCCTGGCTCTGGCCGGGGTTGAGCCGTGCGCTCATGCCTTCGGTCGGGAACGGGCCCGGAGCGATGTTGTTGAACCGGATGCCGTGCTGGCCCCACTCGACCGCCAGCGACTGGCTCATGGTGGCGATCCCGGCCTTCGACATCGCCGAGGGCACGGTGAACGGCCCGCCGTTCCAGATCCAGGTGGTCAGGATCGAGATCACCGAGGCCCGCCGCCCTTCGGCGATCCAGCGCTTGCCGCACTCCAGGGTGACGAAGAACGAGCCGCGGAACACGATGTTGGCGATGGCGTCGAAGCCGCGCGGCGACAGGTCCTGGGTGCGGCTGATGAAGTTGCCGGCGGCGTTGTTGACCAGCCCGCTCAGCGCCCCGCCGTCGGCCCAGATGACGTCCAGCATCTCGGCGATCGCCTCCGGCACGCGGATGTCGCAGGCTAGGCCCACGCACTTGCCGCCATGGGCGTCCATCAGCTCACGGGCGGTCGCCTCGACGACCCCGCCGCGGCGACCGCAGATATAGACCTCTGCGCCCAGGATCAGCAGCGCCTCGGCCATCACCTTGCCCAGGCCCGTGCCGCCGCCGGTGATCAGGATCCGTTCGCCGCTCATCAGGCCCGGCTTGAACATCAGGTCGTCGGCGGTGAACTGGGCCATGGCGTTTCCTCCCGTGCGCTGCGGGAACTGCACGCGGCCTGACGCCGCGTCGGTCAAGCGGGACGGGCGCAAAGAAAAAGGGGCCGCCTCGCGGCGACCCCTTCGTTCCTGGACGTCTTCTTATCCTTAGAATTCTTCCCAGCTGTCCTCGTCGGCGTGGGCGGCGGTCGCCAGGGCCGTGGCCCCGCGGGTGGCCGGGCGCGGCGCGGGTTGGTGGGCGCGCGGGGCGCCGACCGTGCGGGTGGCGGTTTGCACGCCGCCGCCAGTGACCTTGAAGCGGGCGACCAGCCGGGCCAGTTCCTGGGCCTCGTCGGCCAGCACGCGGCTGGCGGCGGTGGACTGCTCGACCATGGCGGCGTTCTGCTGGGTGACCTGGTCCATCTGGTTGACCGCGGTGTTCACCTGGCCGAGGCCGAGGGCCTCTTCCTTGGCGCTGGCCGCGATCTCGCCGACCACGTTGGAAATCTCGCCGACCTGGCGGACGATGCGCTCCAGGGCCTTGCCGGTCTCGCCGACCAGGCTGACGCCCGAGGCGACCTGCTGGCTGGAGGCGCTGATCAGGGTCTTGATCTCCTTGGCCGCTTCGGCCGAGCGCTGGGCCAGGGCCCGCACTTCCGAGGCGACGACCGCGAAGCCGCGGCCCGCTTCCCCGGCGCGGGCGGCTTCGACCCCCGCGTTCAGGGCCAGCAGGTTGGTCTGGAAGGCGATCTCGTCGATCACCCCGATGATCTGGCTGATCTGCTTGGCCGAGCTCTCGATCTGGCCCATCGCCTCGATGGCGCGGCCGACGACCAGGCCGCCTTCTTCGGCGTCGGTCTTGGCGGCGGCGACGGCTTCACGGCCGTGGCTGGCGCCTTCCGAGGTCTTGTTGACCGTGGCGGTGATCTCGTCCAGCGCCGCGGCGGTTTCTTCCAGGGTCGCGGCCTGATGCTCGGTGCGGCGCGACAGGTCGTCGGCCGAGGTGCTGATCTCGCCCGCGCCCGACTGGATCGAGGCGGTGGCCCCGGCGATGGCGCCCATGGCTTCTTCCAGCTTGGCCGAGGCGGCGTTGAAGTCGTCGCGCAGCTTGCGGTAGTCGCCTGGGAACTCGGCGTCCAGGCGGTAGGTCAGGTCGCCGGCGGCCAGGCTGTCGAGGCCGCGGGCCAGCGAGTTGACCACCATCGCCTGTTCCTCGGCGATGGCCGCGGCGGCTTCGGCGTTCTGGCGGCGGGTGACCTGGGCGGCGGCCTCGGTCTGCTCGTGCTCGACGCGCAGCTTTTCCAGATGCAGCTGGTTGTCGCGGAACACGGTCAGCGACGAGACGATCGCGCCGAGTTCGTCCTTGCGGGCCAGCTTGTCGAGATCGATCGAGCTGTCGCCGCGGGCCAGGGCCTCGGTGGCGCCGGCGATCTGCTTGACGTCGCGGCGCAGCATCATGGTCAGCGCCCAGGCCAGGGCCCCGGCGATCAGCAGCGTCGCGACGGCGGCGACCATCTGGATCATCTGGGCGGTCTGCGAGCGCTGCTCGCTGGCCTTGGCGTTGGCGTCGGTCAGCGCGTTGTTGGCGGCGACGATCTTGTTCAGCGTGCCGGTCATGTTCGCGTATTCCTGCTCGAACGGAGCGGCGAACCCGGCGGCGGTGCCGAAATCGGTGGTGATCATGGCCGCGATGACGTCCAGCGCGTCGCGGGTCTGCTTCAGGGCCTTGATCAGCTCCTGGAAGGACTTTTTCTGAGCGGCGGGGGCCTTGGCCTCCATCGCCTGGACTTCCTTGGTGATGGCGTCGACCTCGGCCAGCAGTTCCTGGCTCTCGCCCTCGATCTTGTCAGTATCGATCGAGGCGGCCTGATGGGTCAGCAGGAAGTAAAGCTCGCCGTGAACGGCGGTGATCCGTTCGGAGACCTTCTGCAGCTGCAGGCTGTTGGGCAGATCAGTATGCACGACCTGCTTCAGGTCGGCCGACTGGCCACGTTGGATAATGACCGCGCCGCCGGCCGTCAGGGCCAGCATCACCAGAGCGAAAGCAGGTGCAAAGCCGATCTTCGCGATCAGCGGCAGGTCGACGAGCCTAAAGCGCATCACCAAAGTTTCCCCCGACTAGGTAGTATCCTTAGCTTCACAATGACGGGAGGTTGCTAACCAATTGTCACTGGAAATCCGCATTTTCCCGACTTCACGTGCGCAATAGATATAAAGACACGACAATTGTGATTGTCGCGTTTACTTGGGATTAACCAAATCTAATTCTCGGCCATCAGATTCTTTTAACCTGAATGCCTCATACAGGGTCTGCGTCCGTTATCTAGAAAGGAGTGGGGCCATGAAGAATCTCATCAAAATCGGCGGCGGTGTCGCCCTCTGCCTGGCGTTTGCCGGCGCGTCGGCTGCGGCTGATTTCCAAGAAAGCATGTCGAAGTGCCTGACCAAGCACGCCAACACCCGCGACGCGGCGGTGGTGATGCTCGAGTGCAACGCCACGGCGGGCAAGCTGTCGGGCTGTAAGGTCCTGGAAGACAGCAAGGCCGGCAAGGGCTTCGACAAGGCCGCCCTGTGCGTGGCCGACGCTCTGCCGATGGGCTCGAAGACCGGCGTCGTGAAGGTGCCGATGCGCTTCCCCGGCGGCGCGTAAGCACCGCAACAAGAATTCGCATTCTTGCAGATCCCGCCCTCGGCCTCGGCCGAGGGCGTTTTGCGTTATGGGGCTAGCGATTGACGCGCTTCAGCAGTTCCTGCGCCGCCGCCGGGGCGCGGACCTTCCCTTCGTGAATAAAGAACACGAAGGTCTCGTGCGGGCCTTCCGCCGGCCCGGTGCGGTCGATGGGCGGAAGATCGCCGGGAACGCGCCCTTGCGAGTATTCGCCGAAGCGCTCGGCCCAGGCGTCCAGGTCTTCGGCGACGTAGCCGGTCTCGATCTTGTCCGAGCCCATCAGCAGGCGCGAATAGACGAAGTCGGCGGTGATGTCGGAGATCAGCGGATAGTTCTCGTTCTCCGACACGCAGATCGCCACGCCCCGCTCGCGGCACATCCTGACGAACTTCGGATCGACGAAGCTGGCGTTGCGGACCTCGACGCAGTGGCGCAGCTTCAGTCCGCCGTGGGTCTTGGGCAAGAGGTCGAGGAACCCGCCGAAGTCGGCCTCGTCGAACTTCTTGGTCGGCATGAACTGCCAGAGGATCGGGCCTAGCCGGTCGCCCAGCTCGACGATCCCCTGGTTCAGGAACTTGGCCACGGAGTCGCCGGCCTCGGCCAGCACGCGGCGATTGGTGCAGAACCGCGAAGCCTTCACCGTGAAGACGAAGCCGTCCGGCGTGGCCGCCGCCCACTTGGCGAAGGTCTCCGGCTTCTGGCTCGAATAGTAGGTGGAGTTGATCTCCAGCGAGGTGAGATGGCGACTGGCGTAGGCCAGCTCGTCCGCATGCTTGAGGCCCTGCGGATAGAAGACCCCGCGCCATGGTTCGAAGGTCCAGCCCCCGATCCCGGCCCGGATCTGACCTGCCTGCGCCATCTCGTTCCTCGCCTCTGCTACTTCCTCTCGGCCGCGGTCGCGTCCCGGGTCAGCTTGAATTCCGAGCCCGCCTTCCACTCCGGCCAGGTGGCGGAGTCAGCCAGTTGGCGGCCCAGCTCGAACATCAGTTGGCCGTCCTGGGCGATGCCTTCAAGGTTCCAGCTGGCGTCGAAGTGGTCGGCCGGCTGGTGATAGCGGTCGGCGGTGTAGGCCTTCGACCAGGCCGCGCCGGCTTCCTTGCCGCCTTGCACCAGGTCGTAGCCCGAGCCGAACGAGATCGCCGGCACGCCGCGCTTGGCGAACGGGAAGTGGTCCGAGCGGAAGAACAGGCCCGCTTCCGGCTTGGAGTCCGGCGTGTAGTGGCGGCCGTGGCTCTTGCCGACCGCGACCAGCGCGTCCTGCAGGGTCGAGGCCGCGTCGCCCGAGGTGGTGAAGTCCTTGGCCGGGCCGGCCGGCGACAGGGCGTCCATGTTGATGTTCGCGACCGTCTTGCCGAGCGGGTAGAGCGGATTGGCGGCGTAGTATTCCGAGCCCAGCAGGCCCTTTTCCTCGGCGGTCACCGCCAGGAACACCACAGAGCGGTCCGGCTGCGGGCCCTTGGCGAAGGCGCGGCCGATCTCGATCATGGTGGCGATGCCGTCGGCGTTGTCGACCGCGCCGTTGTAGATCGTATCGCCCTTGGCGTCCGGCAGACCGACGCCCAGGTGGTCCCAGTGGCCCGAATAGATGATGGTCTCGTCCGGGCGCTTGGCGCCGGGGATCAGCCCGACCACGTTCTTCGAGACGATCTTCTGCACGTCGACGCCGTAGTCGGTCGAGAAGGTCGCGCCCTTCAGCTCCACCGGCTTGAAATCGCGGGTCTGGGCCTGCTTCTTGGCGGCTTCGAAGTCGAGGCCGGCGGCCTTGAACAGCTCGACCGTGCGGTCGCGCTGGATCCAGCCTTCCAGCAGGGCGTGGGCCTCGCTCGGCTTGTCGCGGATGATGTCGAACAGCGGGGCGGTGTTGGAGTTCTTCACCGTCGCCCAGCCGTAGGAAGCCGGCGCGGTCTCGTGCACCACCAGGAACCCGATCGCGCCGCGGCGCGCGGCCTCCTCGTACTTGTAGGTCCAGCGGCCGTAATAGGTCATCGCCTTGCCGCCGAAGTCGCCTTTCCCGGTCTCGAAGTCGGGATCGTTGACCAGCACCAGCGCGACCTTGCCCTTCAGATCGACGCCCTTGAAGTCGTCCCAGTTTCGCTCGGGCGCGGTGACGCCATAGCCGACGAAGACGATCGGCGCGTCCTTGACGGTGACCCGCTCAGCGCCGGTCTGGGCGGCGCGCAGCGCGACCTCCTCGCCTTGGGTCCAGGCCTGGGTCTTGCCGCCGGCGGTGACGCCGACCGAGACGGGGCCCTTGATCTCGAAGCGGGCCAGCGGCACGTCCTGGGTCCAGGCGCGCTGGCCCTCCACCAGATCTCCACCCGGCTTCAATCCGGCGTCCTTGTACTGCTCGATGATGTAGGCGACCGTCTTCTTCTCGCCTTCGGTGGCCGGGCCACGTCCTTCGAACTCGTCCGACGCCAGCACCTTCACGTGCTCGGCGATCTTGGCGGGGTTGATGTCGCCGGCGAGGGCCGGGGCGGCGAAAACGGCCCAAATCGCGGCGCCAGCGAGCAGAAACTGTTTCATAGTGCACTCAAATGGGGGGTGGAATTGCGCGGAACCCTAGTTCGCGACGTGGTCTCGCGCCAGTGCCCTGCGACCGGCATGCGACACTTGGAATGCGCTTTGCCGAATGTCTCGTCTCTGCAATCGACCTGAAGCATGAGCGCGGCTAAGAACGGAACGCCGGTATCGAGGTCCGCGCCGCACGTGTTTGTCGTGCCGGGCGCGGTGGGCGGTGTCGCAAACCGATAATGATGAAAAGAGCGATGCGCCTAGTTACCCCTGCGGTCGGATCGGTGACCGGCCTGGCCCTGATGCTGTCGGCCTGCGCCTCCACCCGCGACGTCGATACCCGCCTTCCGGCCGCCTACGAGGCGCCGTCCTCGCCGGCCATCGCCGCGGCCCCGTCGCTGGAGACGTGGTGGACGGGGTTCGACGACCCGCAGCTCACCGCCCTGATCACCGAGGCGCTCGCGACCAGCCCGGACGCCCGCAGCGCGGCGGCCAAGCTGCGCGAGGCGCGCGCCACTCGCGCCGGCGCCCTGACCAGCTTCCTGCCCCAGGGCAATCCCCGCGGTTCGATCACCGAGACCGACAGCAAGGTGATCGACGGGGCCGCGCTCAACATTCCGGGTCTCTCGAGCAACGGCGACAGCCGCACCGAGACCGCCAATTTCGACGTCAGCTGGGAAATCGACCTTTTCGGCCGCATCTTCGCCGCCCGCCGCGCGGCGAACGCCGAGATGGCGGCGGCCCGCCTCGACTATGAAGCCGCCCGCGCCAGCCTCGCGGCGGCGGTGGCCGACGGGTATTTCCAGGCCCGAGGCCTGGCGATCCAGCTCGACGACGCCCGCGCCACCGAACGGATCCAGGCCGAGCTCTTCCGCATCGTCGACATCCGCGCGCAGCGCGGCCTCGCCGCGAGCGCCGACGCCGACCGCGTGGCCGGCGACCTCGCCCAGGCCAGGTCCCAGGTCGCTGGCCTGGAAGCCGAGCTCCAGGCGGCCCGGCGCAACCTGCTGATCCTCACCGGCCGCGGGATCGAACCGCTGGCCGCCCTGCCGATCGACGCCGAGGTGGGCGTGGCCCCGCAGGTGCCGGACGTGCTTCCCGGCGAACTGCTCGCCCGACGCCCCGACGTGCGCCGCGCCGAGGCGATGCTCGCCTCGGCCCTCGGACGCCTCGACTACGCCAAGCTGGCCTTCTTCCCGACCTTCAAGCTGGCGCCGGGCGTCGGCCTGCAGACGAACGACCAGCCCGGCTATTCGGCGACGACCCAGAGCTGGAGCATCGGCGCCAACGTCGTCGTTCCGGTGCTCGATATCCCGCGCCTGCTCTCGGAGATGAAGGCCCAGGACGCCCGCTCCGAACAGGCCGCCATCGCCTACGAAAAGGCCGTCCAGACCGCCTTCGGCGAGGCCGAGAATTCGCTAGTCCAGCTGGAGGCCGATCGCCGCCGCGTGGATCTGCTGACGGACGGCGAGATCCGCGCCCGGCGCGCCTACGAGGCGTCCCGCAAGGGCTACGTCGCCGGCTTTATCGACCTGCAGGCCACGCTCGACAACGAGCGGGCCTGGCGCACCGTGCGCACCCTGAAGACCGCCGCCCAGGTGCAGGCCCTGCGCCGCGCGGTTCAGACCTACAAGGCGCTCGGCGGCGGTTGGCCGCTCGAGACCGCCCCGACCAACAAAGAGGCTCGCTGAAGTGACGAGAACCAAGACCATCCTGGCCCTCGCCGTCGGCCTGGCTTCCGCCGTGACGCTCGCCGCCTGCGGCTCCAAGGAGCCGCCGAAGAAGGACCCGGCCGCCCAGGCGCGCGCGGTGTCGGTGGTGCGGCTGGAGCCCCGTGCGATCACCGGCGCGCTCAGCGCCTCGGGCACGCTGCGCCCGCGCGAAGAAGCCGCCGTGGCCGCCGAGGTCGCCGGTTTCCGCGTGCTGCGCGTCAATGCCGACGTCGGCGACACGGTGCGCGCCGGCCAGGTGCTGGTGCAGCTCGACCCGGCCCTGCTCGAGGCCCAGATCGCTCAGGCGCAGGCGCAGGCCGCCCAGGCTGAGGACCAGGCCAAGCGCGTCGCCGACCTCGACGGCCAGGGCGTGCTGGCCCAGGAACAGATCGCCCAGCGCAGGTTCCAGGCCCAGGCCGCCCGCGCGAACCTGCGCGACCTGCAGACCCGCCTGGCCAAGCTCTCCGTCGTCGCGCCGGTGTCCGGCGTGATCCTCGAACGCACCGTGCGTCCGGGCGACCTGTCGTCCGGCGGCGGCACGCCGTGGTTCCGCATCGCCCGCGACGGCCAGATGGAACTGGGCGCCGACATGTCGGAAGACGACCTGGCGCGCATCCGGGTCGGGCAGGCCGCGACCGTCACCCTGCCGGGCGGCGGCCAGGTGCAGGGCACGGTGCGCATCGTCAGCCCGCAGATCGACGCCCAGACCAAGCTCGGCCAGGTCCGCGTCCTGCTGCCGGCGCGCTCCGACATCCGCGCCGGCGGTTTCGCCCGTGCGGTCTTCGCCGACGCCAGCGCCTCGACGCTCGCCCTGCCTGAAACAGCGATCCGCTACGACGCCAATGGCGCGGCGGTCATGGTGGTCGGCGCCGACAACCGCGTGAAGCACGTGGCCGTCCAGACCGGCCAGCGCGGCTCGGGACTTGTTCAGATCGTGAAGGGCCCGGCCTCGGGCTCCCGCGTGGTCCAGAACGCGGCCTCGTTCCTGCTCGACGGCGACCTGGTGAAGCCGGTCGAGGCCGGCGCGGCCGCGGCCCAGCCTGCTGCGACGCAACCCGCCGCGAGGGCCAAATGAGCGAGCATCAAGGCGGAGGCTCCGGCTTCCCGATCTCGGCCTGGGCGATCCGCAACCCGGTTCCCGTCACCCTGCTGTTCATCGGCCTGCTGGTCGCCGGCATGATCGCCTATTCGGGGCTGGCGGTTAAGCAGTTCCCGAACATCCAGTTCCCGGTGGTCGCCGTCACGGTGACCCAGAGCGGCGCCGCGCCCGGGGAAATGGAGACCCAGATCACCCGGCCGGTCGAAGACGCCATGTCGGGCATCACCGGGGTCAAGAACATCCAGTCGGTGGTGACCCAGGGCGTCTCGACGACGTCCATCCAGTTTGAAATGGGCGAGGATCTTCAGAAGAAGACCGACGAAGTCCGCGCCAAGGTCGACCAGACCCGCCAGATTCTGCCGCGGGATATCGATGAGCCGACCGTCACCCGGGTCGAGATCGACGACGCCTTCCCGATCATCACCTACGCGGTCGAAGCGCCGTCGATGTCGGACGAGCAGCTCTCCTGGTACGTCGACGACAAGATCGCCCGCGATCTTCAGACCGTGAGCGGCGTCGCCCAGATCACCCGCGTCGGCGGCGTCGCGCGCGAAATCAACGTCGTCGTCGATCCCGACAGGCTGGCGGCGCGCGGTCTGACCGCGGCCGAGGTCAACAACGCCCTGATGGCCTTCCAGCAGGACGCGCCCGGCGGCCGCGTCCAGGTCGGCGGCCGCGAGCAGACCATCCGCGTGCTGGGCTCGGCCGAGACCGTCGCCCAACTGCGGGCCATGACCATCGCCACGGGCGGCGGCGGCTTTGTCCGTCTCACCGACGTCGCCGATGTCGGCGAAGGCTCGGCCGAGGCGCGCGGCTTCGCGCGGCTGAACAACCGCCCCGTGGTCGGTTTCCAGGTCAGCAAGACCAAGGAATCCTCGGACGTCGACGTCGAGGACGGCGTGAACGTCAAGCTGGCCGAGATCGCCAAGGCCGACCCCAGCGTCAAGTTCACCAAGATCTACGCCTCGGTGGACGAGACCCGCGCTAACTTCCGCGCCACTCAGCACGTGCTGCTCGAAGGCATGGTGCTGGCGGCCCTGGTGGTGCTGTTGTTCCTGCGCGACTGGCGCGCCACGGCCATCACCGTGCTGGCCATGCCGATCTCGCTGATCCCCACCTTCTTCGTGATGAAGCTGGCCGGGTTCTCGCTGAACCTGGTGACGCTGCTGGCCCTGACGCTGGTCATCGGCATCCTGGTCGACGACGCCATCGTCGAGATCGAGAACATCGAAAAGCGCGTCGCCCGCGGCGTGCGGCCGTTCAAGGCGGCGCTGGAAGGCGCCGACGCCATCGGCCTGGCGGTGGTGGCGACCACCTTCGCCATCGTGGTGGTGTTCACCCCGGTCAGCTTCATGCCCGGCATCCCGGGCCAGTTCTTCAAGGAGTTCGGCCTCACCGTTTCGGTGGCGGTGCTGTTCTCGCTGTTGGTCGCGCGCCTGGCGACGCCGCTGATGGCGGCTTACTTCCTCAAGCCGACGGTGCATGAGCGGCCGCAGAAGCCATTCGAGGGCTTCTATCCCAGCGCGCTCAAGTGGGCGCTCGAGCATCGCATTCTCGCCTCCATCGCCGGCCTCGTGCTGTTCGCCTGTTCGGCGATGATGATCGGCTTCCTGCCCAAGGGCTTCCAGCCGCCCGGCGATCCGGACTACGTCTACATCAACGTCCAGGGGGCCCCCGGCGCGACCATCGGCGACATGGAGCGCGCGGTCCAGCAGGCCACGCAGGTCATGGCCGCCCAGCCCGAAGTCACCGGCGTCTTCAGCCAGGTCGGCTCGACCGTGGCGAACTTCGGCCCCGGCGGCGGCGGCGGCGGCAGCGACCTGCGCAACGGCACCATCACTGTGCTCTTGAGCGGCGACCGCAAGGTCACCGGCAACGAGCTGAAGGACCGGGTCCGCGCGCAGATCGCCGCGGTTCCGGACGTGCGGCTCAACTTCCTGGACGGGCAGGGCTCGGCCGGGTTCGAGCAGATCCTGATCAGCTCCGACCCCAAGGCGCTGGAGCAGGCCGCCCTCGAGCTCGAGCGGCAGATGCGGACCTTGACCAAGGTCACCGATCCGCGCCCGAAGAACCCGCCGATCGGTCCCGAACTGGTGATCCGTCCGCGGCCGGACGAGGCCGCACGCCTCGGCGTCTCGGTGGCGGCGATCGCCCAGGCCGCCCGCGTCGCCACCGTCGGCGACATCGACGCCAACATTCCGAAGATGAACGAGGGCGAACGGCGCATCCCCATCCGGATCCGCCTGCCGGAATCGGCGCGCGCCGATATCGAGCAAATCCGCCAGCTGCGCCTGCCGACCGCCTCGGGCGGCTCCACGACGCTCGGCGCCGTGGCCGATGTGGAGTTCCAGGCCGGCCCGGCGCGGATCGACCGTCTCAACCGCCAGCGCCAGATGACCGTCCAGGCCGAGCTGGCCGACGGGGTGGAGCTCGGCGACGCGACCCAGGTCGTCCACCAGCTGCCGATCATGAAGAAGCTGCCGCCCGGGGTCGCCCCCAGCGCCATCGGCGACGCCGAGGCCATGGCCGAGATGTTCGGCGGCTTCGTGGTCGCCTTCGCCACCGCGGTGTTCCTGATGTTCGCCGTGCTGGTGCTGCTGTTCCGCAGCTTCTTCAAGCCGATCGTCATCCTGGCCGCCCTGCCGCTGGCGGTGGGCGGGGCCTTCATCGGCCTCTTCATCTTCAACCTGTCGCTGTCGATCCCCTCGCTGATCGGCTTCCTGATGCTGATGGGCCTGGCGGCCAAGAACTCGATCCTGCTGGTCGAGTACGCGATCGAACGCGAACGCGAGGGCATGCCCCAGCGGGACGCCCTGATCGAGGCCTGCCGCGAGCGAGCCCGGCCGATCGTCATGACCACCGTGGCCATGGCGGCGGGGATGCTGCCGACCGCCCTGGCGCTGGAGAAGGGCGCCGAGTTCCGTCAGCCGATGGCCGTGGCGGTGATCGGCGGGCTGATCACCTCGACCCTCTTGTCGCTGGTGCTGGTGCCGGTGGTCTACGAGTTCGTCGACGACTTCGAGAACTGGCTGCGGCCCAAGCTCGCCAAGCTGATCACCCCGCGCGAGGCGCCTGGCGAGACGGTCCCCGAAGACCGCGTATAGAGCGCTTTTCCGCCGAAGCGGCTGCCGGTTCGTCGAAGATCCTGAGCAATTTTCGATCCAATCGGATCGGAAATTGCTCTAGGCGGCGCCGTTGCGAGGCCCGGCGGGCCGGCTATGCTCCGCAGCTGATGGTTGCGGGGGGCAGGGGATGACGACGTTTTCGTTCGGCGGCGCGGTCGGGGCGGGCTTCGGCGTCATCGCCCGCAACCCGCTGGCCTTCCTGGCCTGGTGCGCCGTCTACCTGGTCGTCGCGCTGGGGCCGCTGGCGCTGATGGCGGCGACCCTCTGGCCGCAGTTCAGCGCCCTGGCCGCGCTTGCCGAGGCCGAGGTCGATCCGGATTCGCCGGCCGCCACCCAGCAGATGATGTCGCTGATGGGCCAGATCAACGCGCTGTCGCTGCTCCAGTGGGCGACCAGCCTGGCCTCCAGCGCCCTGATCGTCGGCGCAGTGTTCCGGGCGGTGCTCGAACCGCAGAACCGCCGGTGGTTCTTCCTGCGCCTTGGCCGCCAGGAGTTCTGGCTGGCGCTGTGCCTGGTGGTCGTGGTGGTCGTGGCGGGCCTGCTGGCCGCGCTCAGCATGTTCCCGGTCATGATCACCTCGCTGGTCCTGGTCGCGGCCGGGCCGACGCAGACCCTGACGCCGGGCGTCGGGCTGGGCATCGGGGCCATGGTGCTGATCGCGCTCGGCGCGATGCTCTGGCTGTTCGTTCGCTTCTCGCTCGGCCTGCCGATGTCGTTTGCCGGCAGCTACTTCCGGCTGTTCGAGTCCTGGACCCTGACCCGCGGCCACGCGGCCAAGATGGCGCTGGTCGGCGTGGCGGTCAGCCTGCTCGCCACCCTCGTCCAGATCGCGGTCTTCGTGGGCTTCATCTTCGCCGCGGTGGCGATGCTGCAGCCGACCGCCGAGTTCGACGTCACCACCCTAACCTTCGCCCAGGTCGCACCGATCCTCGCCCTGGCCGCCGTCCTCATGGCCCTGGTCAGCGTGTTCGGCACGGTGCTCTACAGCGCCCCGCTGGCGCAGATCTATCGCCAGCTCGCCCAGGACCCGTCCGACGCCTAGACCTCCCGGCGCAGCACGCGGGCGAACAGCTCGGGATCGACATTGCCGCCGGACAAGATCAGTCCGGTGGCGTTGTCGCCGAAGTCGGCGACCTTGCCGGCCAGCAGCGCGGCCAGGCCCACCGATCCGCCCGGCTCGACCACCAGCTTCAGCACCGCGAACGCATAGCGCATCGCCTCGGCGACCTCGGCGTCGGTGACGACCGCCACGTCGGCCACGGTCTTCTGCAGCACCGGAAAGGTCAGCAGCCCCGGCGCGGGGCTCTCCAGCGCGTCGCACAGCGAGCGGGCGGCCGGCTGGGTCACGATCCGCTCGCCCGCCTGCAGCGAGCGCAGGGTGTCGTCAAAGCCGGCCGGCTCGACGCCGACGATCGCCGTGCCCGGCGACAGCGCCTTGACCGCGGTCGAGACGCCGGCCAGCAGCCCGCCGCCGCCGATCGGCGAGATGACCGTATCGAAACTCACGCCCCGCGCCTGGCCTTGTCGGACCAGTTCCAGCCCGACCGTGCCCTGGCCGGCGATCACGTCGGCGTCGTCGAAGGCCGGGACCGTCACCGCGCCGCGCTCGGCGGCGATGGCCGCGGCGATCGCCTCGCGGCTCTCGGTCAGCCGGTCATAGAGCTTGATTTCCGCGCCATAGCCGCGGGTCGCCTCGACCTTCACGCTCGGCGCGTCGGCCGGCATGACGATGATCGCCGGCATGCCCAGCAGCCGGGCCGCCAGCGCCACGCCCTGGGCATGGTTGCCGGACGAGAACGCCACCACGCCCCGCTTGGCCTGCTCGGCCGACAGCTGCGAGAGCCGGTTATAGGCGCCGCGGAACTTGAACGCCCCGACCCGCTGCAGGGTCTCGGGCTTGATCAGCACCCGCCGCCCCAGCCGCTCGTTGAGCGCCGGGCTCTCGATCAGCGGCGTCTCGATCGCGTGTCCCGCCAGCCGCCCGGCGGCGGCCTCGATGTCGGCCAGGGTGACGCTCATGCCGCGCAAGCCATGGCGGTCAGATCACAGGCGGGACGGGGGAGGCGAATGCGTGCTCGGATCATGGCTCATTCATAGCCTGGGCGGCCCGTCCAGGCGACCGCCGCGCCTCGCGACCCCGGGCCGGGGCTTGACGCGGAGCCCGCCCGCTGGTTTACCCCCGCCGAACGGAGAGCCGCCGCCCGCTGGGCCCGCGCATCCGGTTCCTACAATCGATCAAGTCCACCCGCCGAGTCCTGTCGAAGGGCGTGGTTGGACCCGCTCGGGCAGGCCGGGAGATCGTATCCGAATGGCCAATGTGACCGTGATCGGCGCTCAGTGGGGCGACGAAGGCAAGGGCAAGCTCGTCGACTGGCTGTCGAACCGCGCCGACGTCGTCGTGCGTTTCCAGGGCGGCCACAACGCCGGCCACACCCTGGTGGTCGGCGACCAGGTCTACAAGCTCAGCCTGCTGCCGTCGGGCGTGGTCCAGGGCAAGCTGTCGGTGATCGGCAACGGCGTCGTCGTCGACCCTTGGCACCTGCTGGAGGAGATCGCCAAGCTCGGCTCGCAGGGTGTGACCATCACGCCTGACTTGCTGGTCCTGGCCGACAACGCCGCCCTGATCCTGCCGCTGCACCGCGACCTCGACCAGGCCCGCGAGGCCGCCGCCGTCAACAAGATCGGCACCACCGGCCGCGGCATCGGCCCGGCCTACGAGGACAAGGTCGGCCGCCGCGCCATCCGCGTCGACGACCTGCGTGACCGCGACGCCCTGGAGGCCAAGATCGACCGCCTGCTGGCCCACCACAAGCCGCTGCGCGCGGGCCTGGGCCTGCCGGAATACGACGGCGCTGAGCTGCTGGCGGCGCTCGAAGAGATCGCCCCGAAGATCCTCCCCTTCGCCCAGCCGGCCTGGCGCCTGCTCGACGGCGTCGTGAAGTCCGGCAAGCGCGTGCTGTTCGAGGGCGCGCAGGGCGCCCTGCTCGACGTCGACCACGGCACCTATCCCTATGTGACCTCGTCCAACACCGTCGCCGGTCAGGCCGCCGCCGGCTCGGGCCTGGGGCCGAAGGGGCCCGGCTTCGTGCTCGGCATCGTGAAGGCCTACACCACCCGCGTCGGCGAGGGCCCGTTCCCGACCGAGCTGTCGGACGAGATCGGCCAGCACCTGGGCACGGTCGGCCGCGAGTTCGGCGTCGTCACCGGCCGTCCGCGTCGCTGCGGCTGGTTCGACGCGGTGCTCGTGCGCCAGTCGGTGGCCCTCAACGGCATCGACGGCATCGCGCTGACCAAGCTCGACGTGCTGGACGGCCTGCCGAAGCTGAAGATCTGCGTCGGCTACAAGCTGAACGGCGAAGTGCTGGACTATCTGCCCGCCGGTCTCAAGTCGCAGTCGGCGCTGGAGCCGGTCTACGAGGAGATGGACGGCTGGAGCGAAAGCACCGCCGGGGCCACCTCCTGGAAGGACCTGCCGGCCAATGCGGTGAAGTATGTCCGCCGCGTCGAGGAGCTGATCGGCGCCCCGGCGGCCATGGTCTCGACCAGCCCGCAGCGTGACGACACCATCATGGTCCGCGACCCGTTCCAAGACTGATCGGAGACGGGCGGCGTAAGGCGTTCTTAAGGACGTTGGTTCACTCTCTGGTGCGATCCCAGGAGACCGAGCGCCGCCCGTGTTCACCGAGAACCTCAAACAAATCCAGCGGATGGCGCCGCTCATGCAGCGGGTGCTGATCGTCGATCCGGCCCCCGCCAGCGCCCGGTTGCTCGCCGACCTGATGCGCAACATCGCCAACGTACAACTCTGGCACGCGCCGACCACTCGCAAAGGTTTGGAGGCCGCCCGCCAGGTCAATCCGCAGCTGATCTTTGTGGAGCTGAACGGGGCCGACGTCGACGGCGTGCAGTTCTCGCGCCAGCTGCGCCGCTCGGACGCGGCCTGCCGGATGGCTCCGATCATCATGGTCACCGCCACGGCGACGGCGGGGGCGATTCTGGCGGCCCGCGACGCCGGGGTGCACGAGTTCCTGCGCAAGCCCTACACGACCAAGGACCTGCTGCGCCGGCTCGAGGCCGTCACCCTGCATCCGCGCGACTGGGTCGAGGCGGTCGAATATG
Organism: Phenylobacterium sp. NIBR 498073; assembly: GCF_027286305.1. Taxonomy (NCBI): domain Bacteria; kingdom Pseudomonadati; phylum Pseudomonadota; class Alphaproteobacteria; order Caulobacterales; family Caulobacteraceae; genus Phenylobacterium; species Phenylobacterium sp. NIBR 498073. The sequence goes on from NZ_CP114599.1 coordinate 717,386, forward strand.
TCGGCCCCGATCGCCGCCGCTTCAACTCCGGCGACTATAGCGGTCCCTTGAAGCGGCGCTCGGACGTCGGCGCCACGCCCGAGGCCCAGCGCATCACCCAGGCGCTGAAGATCGTCCGCTCGGCGATCCCGGCGATCGCCACCGATCCCAGCCAGGCCATGCGCGCGCTGCTGGCCCAGATGGTCGAGCTGCAACGTGCGGCGTCGGTGACCAAGAACGCCAAGCTGGCCGAGGCCACCGTCGAGTTCCAGCGCCATCTCGCCGCCGCCGCCCAGGCCGGCGTGCTGGTCCCGCAGGACATCGCCCGCCACGCGGCGCCGCTGCTGGTCTTCCTGCCCAAGGACGAGCCGGGCAAGGACCGGGCGGCCTAGGTCACCCTCAAAGGCCGCCCGCGGTTGATCAGAACTCGGCGGTCGACGACCTCGTCGACCTGCTGAACCATCGCGCCTGACGCGGGAGCCGCCAGGGCGCTGGCCAGCAACAGGCCGCGCAAACCAGTTCCTAGTTTTACGCTGCTCATTCCTATTCCCATAGAGGCGACGCGGAATTCTGGGGCGCCGCGGGCATGGTAATGGTAAATATTGGGGGGTAGTAAGTAAGCCTTGGAATTGTGTCAGAGGTTCTCAAACCCTGTCGCGCAATTATTCACCCCGAGATTTTGACGCTTTCAGTACATTTGCGGGCGCTGCGAAGCGTCGCATTTTTTCTGGGCTTTCGATCTCGCGGGCGCCTTTTCGTTGCGCGGTCAAGGCCGACTAGGCTCGCGGGCCGCGGCGGTCACCGCTTCTGCAGCTTCTCGAAGGCCTGGACCTCGAGGATGTGACGTTGAGGTGTCGCTCCAACTTGAGGCCCCCTGCGTCCCCCAACCTAAGCCTGCCCGAAGGAGACGCGCGGGGCGGCCCAATGTCGCCAATGGGTCGAAAGCTGAAATCGTCGTCACGCCGCCGAGCGGACGTCGCGGGCATCCGCCTATTGCGCCTGGGTGTAAGCCTCCTTTCGACCCTTAGGCGACATTCACTAGGATCGAGAGGTCAAATCTCCGCCGCGCACTTCGGGCAAATTTTCGGGACGTAGAGCGGATTCATCCACGTCCAGAACGTCTTACCTTGACAGAAGAAGAGCACGTTGCCGCAACCCAGGCAGGTGTCGGTGTAAATCATCATTACGAGCGGCATGCCGGCGAAGAGGAACACCGGATCATTTTCGCGGAGTAGGGCCACGCCAAGTAAGGCAAGCGTAACGAACATCAGCATCCGCCTTATTGAGACGGCTGTTCGATGTTTCATTGAGAGCCTCACAATCGGACAATCTATGATGGATTGTAGTCGCGCGACATGCGCTCACAAGCCATAGGGTGACCGGACCTGCCAAGTTTCGCAGTGACCACCCTCATGGGGCGTAAAGAGCCCCGGGCATCAGTCGTCGTCCGTTAACCCACCCCACTCGGATATTCCCGGCGTTCGCTTGTCGGCCTAGCCGCCAAAAATCCGCTGGATGCAACGGGTGATCTCGCCGTTGCCAACGGCATCACAACTGACGGCCGATACGCGTCGCAACTTTGGTGGCCTGCGCGAGGTGCAACAGGCAGAGAGAACGTCCGGCGGCGTACGGCGCATCTACGGGGGCTTCTCGTGCTGCAACCCCTCCCGAACCTGTGCAGTTTCGGAAATGCGACAGCGTTGCGGAAGCGCCGACGGCGGCGTTGCGATGCACGCCCTTAAATGCTTAAGCCTCGAAGATGCAGAAGGGATATCTCGCTCGCTTCACGCGCCCAACGCATGCGGCGATCGAACTGGTCGCCGTCGCTTACAGTCAGCGCAGCTTCCCTGTGCATATCCACGACCAATACGTTGTGGGGGTTGTGGAAAGCGGGGCTGAAAGACTGGACGTCAACGGCTCCGCACACGTGATCCGCAAGGGCGACATAATCACCATCGATCCGGGCCTTGCGCACGCCAATCGCACGCTGGGAAGCGAGGTTCTACGCTACAGGGTCTTTTACCTGCCGCGGGAGATCGTAGCGCGCCACGCTGGCGGCTTGAGCTTGCAATTCAATGCGCCAAAACGAGCCGACGCGTCAGCGGCTGAAAGGCTCGTCGAGTTGCATCAATGGTTCGAGCGCGCGGGAGGATGCCGGCTGGAAGAGGAACGCGCGCTCGCCGAACTGGTCGAAATAGCTTTTGGCGCCCCGACTCTTCAAAGTCTGGATATTCAGTTGCCCGAAGCAATCTGGCGCGCGCAGAGTTTCATTGACGCTCATTACAGCGAAAACTTCGCCTTGGACGACGTCGCTCGCGCCGCCGGTCTGAGCAAGTTTCATCTGGTGCGCAGTTTTACGCGCGCGTTTGGATTGAGCCCTCTAGCGTATCGTACTCAGAGGCGTATCCACGAAGCAAAGCGCCTTGTCCTGACGGGCGCTCCCTTGGTCGACGTTGCTAGCCTCTTGGGGTTCTCCGACCAAAGCCACCTGACCCGCCAGTTCCAATCGTTCGTAGGCATCTCCCCAGCGCGGTATCGGGAGCAATAATCTTCAAGACGTAGCCCGGCTGCAGCGTCTAGTCCGTCGCCCTCAAGGTGCGATAGGGGCTGTGATATCATGATCAATTCTGGCCGAGCGGCTGAAGCTCGCGCGAGTGGGCGCTTGACGCGCATCGTCTTCACCGTGGCGGTGTCAGCATGCGCTGCGGTTGCGATTGTCGCGCCTCGCCATGCGTTGGCCCTCGTAGCACAAGAGCAAGTCATCACGTCGAGTCCAGGCGGGCAGCAGGACAGGCTCGCAGGTTTTCTCGAGCAGTATGTCAATTGGGCAAAAGCCACCGAAGCCGAGGGACAGGAACGGGGCGTGCCGCTTACGCCGGAACAGCTCGAACTCGCCGTTCAGCTTGGGATCAAGCATCCTGAGAAGGTGCGGCTTGTCTTTGTCGATGTCGTTCCGTTCCCGATCCATGATGCGCAGATGCGCGACGCCGCAACCCAAATGGGGTTCATTGGGCCCGGAGTCATCAACAATGCACAGGCGTTCGGATACACCATCTGGGTGAGCAAGGACTTCGTGCTTGACCGGCCCAGCCTTGCTCACGAGCTCGTTCATGTTGAGCAAATCGAGCGAAGCGCCAGCTTCGGTTCGTACGCTAAGAACTACATGCTGGAGTTACTGAGTTTTGGGCATGAAAAGATGCCGCTGGAGTTGGAGGCTTATCAAGCCAACAAGAAGTTCTCCTCTGAAGGAAGGTGATCACGCCCGGCAGGGCCTCTGTGGTCTGTTGGGTGGATATGGCCGGAGTATCGCCCTCTCGCCGCCGCTGCCGGCGTCCACAGCAGCCCCGCCCGCGACCAGACATTCTCGATGTCAGCTAGGGGGCGCACATGCCCTGAGCGGCCGCTCGCGAGATCTGCATTGCGGCCTAGACGTCAGTTCGGTTTGCGACCCGTTGCGGACCTTAGCGCGCGGACTTAGGATCTTGGAGCGCCAAAAAGACCGGTCGAGCGGCCGGAACATGCTGGAATAGGCGGAGATCACCGAAGCATGCCGGACGCGCCCATTTCGTCAGTGATTGGAAACCGTCGAAACGCTGCGCGCCAGCAATGCCACGGCTTCCGCCTGCCGATGCGTTCCGGTCTTGGCGAGAATGCGCTTAAGGTGGCTGCGCACGGTGGCAAGCCCGATGCCCATGTTTGCGGCAATGTCCTCAAGCGAGGCTCCCCGTCCGAGCGCAGAGGCAACCACGCCCTCTGTCTGTGTGAGGCTGAATAGCTCGCGCAGGCGTGCGACGGCGATCGGCGCTTCGGGGTCGCGGATGAACACCAGCACGGCCGGCCGCTGCTCCCCAAAGGCCGATACGGTCGGGCGCATGGGGGCAACCTCAAGAGCCAGCGGCATGCGGTGCGGGCGCGGAATGGAGAGCGCCGCGCCGGATTTGGCGATCCTGCCCCGCGCGGTGGCCATTGCACCTTGCACCAGAGACAGCAACGAGTCGTGCAGCGCAGGCGGGCTCAGCGCCAGCCGCCCGCGAACAAGCACAAGCTCCGCGTTCTCTCGCAACAGGCGCTCCGCCATACTGCTGGCTTGAATGACCCGGCCCGCGCCGTCCACCATCAGAACGCCGGTATCCAGTCTGTCGAGCGCCTCCAAGGCGGCGTCATGAGATTGTGACACCGCCGCGAAACGCTGCCCGAGACGCAGCGCCCGCTGCAAGTGCGGCAGCACCAGCGCCGCCTGACGCCGCTCCGTTGGGCTATAGGCTCCCGCACCCTGCGGCCTGTGAATGCCGAGTACGCCAATCGCCCCATCCGCTGCGGAAAACACCGCCCCGAGCATGTGATGGATATCCAAGCGCCGGAGCCATTCCTGATAAAAGCCGCTGCGCGCCTGTTCCTCGGGCGTCACCAGGTCTTGGTCGGTGATGATGCGCGACATGCCGTAGGCGACACTGCGTTCCACCCATAAATCCTTGCGGTGCCAGTCGTCGGCCCAAGCCTGCTCCCGCTCCGAAACCATGAGGTTGTCGGTGCATTCGAGAAGGTTCACGCGTGCGCCGTCGCCGTGCAGCTTCAAAACGGTGCTGGTCGATCTGAAGGATTCCGCGATGCGGGTCGCGGTGCCTGACCACAAGGTATCGTCCATGGCTGCATCGTATAGATGCGCAACAAGTCCCGAGACGCTGGGCGTTTCATAGAGCTCTTGTGACGGCATGACGGTGCAGTTCCGCCCTCATTCATCCGTGGGTGCAAGTTAATTTTAGCGTCGCACTAGCAACCTCGCATGAAAGAGACGGCGAGATAGCGCCTTGCCGTCCTGCCGCGCCTGATTTCTCCCCTGTTTAGGGGGCGAATAGGCATCCGCGCCGCCTTAACCATAGCGGAAAGGATTTTCACGCGCGGAGATGTCATGAGCAAAGCCCATTCCCTCGTTGTGCCGCTGCTGCTGGTGTGGCTTTCCGCTTGCGGCCAGAACACCGTAACGGCGGAAACGGTATCCGGCGACGCTCCGGGGGGCGGCGCTGTCGCAAACGAAGCCGCTGCACCCGCTGCGCCTGAAACTACTCCGGCCAAAGCGCAAGCAGCCACCATCGCTGCGCTGCCGCTCAAGCGCGGTTACTACGTCGAAAGCGACACGCCGTGCGGCCAAGCCTCCAACGCCACCACGACGCTGCTGCGCCGTGAGGGCATCGGCGGCGCACGGGATTTCTGCGAGTTCAAGAAAATCGAGCAAGCAGGGCCGGATACCTACCGCGTGACGGAAGCCTGCGGGGATTTGCAGGACAATGCCCCGCCGGAAACCAGTACCTCCCTCTACACCCTCGCAGGGGATACGGCCTTCACCGCCAAGAGCGAGCACGGCTGGGAGCGCACCGCGCGCTACTGCGCCCAATCGAGCATGCCGCCCGACTGGCGTGCGAACGATATCAGCGACGTGACAGGCTGACGCCGCACTTCATCCATCCGGGTAAGGAGATCCCCCATGCAGCGAAGGGCTGCGCTGTGTTCCGCTCTCATCGGTGTGGCGCTGACCACGCTGACGCCTGCCTTCGCGCACACCGCCTCGACGCCTGCGGCCAAGATGGAAGTTGCAGAGTGCGCTTCGGCATGACCGAAGCGGAGGCCCGCGCGGCGCTGACAGCCTTCGGCGGCGGAAATGCGCGCCACCGTGTGGGCCAACGGTCTCAGGACCAAATCGAAACGCAAAGCGGACGCGGCGGCGCAAGCGCCGAAACTCTAGACCACAAGGGATTGATATGGGGCTGACGACACTGAGCGGAGCCGTGAGCGGCATCCGTCATTCGACTGAAACGCGGGGCACGGTAGGCCGCAATGGCGGCTCCGTGAAAACCGGACAGGTCATCGCCTTTCGCGTGGGTGAGCGCTCCGCGCAGATCAAGCTGGCCGATGTGCCGGACATTCGGGATGGCGATGAAGTGACACTGGCCGGACGCGAGAAGAGCGGCGTGTTCAAGGCGCTTGCGCTGCGCAACGACAAGACCCGCGCCGTCTACAGCATCCCGACAACGGTGGGCTATCTGATGGGGGGGACGCTGATTGCCGTCGGCGTGATGACGCTGTTCATCCTTATCGGCGTGGTCTTCATCGCGGGCGGTCTGTGGACGCTTTACGAGGCGTACAACTACACGCAGGCGGCGAACATGCTCAGGGCTTGAAACGCGTGGCTCGGGCAGAGACAGAGGCCGGCGCGGGTAATCCCCCACCGTGCCCGCCCCTTCCAGCGGCCTTGCCTGCGGGCGCAAGCCCGCTAACCATCTGTGTCCGACATCGACGGCGTCCGCTCCCGGTTGCTGGCGAGCAGCTTCCGGGCGCACCCTGCACCTCCCAAGGCCGCTTCGATATATCCGGCCGCTCTTTAGTTGTGAGAGGTCGCCGCCCGATTGCCGCGGGCGCTGAAACCCGGCCGCCAGCCGCCATCGCCCAGCCCACAACGAAAAAGCGCCGCGACCCTTCGGCCGCGGCGCTTCCTCGTTGGCTTGACCTCCGCCGTCAGGCTTCGATCAGGTTCTTGTCGCGGGCTGCGGCGGTCACCGACTTCTGCAGCTTCTCGAAGGCCCGGACCTCGATCTGGCGGACGCGTTCGCGGCTGACGCCGTATTCCGCGGCCAGCTCCTCGAGGGTGGTCGGGTTATCCTTCAGGCGCCGCTCGGTCAGGATGTGACGCTCGCGGTCCGACAGTTCGGTCAGCGCCGCTTCCATCAGGGTCATGCGCTGGGTGCGCTCCTGGCTTTCGGCGACGTAGGTCTCCTGGCTGACCGAGGTCTCGTCCTCCAGCCAGTCTTGCCATTCGCTTTCGCCGTCGGCGCGCAGCGGCGCGTTCAGCGAAGCGTCCGGGCCCGACAGCCGGCGGTTCATCGAGATCACTTCCTCGTCCAGCACGCCCAGCTTGGTGGCGATCTGGCTGACCTGGTCAGGGTGCAGGTCCCCATCCTGGAAGGCGCTGATCTGGCTCTTGGCCTTACGCAGGTTGAAGAACAGCTTCTTCTGCGCGGCGGTGGTGCCCATCTTCACCAGGCTCCAGGACCGCAGGATGTACTCCTGGATCGAGGCGCGGATCCACCACATGGCGTAGGTCGCCAGGCGGAAGCCCTTGTCCGGCTCGAACTTCTTCACCGCCTGCATTAGGCCGACATTGCCTTCGGAGATCACTTCCCCGATCGGCAGGCCATAGCCGCGATAGCCCATGGCGATCTTGGCCACGAGGCGCAGGTGGCTGGTGACCAGCTTGTGGGCGGCCTCGGAGTCTTCGTGTTCGCGCCAGGCCTTGGCCAGCATGAACTCTTCGTCCTTGGCCAGCATCGGGAACTTGCGAATTTCAGTCAGGTACCGGCTCAGTCCGCCTTCCGGCGACATCACGGCGAGCGCGTTAGCGGCCATGGACATATCCCCTTTCTTACTCGGCGGACCTTCGGATCGCTGCGCGCCGCGCGCGCGAAACCGTCCGCCCCCTCCAACCATCTAGATAGGTATTGGTTGCCCTGGGCGTAAGGCCCCGGTCTGGGAGAAACCGGCGGCCCGGAAGTCCGACTACGTTACTCAGGTATTAGTACAAGCCGATGTGGGCGCCTTCAAGGCGGAACAGGCACAAGCTTTCTTACAAAGCTGTCAGGTTAGCTTGCAGTTGCGCCATATCGGCGGGCAGGGGGCTTTCGAATCTCAGCGCCTCGCCGGTCACGGGATGGACGAACCCCAATACGGCCGCATGCAGGGCCTGGCGTTTCAAGCCCGCGTCGGCGATCGCCTCGCGAACGCTCGCGGCCGGCGGACCCGAGCCGTAGACCGGATCGCCCAGGCAGGGCGCGCCCTTGGAGGCCATGTGTACGCGGATCTGATGGGTGCGGCCCGTCTCCAGCGTACAGGCGATGCGGGCCGCCAGCGGCTTGCGACCGTCGCCGCCATAGACGGCCTCGGTGCGATAGTGCGTGATCGCCTCGCGGCCTCCGCTCTTCAGCACCGCCATCTTCTTGCGGTCGTGGGGCGATCGGCCAAGCCGCGTCTCGATGGTCCCGCGCTCGGGATTGGGCGCGCCGCGGACCAGGGCGACGTAGACCCTGTCGATATCGTGCGTCGAAAACAGCTTTGAAAGCCCCTGGTGGGCGGCGTCGGACTTGGCCGCCACCATCACGCCCGAGGTCTCCTTGTCGAGGCGGTGGACGATGCCGGGGCGCGCCACCCCGCCGATGCCCGACAGGCTGGCGCCGCAATGGTGCAGCAGCGCGTTGACCAGGGTGCCGGCCTCGCTGCCGGGGGCCGGATGCACGGCCATGCCGGCCGGCTTGTCGACGACGATCAGGTGCTCGTCCTCGTAGAGGATCGACAACGGGATGGCCTCGGGCTGCGGATCGGCCGGCGCCGGCGGCGGGATCAGCAGCTGATGCTCGCCGGGCTTGGCCTTGGCCGAGGCGTCCAGCAGCGGCGCGCCGTCGCGGCTCACCAGCCCCTGGGCCATCAGCGCCTGGATGCGGCCGCGCGACAGGTCGGGCAGCAGTTCGGCCAGAGTCTTGTCCAGCCGTCCGCCCGCCGCGCCGGGCTCGATCGTGACGATGCGCGCGGCCATGCCCTCGGTGGAGGGCGCTTCGGCGGCGAGGTCGTCGTCCTCGAAGTCGCTCTGGCTCACCCTTGCAGGTGTCCGCCGGCCGACAGGCCCTTGGACAGGCTGCTGGCCCAGGTGGACAGCAGGAACAGTTCGCCCGTGCCGGCGGCGGCCGCGGCGGGGCCGATGTCGCGGATCAGGTGCTTGCGCATGGCGTCGGGCGCGGTGTCCTCGGTGGCGGCGGTGTCGAGCGTCAGCAGCTCGGCGCAGTGTTCGTCGTCGCTTTCCGGGTCGCCGGTCAAGTCCCCGATCCGCTCCAGCACCACAGGATAGGCCGACGGCGTCCTTGCCGCGTTCAGCGCCGCGGCCAGGATCAGCCCGTCGAGCTGCACCGCCTTGTGCAGGGAGACGCCATTGAACACCAGGAACACCGGCGTCTGGCCCACCGTGTCGAACAGGATCGCGAACACCTGGCCCTCGACCGGCATCAGCCAGCCGTCGAACAGCAGCCCCGAGCCGCCCATCTGGAAGCGCAGCAGGCCGTCGGCGCCGCGCCGGATCATGCCGTAGTCGTGGAAGATCTCGCCGGGCATGGCGATGGATGGGCGGGTGCTGCGCCAGAAGCCCTCATAGGTCGCCCCGCGCCGTTCGGTGACCATCCGGATCAGGTCCAGGCCTGGCAGCGGCAGCCCCTCGGCCGCCGCGCCGGCGGTTGGCGGCTCGGCCGGGCGCGGCGAGGCCGGCTCGACGCCGAACACCTGGGCCAGCCCGTCCAGGCTGCGGTCCCAGTCCAGCATGGTGAAGCCGGTGCGGCGCTGCGCGACCAACCGGGTCAGGTTCTCCAGATTGTGCGCCGAGGGGGTCACCGCCCCCGACGCCCAGCGCCCGACCAGCGACTTGTCCACGCCGAGCTCGGCTGCAAGGCGGCCCCGGCTCATCGAGAGCGCCTTCAGCACCAGGTCCAGCTTCTTCGAAAAAGGCGTGGCGGCGTGCATGGAACCTCAATGATTCCATAGCCATCGGCGAATGCAACCTTGAATGCAACAGTTGCGCGATGGAATGCAACGGTTGCGCGTGGCGATGCAACGTTGCGCAGGCCGTCGCAGGCCGCTGCAACTGCACGTCGAACGCTGTTCTTCTAAACTTTGCGGCAACCATCAGCGCGGTCCGCCGACGGAGGAGCAAGGCCATGGCGTATCTGACGCTCGGATTGTCGATCGTGTCGTTCATCGTCGCCGGGGTGATCGCCCTGACGACGCCCGCGACCTCGGGCCTGACCAAGGCGCATTCCGTTCCCGCCGCGGCGAGCAGCCTGTCGCCGCGATAGCGGCTTTACATCAGCCCGTCATGCTCCTCCTCTACGCTCCAAGCTCAACTGTAGAGCGTGAGGGGGATCAGCATGCGGATCGATCGACGTCGGGCCTTGGCCCTGCTTGGCCTGGGCGCAGCCGGCCCGGCCGCGGCGCAAGCGCCGGCCCGGTACGCGGGCGCGGTCGCCTTCGAGCACGGCGTGGCCTCCGGCGATCCGCTGGCCGACCGGGTGATCCTCTGGACTCGCATCACCCCGGCCGACCCCAAGGCCGGCGACATCGCCTACAGCTGGACGCTCAACCCCGTCGACCGCCGCGCCGGCGGCGCCAAGTCGGGCCACGGCGTCACCGGCCCCGGCCGCGACTGGACGGTGAAGGTCGATGTCGGGGGCCTCGACGCCGGCCGCGCCTACACCTTCGAGTTCACCGCCAACGGCGTCGCCTCGCCCATCGGCCGCACCGCCACCCTGCCGAGCGGCGCGACCAAGGACGTGGTGCTGGCGGTGGCCTCCTGCTCGCTCTATCCGAACGGCTACTTCAACGCCTACGAGGCGATCGCCAAGCTGCCGCGCGTCGACGCGGTGCTGCACCTGGGCGACTACATCTACGAGTACGGCGGCCCCGAATCCTACGGCATGAACTCGCCGGTCGCCGCTGAGCGGCCGCATGACCCGAACCGCGAGATCGTCTCCCTCGACGACTATCGCCGCCGCCACGCGCAGTACAAGTCCGACCCCCAGCTGCAGGCCGCCCACGCCCGCGCGCCCTGGATCGTGGTCTGGGACGACCACGAGACCGCCAACGACAGCTTCATGTCCGGCGCCCAGAACCATCAGCCGGACAAGGAAGGCGACTGGAACGAGCGCAAGGCCCGCGCCATCAAGGCCTATTACGAATGGATGCCGATCCGCGAGCCGGACGGCGGCGGCGCGGCGATCAACCGGGCCTTCCAGTTCGGCGACCTGATGAGCCTGTTCATGCTGGAGACGCGGCTCACCGCCCGCGACCAGCAGCTGAGCTACGACCGCGACCTGCCGGCCCCGGGCGGCCCCGCCGAGGTCGCCGCCTTCCGCGCCAAGCTGAACGATCCGGCCCGCAAGATGATGGGCCCGGCGCAGGAGGCCTGGCTCGCCGCGGGCCTCAAGGACTCGGTCCGGGCCGGCCGCGTCTGGCAGGTGCTGGGCAACGAGGTGGTCATGGCCCGCCTGCCGGTGCCCAGCCTGCGCAAGCACCTGGGCGAGGCCAAGCTGGCCGAGGTCATGGCCGGCGAGGGCGAGGGCTCGCGCAAGCGCCTGGCGCGAATGGAGCAGCTGGCCCAGCTCGACCTGCCCTATGGCCTCGACATGTGGGACGGCTATCCCGCCGAGCGCGAGCGGCTTTACGATGCGATCAAGACCGCTGGCGCACGGGCCATCGTCCTGGCCGGCGACAGCCACGCCTTCTGGGCCAACGAGCTCTATGACGACGCCGGGAACCGCGTCGCCGCCGAGTTCGGCGCGACCGCGATCACCAGTCCCGGCGCCAACGACACCATCAAGGGCTTCTCGGTCGGCGAGATGTTCGCCGCGGCCGACAAGGAGGTCGTGTTCTCCGAGCAGTCGGCCAAGGGCTTCCTGCTGCTGACCCTGACCCACGAGGACGCCAAGGCCGAGCTGATGACCGTCTCCACCATCGCCTCGAAGACCTTCGAGACCAAGGTGCTCAAGACCTTCCGGGTGACGCCGGAGGCGCGCCGCGTCTCGGGGCTGTCGGAGGTCTAGGCTCTCGCCAGCGCCAGGCGGGCGGCGAAGGCGACGAACACGCCGCCCGTGACCCGGTCGAGCCAGCCGACCACCGCCGGCCGCTTCAGCGCCCGCGCCAGCGGCCGGGTGGCGGCGATCAGCATCGCGAACCAGGCCAGGCCGATCAGGCCGTGGATCGCCGCCAGCAGCACCAGGAACGGCCCGGCCGGCACGCCCTGGGCCATGAACTGCGGCAGGAACGAGACGTAGAACACCCCGATCTTCGGATTCAGCAGGTTGGTCAGCAGGCCGCGCCGCAGCCAGGCCAACTCGCCGCCGACCGGCCCGGCGGCGCCGCCGTCCAGCTCAAAGCTCCGCCGCGGCGCCAGCAGCATGCCGACGCCGAGCCACAGCAGATAGGCCGCGCCCGCCCACTTCAGGATCGTGAAGGCCAGCTGCGAAGCGGCCAGCAGCGCGCCCAGGCCGACCGCCACGGCCGTCCCCCAGACCAGGCAGCCGAGCGTGATGCCCAGCCCCGCCAGCGCCGCGCGCCGCGGCCCCTCGACCGCAGCCGTGCGCAGCACCAGCGCGGTGTCCAGCCCCGGCAGGATGGTCAGCAGCCCCGCCGCCACGGAAAAGCCGGCGATGGCCTCCAGCGGGCTCACGGCCGCTCGACCAGCCGGCCGTCCTCGACCACCCGGTAGAAGCAGGAGCGGAAGCCGACGTGGCAGGCGCCGCCGTCGCCCTGCGGCAGCACCTTGATCCAGAGGCAGTCCTGGTCGCAGTCGATGCGCATCTCGACGATCTTCTGGATCTGGCCGCTGGTCGCGCCCTTGTGCCAGATCTCATTGCGCGAGCGGCTGAAATAGACCGCCTCGCCCAGTTCCAGCGTCCTGGCCAGCGCCTCGGCGTTCATATGCGCGAACATCAGCACCTCGCCGGTCTGCGCATGGGTCGCGACGACGGCCACCAGGCCGCCCGCGTCGAACCGGGGGCTCAGGACCGCGCCACGCTCGAGCGCGTCCTTGGACGGGGCTGTGGGAAAGTTAGCTTGGGTCATGGCGCGCATATGGCGCCTGCGTCGGCGCACGCGCTAGCCTGAATGCGCCGGCCCCAATGGAGCGCGGCTGAGCCAGGCCCTCCGCGGGGAGGGCCTGGAATAGGGCCGTCAGCGCTTGTTGACGAAGTCGAGGAAGCGCTGGCGCAGGGTCGCGTCGGTTTTGAACACGCCCGTGAACTGGGTGGTGATCGTCGAAACGTGGCGGTGGTGCACGCCGCGGGTGGTCATGCACTGGTGGGCCGCGTCGATCAGGATCGCGACGCCGGCCGGACGCAGGCTGTCGGTGATCGCGTCGGCGATCTGCTGGGTCATGGTCTCCTGGGTCTGCAGGCGGCGGGCGTAGATTTCCACGACCTTGGCCAGCTTGGAGATGCCGACGACCCGGTTGGTCGGCATGTAGGCCACGTAGGCCTTGCCGAGGAACGGGGCCATGTGGTGCTCGCAGTGGCTCTCGACCTCGATGTCGCGCAGCATGACGATGTCGTCATAGCCCTGCACGTCCTCGAAGGTGCGCGACAGTTCCTTGGCCGGGTCGAGCTGATAGCCCTCGAACCACTCGGCATAGGCGTCGACCACGCGCTTGGGCGTATCGATCACGCCTTCGCGGCGCGGATCATCGCCGGCCCACGCGATCAGCGTGCGCACAGCTTCCATAGCCTCTTCGCGCGACGGGCGCTTCACGGCTTCAAGATCAAGACCGGGCGTGCCGATCAGGGTTCGGTCGCGACTGGGAGCGTCCATGTGCAGCGGTTTCTTTCCGGGGCCTGAGTTGCGCCGGGACGAAGGTCCCGGAAATGACGCGTGCCACCCCTTATTGCGGCCATGTGCGCGACCACGGACGGAACCGTGGCCTCGCGGCCGGACCGAATGTATATGGGGCCAACCCCTTTGCGGGCAACTGTTACCCAGCGTCAGTTTTTCTCAAACGCCGGCGCGCCTTTTCATGAAGGACCCTATGGCCCTCTCGCTCTACGACACCATGGCCCGCGAAAAGCGGCCCTTCGTCCCCAAGGATCCGAGCCGGGTGACGATGTATGTCTGCGGGCCGACGGTCTACAACTACGCCCATATCGGCAACGCCCGGCCGGTGGTCGTCTTCGACGTGCTGTTCCGCCTGCTGCGTCACGCCTACGGCGAAAACGCCGTGATCTACGCGGCCAACGTCACCGACGTGGACGACAAGATCAACAAGAAGGCCGCCGAGGAAGGCGTCGCCATCGACGTGATCACCGACCGCTATCTGGCGATCTACAACGACGACATGGCCACCCTCGGCGCCCTGCGTCCGACCCATCAGCCGCGCGCCACCCAGACCATGGCCGAGATCATCGCGATGATCGGCAAGCTGGTGGCCAACAACTCGGCCTATGCGGCCGAAGGTCACGTGCTGTTCAACACGCAGGCCTATGCCGACTACGGCAAGCTCTCGCGCCAGCCGATGGACGACATGATCGCCGGCGCCCGCGTCGACGTCGCGCCCTACAAGCAGCACCCGGCCGACTTCGTGCTCTGGAAGCCGTCGAAGGAGAACGAGCCGGTCTGGGACAGCCCCTGGGGGCCGGGCCGCCCTGGCTGGCATATCGAATGCTCGGCGATGATCGAGAAGTCGCTGGGCCTGCCGATCGACATTCACGGCGGCGGCATCGACCTGCTGTTCCCGCACCATGAGAACGAAATGGCCCAGGGCGTCTGCGCCGGCCACGACCATGGCGCCGGTTACGCCAACTACTGGATGCACAACGGCTTCCTGAACATGGCGGCCGAGAAGATGTCCAAGAGCCTGGGCAATGTCGCGCTGGTGCACGACCTTATCCAGCAGGCCCCGGGCGAGGCGCTGCGCTGGGCGCTGCTGGTCGGCCACTACCGCGCGCCGCTGGAGTGGACAGGCGAGCTGATCGAACAGTCGAAGAAGGCGCTAGACCGGCTCTACGGCGCCCTGCGCCGGGCGAGCGAGGTCGAGGCCGAGGACGTGTCCCCGCCGGCCGCCTTCCTGGCCGCGCTGCAGGACGACCTCAACACCCCGGCCGCCTTCGCCGAGCTGTTCGCCATGGCGACCCGGCTGGAAACCGCGACGGGCAAGGGCCGGGCCCAGGCCAAGGGCGAACTGCTGGCCGCCGCCAACCTGCTGGGCTTCCTGTTCGGCGATCCGGAGGCCTGGTTCCAGGCCGGCGTCACCGACGACCTGCGCGAGAAGGTCGACGGTCTGATCGCCCAGCGCATCGAGGCCCGCGCCGCCAAGGACTGGGCCGCCGCCGACCGCATCCGCGACGAACTCACCGCGTTGAACATCGAGGTGATGGACGGTCCGACCGGCGCGACCTGGCGGATCAAGGAAGCCGGCTAATCCGCCTTCGCGGGGATGAGCGAGGAGGCGACAGTGTCCTTCTACACCTATCTCTTGGCGAACGGCCCTTATGGGACGCTCTACTGCGGACACACCGATGATCTTGCGTCTCGGGTATGGAAGCACAAAGAGAAGACGTATCGGGGCTTCACGGCGAAGTACGATGTCGTGCGGCTGGCGTGGTACGAGGTGCACGAAGAGCGCGAGTACGCGTTCCGGCGCGAGCGCCAGATGCAAGAAGTGGAATCGAGCCTGGAAGATCAGGCTCATTGAGGAGTTGAACCCGCGTTGGGACGATCTCTACGAGACCCTGAACTGCTGAGCGGTGCGAACGCCGCTTGGGTCCCCGCCTTCGCGGGGATGAGCGGGGTGCAGGTGCTGCAATGGCGCTAGGCCCGAAGACGCAGAACAACATGTTCACGGCCGGCTCCGGCTTCAAATTCAAGGGGCGGGCGCCGGCCGGGCCGAGCGGGGTGCGGGTCGAGCACCGCATCGGCATCCACGCGCCGGTCGAGACGATCTGGGATATCCTCTACGACGTCGAGCGCTGGCATGAGTGGAACCCGCTCTACACCAAGGCCGAGGGCGCGATCCGGACCGGCGGGCAGCTCACCCTGACCCTGGCCCTGGAGGGCGAAGCGCCGCGGGTGATCCGGCCGGTGGTGTACGAGTGGGTGCCGCACGACCAGATCCACTGGCGGCTGAAGATGATGGGCGGGCTGGTCTCCAACACCCGCTTTCTGGAGCTTGAGAAGCTCGACACCGCCAGCACGATCTTCTCGAACGGCGAGCTGATCGGCGGGCTGCTCGGGCCGACGGTCGCGCGGCGCATGGGGCGCAAGATCTATCGCGGCTTCCAGGCCATGAGCGAGGCGCTGAAGGCGCGGGCCGAGGCGCAATGGCGCGCCGAGGGCGGAGCCCCTACATCCACGCCATGATCGACGACCTCTACTCGGCCAAGCTGCTGAAGCTGGCGGCGAACATGCCGCATCTCGGCCGGCTGCCCGCGCCGGACGCGAGCTCGGAGAAGGTCTCCAAGCTCTGCGGCAGCCGGGTGGTGGTCGACGTCACGGTCGAGGGCGACCGCGTCGCCCAGTTCGCCCAGGACGTGAAGGCCTGCGCGCTGGGCCAGGCCTCGGCCGCGGTGCTCGGCGCCAGCGTGCTCGGCGCGAGCCTGTCGGAGATCGAGATGGCCCGGGATCAGTTCCGTGCTATGCTCAAACAAGGCGCCGATGCGCCCCAAGGACGTTTTTCGGATCTCTCCATGCTGGCCCCGGTGAAAGACTATCCCGCCCGCCACGCCTCCACGCTTCTGGCGTTCGAGGCCGCGGCCGAGGCTGTCCGCCGCGCCGTGGAACGAACTAGCCGCGCCGGCGCGGCTTGATCCTCAAGGCCGCCCAGCGTAATCGCTGCGGCTGAATCGCACGTCCGCGAGCCGGCATGAACCTCTACGAGACCTGCGTCCGTGGCGCCTTGCGCGCTTACAAGCTGACGCTTTCGCCCCTGATCGGGCGCCAGTGCCGGTTTCTTCCGACCTGCTCGGAGTACGCGGCCCAGGCCCTGATCCTGCACGGCCCCGTTCGCGGCTCCTGGCTTGCGACCCGGCGGTTGTGCCGCTGTCACCCCTGGGGAGCATCGGGCTACGACCCGGTCCCCCAACCGCGCGACAAGGCCCCAAACGGAGATGGGCCGGCCTCGCGGACATGGACATGTGAGACATGATCGACCTGATTTTCCCCGATGGTTCCAAGCGCCAGTTCGACGACGGCGTGACGGGACGTGACGTCGCCTCCTCCATCGCCAAGTCGCTGGAGAAAAAGGCGGTGCTCGTGAAGCTCGACGGCGAGCTGCGCGACCTCGACCGGCCGCTCGAAAAGGGCGGCGCCTTCGAGATTCTGACGCGCGAAAGTCCCGAGAGCCTCGAGACCATCCGCCACGACGCCAGCCACATCATGGCCGAGGCGGTGCAGGAGCTGTTCCCCGGCACGCAGGTCACGATCGGCCCGGCCATCGACGACGGCTTCTATTACGACTTCGCGCGCGACACGCCGTTCAGCCTGGACGACCTGGCGACGATCGAGCAGCGCATGCGCGAGATCGTCGACCGCGACGAGAAGATCGTCCGCGAAGTCTGGGACCGCGGCGAGGCGATCGAGCACTTCAAGTCGATCGGCGAAGCCTACAAGGCCGAGATCATTTCGGACCTGCCAGAAGGCGAGACGATCACGGTCTATCGCCAGGGGAACTGGAAGGACCTGTGCCTGGGGCCGCACCTGCCCTCGACCAAGTCCGTCGGCAAGGCCTTCAAGCTGATGAAGCTGGCCGGCGCCTACTGGCGCGGCGACCATCGCAACGCCCAGCTGCAACGGATCTACGGCACGGCCTGGGCCAGCGAGGCCGACCTGGAGGCGCATCTCAAGCGCCTGGAGGAGGCCGAGCGCCGCGACCACCGCAAGATCGGCCGCGCCATGGACCTCTTCCATCTGCAGGAAGAGGCCAAGGGCATGATCTTCTGGCACCCGAAGGGCTGGACGCTCTACCGGACGGTCGAGGCCTATATGCGCCGCCGCCTGGACGTCGACGGCTATGTCGAGGTCAAGGCGCCCCAGATCATGGACCGGGCCCTCTGGGAGAAGTCCGGCCACTGGGAGAAGTTCGGCGCGAACATGTTCACGTGCGAGACGGACGAAGGCGAAGAGCTGGCCGTCAAGCCGATGAACTGCCCGGGCCACGTCCAGATCTTCAACTTCGGCCAGAAGTCCTATCGCGACCTGCCGCTGCGCATGGCCGAGTTCGGGGCCTGCCACCGGTTCGAGCCGTCGGGCGCGCTGCACGGCATCATGCGCCTGCGGGCTTTCACCCAGGATGACGCCCACATCTTCTGCCGCGAAGACCAGATCGAGGAGGAGACGACGAAGTTCGTGCGCCTGCTGAACTCGGTCTATGCCGACTTCGGCCTGGAGCTGCACAGCGTGAAGCTGGCGCTGCGCCCGGACCTGCGGGCCGGCGCCGACGAGGTCTGGGACGTCGCCGAGGACAAGCTGGACCGCGCCGCCCGCCAGGCGGTGAACATGGAGGTCGAGCGTCTGCCCGGCGAAGGCGCCTTCTACGGCCCGAAGCTGGAGTTCCACCTGTCCGACGCCATCGGTCGGACCTGGCAGTGCGGCACGCTGCAACTGGACTTCGTGCTGCCCGAGCGGCTGGACGCCGAATACGTGGTCGAGGACGGCTCCAAGCAGCGCCCGGTCATGCTGCACCGGGCGATCTGCGGTTCGATGGAGCGATTCATCGGCGTGGTGATCGAAAACTATGCAGGCGCATTCCCGCTGTGGTTGGCGCCGACCCAGGTCGTCGTCGCCACAATTACGTCAGATGCCGATGATTATGCCTTGCGCGTAGCTCAAGAATTGAGCGCCGCGGGTCTCAGGGTTGAAACGGATCTGCGGAACGAAAAAATCAACTACAAGATCCGTGAACACAGTCTCGCTAAGGCCCCCATCATCGCAGTGGTCGGCCGGCGGGAAGCTGAGGAAGGCAAGGTCGCCTTGAGGCGGTTCGGTTCTGAGGGTCAGTCCGTGCTTTCGCTCGATGAGGCGGTCAATAAACTTGCCTTAGAGGCGAGTCCGCCGGATGTTACACGCCAGGCTGTGCTTCGAGGTGCTTCGCCTGAGCACGCCGCGGTCGGGGTTAGGGAGGCTGGATGAACGGCATCGCCGCACCGATCGTTGCTTACGAACCCGCGCCGACTCAGGACTTCCTGAAGCCGCACCGCAAAGTGTCCGTCGTCATGGTCGTCTACATGACCGGCGAGGCGCTGCAGCAGAGCATCGAATGCGTGCTCGCCGACCCGCTGGTCGACGAGCTCGTGATCGTGGACAACGGTTCGACCCGCATGGAAGCGGCGCGCCTGAAGCGCCTTTCCGAAAGCGACGCGCGTGTGCGGCTGCTGACTGGCCACGGCAATGTCGGCTTCGCCCGCGGCGCCAATCTCGGCGCCCGCGGCGCGGCCGGCGACACCATCGTCTTCCTCAACCCTGACGCCTTCCTGCAGCCCGGCTGCATCGCCGAGCTGGTCCGCGCCATCGACGGGCGGCCGGTCCCGACCCTGGTCGGTGGGCGGGTGCTCAACGCCGACCGCACCGAGCAGCGCGGCGCCCGCCGCGGCGACATCACGCCGGTCAGCGCGCTGATGAGCCTCAGCCACCTGTCGCGGAAGATCCCCGCCTGGCGCCGCTACGAGGTGCACTGGGAGGCCGAGGCCGCGCCCGAAGGCGTGATTGCGGTGCCGACCATCTCGGGGGCCTGCTTCTGCATGCGCCGCGAGGACTTCGACATCGTCCAGGGCTTCGACGAGGGCTACTTCCTGCACGTCGAGGACGTCGACCTGTGCTGGCGCGTGCGCCAGACCGGCGGCGAGGTGCTGTTCCAGCCCAAGGCCGAGGTGATTCATCTTGGCCATACGAGCCACGCCAGCCCGCTGCGGGTCGAGTTCCACAAGGGCGTCGGCCTGGCGCGTTACTTCCGCAAACGTGCCGAAGGCTTCGGCGAGCTGGCGCTCGCCTTGATCCTGTCCCCGATCATCGTCTGCACCGCCATCGCCCGCCCGGTGATGTGGCGCATCCGCGGGCGGACCGCCTAGGCCGGCGGGAACACGCCGGCCCGGCTGACCGAGGCGGCGATCGGCTTGTCCAGCAGACCCGACATCCACTTGGCCGTCTCGATCAGCGCGCCGATGTCGTAGCCGGTCTCGAACCCGGCCCGCTCCAGCATGTAGACCAGATCCTCGGTGCCGATATTGCCGGTCGCGGCCGGTGCGAACGGGCAGCCGCCCAGGCCGCCGCAGCTGGCGTCAAGGATGTCGACCCCGGCCTCGACCCCGGCGAAGGCGTTGGCCAGGCCGGTGTTGCGGGTGTCGTGGAAGTGCAGCCGCAGCGGGATGTCGCCGATCACCTGCTTCACCGCCTCGACCCGGTCGCGGACCATCCAGGGGTCGGCGACCCCGATAGTGTCGGCCAGGGCGATCTCATCGACCTTGGCCTCAGCGGCCTCGCGGGCCAGCGACACCACCCGGTCCTGCGGCACCTCGCCATCGAACGGGCAGCCGAAAGCGGTCGAGAAGGTCACCGAAATCGGCGGGCCGCCCTCAGCCTTCTGGCGCGCGGCGATGGCGTGCATGGCGGCGATCTGCTCGGCGACGTCGGCGCCTTGGTTGCGGATCCCGAAGCTGTCCGACGCGCAGACCACGACATTGGCCTCGTCGCAGCCGGTCGCCACGGCGCGGTCCCAACCGCGCATGTTCAGCACCAGGCCGATGCGCGACAGGCCCGAGCCGGCAGGCAGGGCGGCCATGATCTCCTCGGCCCCGGCCATCTGCGGCACGCGGTTCGGATTGACGAAGGAGACGACCTCCATCCGCTTGGCCCCGGCGGCCTGCAGCCGGCGGATGAAGTCGAGCTTCTGATCGACCTCGAGGATGGACTTCTCGTTCTGCAGTCCGTCGCGCGGACCGACTTCGACGATTTCGATAAACCGGCTCATGGGGGCTCAGATGGGGCTGGGGCGTAGATGCGTAAAGTCGTTTCGTCGCCGTTAGAGTAGTCGAGGCCCTCGACCTTGCCGATTTCGCGGACCTTGAGGCCGCGGGCCTTCAACTCGGCCTCGAAGGCCGCCTGCTCGCGGCCCTCGACCACGGCGGGACGCTGGTCGGCGATGGCTTCGATGGCTTCGGGCACGTCGCCGAGGTCGGTCGGGGTTCCCAGCGCGAACACCAGGCTGGGCTCGGCGTAGCCGGCGACCGCGACAGGGGCCGGGGTGAAGCCTTGGCGCGGCAGCAGCCGGGCCTCCTCCAGCGCGCGTTCGGTGCGCTGCGACAGCCACAGCGGGTCCAGGCTCGGCGCGAAGGCGCCGGCGAACGCGCCGTGTCCGAGGATGGTCAGGACGCCGGCCCCGACAATCGCCTTCAGCGCCTCGCCCCGCCACAAGAGGTAGGCGCCGGTCAGCCCGGCCGCGGCCAGCAGCAAAGCGGTGACGACGGTGGCCGGCAGGTCGCTGGGATCGCCGTACTCACCGTAGAGGTAGAAGATCGCCGCGGCGAAGACGACGCCGACCAGGGCCGAGAGTACGACGCCGATCCACTTGGCGACCTCGCCCACTGGCGGTCGCATCACGGCCGCGGCCATCAGCCAGGCGAAGGCGCCGTAGGTCGGCAGAGTGTAGTGAACGAGCTTGGTCGGGGTGGCCTCGAAGACGATGAAGGCCGGGATCAGCCAGCACAGCGCAAAGCGCACGCCCGGCTCGTTGCGCGCCCGCCAGCCCAGCGCCAGCGCCGCCGGCAGCAACAGCGCGCCGGGGAAGATCAGCAGCGGAGTCAGCAGGGTGTGGTATCCGGGCGGGGCGCCGTGGCTTTCCTGGCCGCCGACCAGCTTGGGCGCAAAGTCGGCGCCGAAGGCGGTGGTCCAGAACCCGCCGTCAGTGGCGACGGTCACGGCGGCCGCCCAGGGACCGACGATCGCGGCCATCAGGATCAGGCCCCAGGTCCAGCCGAGGTCCCTCAGCCACGCGCCCTTGCGGTCCCACGCCCACAGCGACAGCGCCGTCAGGGTGACGACCATCAGCCCCACTGGGCCCTTCACCAGCATCGACAACGACAGGCCGAGCCAGAACAGCAGCCGGGTGATCCGTCCTGTCGGCGGCCCCCCGCGCGAGGCGGCGTAGATCCGCGCCAAGGCGGCCAGCGCCAGAGTCGTGGTACCGGCTAGCACCGCGTCGGTCTTGGCGATGAAGGCCTCGGTCGAGAGCAGGAAGGTCGAACCCAGGATCGCCCCGGCCAGCAGCCCGGTCGGCCCGCCGAAGAACACCGAGGCGCCCCAGGCGCAGGCCGCCGCCGCCAGCATCGCGCCCAGCAGCGAGGGCAGCCGGTAGGCCCAGATGTCGCGGTCTTCGACCTGCGACACAAGCGCCACGCTGGCCGCCTGCATCCAGTGGATGCCGACCGGCTTCTTGAACCGCGGCTGGTCCTGGAACTGGATGACCACGAAGTCGCCGGTCTCCAGCATCTGCGCCGTGGCCTGGGCGAAACGGCTCTCGTCGCGGTCGAGCGGCGGCATCGCGAACAGGCCGGGCAGCCCCGCGAGCATGGCGATCAGGGCGGCGAAGGCCGGCGCGCGCCAGCCCTGGCTGAATCGGTCCAGATAGGCCTGTAGACTCATGGCAGCGTTGATAGCATCCGCGCGGCGATTTTTCCGCTATGAGGGGCCATGGCCAAATCAACGCCCGACATTTCCGTGGTCGTCCCCGTTTTCGACGAGGAGGGCGCGGCGCCCGACCTCGCACGCGAGATCGCCGCCGCCTTCGCCGGCCGCGACTATGAGATGATCTTCGTCGACGACAAGAGCCGCGATGGCACACGCGCGGCGCTGAGCGCGCTGAAGGCCGAAATCCCGCAACTGCGCGTGCTGAGCCACACCAGCAATTCGGGGCAGAGCCGCTCGATCCGAACCGGCATCCTGGCCGCGCGCGGCGACGTGATCGTCACCCTGGACGGCGACGGCCAGAACGATCCCGCCGACGGCCCGGGCCTGGTCGACGCGCTCAACGCCGGGCCGTCCGAGCTGGTCATGGTCGGCGGCGAGCGGGTCAAGCGCCAGGACAGCGCCGCCAAGAAGTTCGCCTCCCGCTTCGGCAACGGCGTGCGCAAGAAGCTGCTCAAGGACACCGCCAACGACACCGGCTGCGGTCTGAAGGCGTTCCGGCGCGAGGCCTTCCTGCGACTGCCGTACTTCGATCACATCCATCGCTACCTGCCGGCGCTGATGCTGCGCGAGGGCTATCAGGTCGCGTTCCGGCCGGTGAACCACCGGCACCGCCAGACGGGCCAATCGAAGTACACTAACCTCGGCCGGCTCTGGGCCTCGCTGTCGGACCTGTTCGGGGTGATGTGGCTGCAGTCGCGTTCGCGCCTGCCGGGCCGCGTGGAAGAGCTCTGAGGGGCCGCGCTTGTCGCGCCTGGAGAAGCAGCGGAAGCTCCTGCTCGATCCCGAAGGGGGAGGGGTTTCGATGTTCGCCGCCGTGCCGCTGCTGGCCCTGCCCGTGCTCGCCTACAACATCGTGGCGCTGACCCTGGCCGGCGGCTTCGGCTCGCAGGAAGCGACCATCCGTATGACCGAGCCGCTGTTCACGATCGCGATGAACTCGGCGGCCGAGTGGCCCGTGACGCTGGGCGACCTGCTGCTGCTGGCCGGCCTGATCGTGCTGTTCATCGAACTGTTGAAGTCGACGACCAGCCGGCGGACGGCGATCGTCAATCACGCGCTCTCAATGCTGCTGTTCGTCGGCTGCCTGGTGGAGTTCCTGCTGGCGCCGGCCTTCGCGACCTCGGCCTTCTTCCTGCTGACCGTGATGGTGCTGCTCGACGTGCTGGCCGGTTTTATCGTCACCATCGTCTCGGCGCGCCGCGACGTCGACTTCGGCCACGGCGACTACTAGGCCTCAGGTCAGGGCGGAGAAGATCAGGGTGACGACGGCCAGATCGAAGAAGCGGGTGGCGATGGCGAACATGGGAGCCCCGTCGGCGGTGGATTCACTCCCGGTTAAGCAAGACCGGCGCCAGAGCGCACACGGCTGATGGCGCTGTTCTTCGATCGCCAGTGGTTCGAGGAAAAGCTGGCGGAACGCGGCCTCAATCCGCGTATTCTCGCCGCTGCGGCCGGTATGGGCGAGGCCGAGATCGTGCTGGTCTTCAAGGACCAGCGGGAACTTTCCGCCGAGGAGGTAGGCATTTTCGCCGACCTGCTGGGCGTGCCGGCGACCGAGATCGCCGACCGCGCCGGGGTCTCGACGCCCGTGCCGGGCCAGGGCGACCTGACCGGGCGTCTGCTGGCGCTGGAGAAGAAGGTCGCCGCCCTGGAAGCGGAAGTGGCGCGATTGAAGGGGCGCTAGACCTCGGTCTTGGCCGTGCGGCCCTTGGGCGTTCGCCGGTCGGCGGCGCCCGAGTATTCGATCTTGTTGTAGAGGCTGCGGGCGCTGTCGAGTGTCTCCTTGCCGCTGCGTAGACCGCGCTTCTGACCGTCCTGGCCGAGCATATGCGCGGCGAAGGCCGCCTCAGGGCGGGCCGTGACGCCCGAGGCCACGGGCGGCTGCGGCGGTTCGTAGACCGCCGGCACGCTGCGATCCGTCGATTCGCCCCGCGCGGCGTTGCCCGAGCGCTTGACGCGCCGCGTCGCGTTCGGCCTGCGGATCGGATCGATGGGCGAAGTCATACGCGGAACCTAGCGAGGCGAGGTTAAGCTAGCGTTTGGCGAGCTTCTCGATCTGGGCCTGCATCTCGGCCATCTGCTTCTTGAGGGCGTCGAGCGTCTCGTCGGCCGCCGGCGGGGCGGACGCGGGCTTGGCCGCGGGCGCCGGCTCCTCCTGCGGGCGCGTGTAGGCGAACGGCGAGAACATCTTCATCGCCCGGTCGAACATGGCCAGGTTCTGGCGGATCTGGTCCTCGTAGGCGCCGCCCAGGCCCGCGCCAAGTCCCGAGCCCTGGCCGATGCTGGCGAACTGGGCGCGCATGCGCTCCTGCTGCTCGGCGAAGGTGGCCAGCGACAGCTCGAGATAACTCGGCAGGAAAGCCTGCATTGAGTTGCCGTAGAATCCGATCAACTGCCGCAGGAACTGGATGGGCAGGAGGTTCTGCCCCTCGCGGCTCTCCTCCTCGAAGATGATCTGGGTCAGGACTGTGCGGGTGATGTCCTCGTTGGTCTTGGCGTCGTAGACGACGAAATCCACGCCCTGCTTCACCATGTCCGACAGGTGTTCGAGCGTGACGTACGAGGACGAGGCGGTGTTGTAGAGCCGCCGGTTGGCGTACTTCTTGATGACGACGCGGCCGTCGTCGGATCCCTGGGTGTCAGCCATCCCACAGTCCTTCATCTGCCCGCCCCCGGCGGCGGATTCTCATTCTTGCACCGCAGTATCGCGGATGCGAGCGCCTTCCGAAAGTGATCGACCCGATTAGGCGAGTCGGTTTGCGCCCTTGCCCAAGCTCCGCCCTTTATCGATAGATGAAAACCTCAAATGAGCTGAGGAGCCCTCCCATGAGCGACGTCGTCATCGTCTCGGCCGTCCGCACACCCGTCGGATCGTTCAATGGAGCGCTGTCCAGCCTCCCCGCCCATGAGCTCGGCAAGGTGGCGATCACCGCCGCGGTCGAGCGGGCTGGCATCGCCTCGGGCGACGTCGGCGAAGTGATCATGGGCCAGGTGCTGCAGGCCGGCGCCGGCCAGGGCCCGGCCCGTCAGGCGGCGGTCAACGCCGGCATTCCGGTCGAGAGCCCGGCCTGGAGCCTCAACCAACTGTGCGGTTCGGGCCTGCGCGCGGTGGCGCTTGGCGCCCAGCAGATCGCCGACGGTTCGGCCGCCATCGTCATCGCCGGCGGCCAGGAGAGCATGAGCCAGGCCCCGCACGCCCAACAGCTGCGTTCCGGCCAGAAGATGGGCGACCTGGCCTTGGTCGACACCATGATCAAGGACGGGCTGTGGGACGCCTTCCACGGCTACCACATGGGCCAGACGGCCGAGAACATCGCCGCCCGCTGGCAGATCACCCGCGAGGAGCAGGACAAGTTCGCCGTCGCCAGCCAGAACAAGGCCGAGGCCGCCCAGAAGGCCGGCAAGTTCGCTGACGAGATCGCGCCGGTGACCATCAAGGGCCGCAAGGGCGACACCATCGTCGATCAGGACGAGTACATCCGCCACGGCGCGACGCTGGACAGCGTGTCGGGTCTGCGCCCGGCCTTCGCCAAGGACGGCTCGGTCACCGCCGCCAACGCCTCGGGCCTCAATGACGGCGCCGCCGCGCTGGTGCTGATGAGCGCCGACGAGGCCGCCAAGCGCGGCTTGAAGCCGCTGGCGCGCATCGCTTCCTGGGCCAATGCCGGGGTCGAGCCGGAAATCATGGGCACAGGCCCGATCCCGGCCAGCCGCAAGGCGCTGGAAAAGGCGGGCTGGAGCGTCGCCGACCTAGACCTGGTCGAATCGAACGAGGCTTTCGCCGCCCAGTCGATCTGCGTGGTGCGGGACCTGGGCCTCGATCCGGCCAAGGTGAACGTGAACGGCGGCGCGATCGCCATCGGCCACCCGATCGGCGCCTCGGGCGCCCGCATTCTCACCACCCTTGTGCACGAAATGAAACGTTCGGGCGCCAAGAAGGGGTTGGCGACGCTCTGCGTCGGCGGCGGCATGGGCGTTGCCATGTGCGTTGAGTCAGTCTGACGTTCCTGGAGCGCCGGACCAACCGGCGCCCGGTTGTTTAAGCGAGGGAGGCGAGCTCGATGGGCAGAGTTGCGTTCGTGACGGGTGGGACCCGGGGTATCGGCCGGGCGATCGTGGAGCGGTTAAAGAACGACGGGTTCGAGGTCGCCGCCGGCTATTCCGGCAATGAGGCGGCGGCCCAGGCCTGCGCATCCGAGCTTGGCGTGATGGTCGTCAAGGGCAATGTCGGCCAGTTCGAGGATTGCGGTCGGGCGGTCGAGGCGGTGACCGCCGAGCTCGGCCCGATCGAAGTGCTGGTCAACAACGCCGGCATCACCCGCGACGGCGTGTTCCACAAGATGACCGCCGAGCAGTGGTCGGAAGTCATCCGCGTCAACATGGATTCGGTCTTCAACATGACCCGGCACGTGATCGAGGGCATGCGCGATCGCGGCTGGGGCCGGGTCATCAACATCTCGTCGATCAACGGCCAGAAGGGCCAGATGGGTCAGACCAACTATTCGGCGGCCAAGGCCGGGGTGATCGGCTTCACCAAGGCGCTCGCGCTGGAGAACGCGCGCAAGGGCGTCACGGTCAACTGCATCGCGCCTGGCTACATCGACACCGAGATGGTGCAGGCCGTGCCCGAGAACGTCCTCGCCTCGATCATCGGCCAGATCCCGGTCGGCCGCCTGGGCAAGGGCGAAGAGATCGCCGACATGGTCGCTTTCCTGGCCGGCGAGCATGCGGGCTACGTCACCGGGTCGACTTTGTCGCTGAACGGTGGCCAGTACATGGCCGGCTAAGCTTGGCGCGCGTCCAAAAAGCGCCCCAGTCAAAGGGCATCTGCCTAGCTCGATGGTGAGCGAAAGACCGGCGTCAGCGTACCTAGGGCTTATCGCCGTGGCGTTCGCCGCGGCGATGAACCTTGGCTGGGCGGCGGTCGCGCACGCCGGACCGCAGACCCTGCGCGAGGGCCTGTTCGGCGATCGCCCGGCGCCTGGCCGCCAGGCCAGCCCGCCAGTCGCCCGCTATGTCAGCGAGGACGGCGACGGCTTCGTCCTCGATCGCAGCCAGCCGCGCGTCTACATGAAGTTCGACGACAGCCCCGAAATCTGGGCGCTGCGGCCGCATCCGGCCCCGCGCGGCGACGTGATCTACAAGAACGATCTGGGCGAGCCGATGTTGCGCGCGACGCGACTGGGCGGCCTGACCCTGTTCACCGCCGATCGTCCCGGCGGCTCGCCCGCCGCCCTGGCCGGGGCCGGCGGCGCCCTGCGGCTGGCGCCGCTCAGTCCGCAGGCGCTGCTTGAGCGGCTGGCCCAGGCCAGCGCCCGGGCCACGCGCGCGGCCCGCCGGCTGATTCCCTTCGAGGCAGACGCCTCGCCGGCCTCCTCGGCGGTGGTCGCCGACGCCGCCGCCGTGACGGCCGAGGCCGTCGTGCGCATCTCGCGCCGGCCGGACGGCCGCAGCCTCCTGTCGCGGGTCAAGAAGGTGAAGCTGGTCGAGGGGCGTCGGCCCTCGGCGATCCTGTACGGCGAAGAAATGCGCATCACCGTGACGCCGGCCGACGGGCTCTATGGCCGCCCGTCGTCGGACCGCATCATGCAGGCGGCGGGTTCCCGCTAACACCGAACATGCAAAGGCCCGCCACAAGGGCGGGCCCTACTCGCGCGGCCTTCGGGGGACTAGCGCTGCGCGAGTTCCTGGGGCTTGCCGGCCAGGGCCTGGCGCACCGCCAGCTTGTCCTGGATTTCGGCGCGGGCGCCCTGCAGGCAGGCGTGATGCGCCGCCAGGGTGATGCGGCCGGCCGAGGCGGCGCTGCAGTAGTCGGCGGCGGCCTTCGCCACCCGATGCTCCAGGATGTGCGCGTCGCGGGCCGAGCCGACATTGATGTCCGAAACCTTCACGGCGACCGGGGCGGCCTGCGCGCCGGTGGCCAGGGCCAGGATAGGAACGGCGGCCAGGGCGATGGTCGCGACGCCGGCCAGAGCGGTGCTGAACTTGGTCATCTGAACTCTCCCAATTCGTGGCGCCTGTCTGGGTCGCCGATGAGCAATGGGTAGTCCAAGGTCGGCCGAGAGGTCGTTTTAATCTGGAGTAATGACGAAGGTTTAAGAAAGTTACCGAACGTACATGTGCGACGTTACTTGATGTCTATGCTTGGTGCGTCCGGCCGCGCCGCGCGCCATTCGTCGCCCATCAGATTTACTCCGCTTGCGGTGCGGCCATACCAGCCCTTAGGATTTCGCAAGAAACAGGGAGGGCGGCTTTCATGGCCTTCAAGCTCAATGTGAATGGCAAGGTGCTGTCGGCGGACGTCGACGGCGACACGCCTCTTCTCTGGGTGCTCCGCGACACCCTCGGCATACTCGGTCCCAAGTACGGTTGCGGCGTCGCCCAGTGCGGGGCCTGCACGGTCCATATCGACGGCGCGCCGATGCGTTCGTGCACGATCCCGGTCGAGGGGCTCGGGCAATCGAAGATCGTCACCATCGAGGGCGTCGGCGCCAGCGCCGTCGGCCAGAAGGTGCAGGCCGCCTGGAGCGAACTGGACGTCGCCCAATGCGGGTACTGCCAAGCCGGCCAGATCATGTCGGCGAGCGCGCTGCTGGCCGAGAAGCCGAAGCCGACCGACGCCGACATCGACGAGGCGATGGCGGGGAACATCTGCCGCTGCGCGACCTACACGCGCATCCGCGCGGCCATCAAGCTGGCCTCCGGCCAGAAGACGGAGGCCTGACCATGGCGGACGGATCCCAGCTTGCTTCGGCCAATCGCCGCGACGTCCTGGCCGGCGCGGGCCTGGTGCTGTCATTCGCGGTCGCGGGCAAGGCCGGCGCCGCCGAGGCCGCCCAGGGCGGCGGCAAGCTCAACGCCTATGTGCGCGTGGCCCCCGACAACAGCGTGACCATCGTCTCCAAGAACCCGGAGATCGGCCAGGGCATCAAGACCATGCTGCCGATGCTGATCGCCGAGGAACTCGACGTCGACTGGAGCCAGGTCCGCACCGAGCAGGCGATGAACGACTTCGCCACCTACGGTCGCCAGTTCGCCGGCGGCAGCATGGCCACGCCCCTGCACTGGGACGAGTTGCGCCGGGTCGGCGCGGCGGCGCGGATGATGCTGGTGGCGGCCGCGGCGCAGGGCTGGGGCGTGCCGGCCACCGAGTGCACGACCGCCGGCGGCGTCGTCCATCACGCCGCCTCCAAGCGCAAGGCGACCTATGGCTCGCTGGCGACCAAGGCCGCGCAAGTCACGGTGCCGGACCTGAAGACCGTGCCGCTGAAGGACCCCAAGGACTACAAGATCATCGGCAAGCCGCTGCGCCAGGTCGACACCGACGCGATCGTCACCGGCAAGCCGCTTTTCGGCATCGACGTGGTCGTCCCCGGGATGCTCTACGCCACCTACGAGAAGGCGCCGGTGTTCGGGGCCAAGGTCGCCGGCGCGGATCTCGCCGCGGCCAAGGGCGTCAAGGGCGTGCGGGAGGCCTTCGTGGTCGAGGGCGGGACTGCGCTCGACGGCCTGCTGCCCGGCGTGGCGGTGGTGGCCGACAGCTGGTGGGCGGCGCGCAAGGGCCGCGACAAGCTGAACACCCGGTGGGAGCAGCATCCGACCTCGGCGCAGTCGTCGGCCGGTTTCTCGGCCCAGGCGGCGGAGCTGGCCAAGGGCGCGCCCGGCAAGACCGAGCGCAATGACGGCGACGTCGAGGCGGCCCTGAAGGGCGCGGCCAAGACGGTGGAGGCGGCCTACGCCTACCCGTTCATCTCGCACGCCAACCTCGAGCCGCAGAACTGCACGGCCCACTTCAAGGACGGCAAGGTCGAAATCTGGGCGCCGACCCAGAACCCCGAGCCGGGCCGCCAGCTGGTCGCCAAGACCCTCGGCGTCGCCCCCGAGGCGGTGACCATCCACATGATCCGCTGCGGCGGCGGCTTCGGCCGGCGGCTGATGAACGACTACATGGTCGAGGCCGCCTGGATCTCCAAGCAGGCCGGCGCGCCGGTGAAGCTGCTCTGGACGCGTGAAGACGACATGCGCCACGACTTCTATCGGCCGGCCGGCTGGCACTTCCTCAAGGGCGCGGTGAACGCGGCCGGCGAGGTGGTGGGCTGGCGCGACCACTTCGTGACCCTCGGCGAAAACGGCGCGGCCGCACGCAGCGCCGGCATGTCGCCGACCGAGTTCCCGGCCCGCTTCGTGCCGAACTTTCGCTATGACCTGTCGATGATCCCGTGCGGCGTGCCGACCGGACCGCTGCGCGCGCCGGGCTCCAACGCCATCGCCTTCGTCGTGCAGTCGTTCATCGACGAACTGGCCCACGCCGCCGGCGCCGATCCTGTCGCGTTCCGACTGAAGCTTCTTGGCGACAAGCCGGTGGTCGGGGAGGCGCCGTCGGGCTACGCGGCCGGCCGCATGGCGGCGGTGGTCAAACTGGCCGCCGAGAAGGCGGGCTGGGGACGGACGCTGCCCAAGGGCTCGGGCCTGGGGATCGCCTTCCACTACAGCCACCTGGGCTACTTCGCCGAAGTGGTCGAGGCGGCGGTGGCTCCGGACGGCGCGATCAAGGTCGTCAAGGTCTGGGTCGCCGCCGACGTCGGACGGCAGATCATCAATCCGTTCGGCGCCCTGAACCAGATCGAGGGATCGGTGCTGGACGGCCTGTCGGGCGCGCTGCACCAGTCCATCACCATCGAGAACGGGGCGGCGGTCGAGAGCAACTTCACCGACTACCCGCTGATGCGCATCAACGAGGCGCCGCCGATCGAGACGCACTTCATCAAGTCGGACAATTCGCCGACCGGGCTGGGCGAACCGGCGCTGCCGCCGATTGTCCCGGCCTTGTGCAACGCGATCTTCGCCGCCACCGGAAAACGCATTCGTCAGCTTCCGATCGATACGGCCATGCTCAAGAGTGGCTAAGCGCGTTCAGGTCGGCCATCATGTGTTCGGGAGGACGCGGCGGGGCTGATCCGTCGTCGTCTAGATAACAAGAACGCATCGATGACGACGACGACGGTCCGTGTACCGACCAAGCGCTATGAGCAGCGCAAGAACGCTATTGTTGGCTCGGCCGTGGAGGTGCTAAACCGCCGCGGCGTGCGGGGGATGACGCTGGCCGACGTGGCCGCGCGGCTCGATCTCGTGCCGACCGGGGTGATCTACTACTTCAAGAACAAGGAAGACCTGGCCGCGGCCTGCTTCCTGCGCGGCATCGACCGCTACAACGGCCTCATCGCCCAGGCCGAGGGCGGCCCGGACGTGCGCGCGCGGGTGAAGCAGTTTCTCGACGCTTATTTCGAGTACCGCGCCCGGATGCTGGCGGGGGAGGTCGA
Organism: Phenylobacterium sp. NIBR 498073; assembly: GCF_027286305.1. Classification (NCBI taxonomy): domain Bacteria; kingdom Pseudomonadati; phylum Pseudomonadota; class Alphaproteobacteria; order Caulobacterales; family Caulobacteraceae; genus Phenylobacterium; species Phenylobacterium sp. NIBR 498073. The sequence goes on from NZ_CP114599.1 coordinate 748,927, forward strand.
GCCCCTCACGGCTTTCAACGACGTGCGGGCCCTGAACAGCGCGCCGGTCAACGCCGCCTATGTCGACATGTTCCGCCGCATCCGCACGCTGCTGTCGGGGCCCGAGACCCGCGGGCTGTCGAGGCCGGCGCTGGGGGCCCGGGCGCTGCTGCTGATCTCGGAGGTGTTCTGGGCGCCGGTCTGGCTGCATCGCAACGACGTCGAAGACTTCGGCCGGGTGTCGCAGCGGGTTTGGGCGATCACCGTGGACGGGCTCGCCGCGCCGGGCGCGGACTGGGCCCCGATCTCATTGCCGACCCTGATCCCCAAGGCGGGCGGCGAGGCGTCCAGCGAACTCTTCCTGCGCGCGGCCACCCAGCTGATCAACGAGGAGGGCTATGTCGGCGCCTCGGTCGAAAAGATCAGCGCCCGGCTCAACGTCACCAAGGGCGCCTTCTACCACCACCACGAGACCAAGGACGAGCTGGTGGTGGCCTGCTTCGAGCGGACCTTCGACGTCATGCGCCGGGCCATCCGCCAGGCCGAGGCGGTGTCGAGCTGCGGGCTGCAGACCCTGGCGACCATCGCCACGGCCCTGGTCGAGTACCAGCTCAACGGCAATTCGCCGCTGCTGCGCGCTTCGGCCCTGACGTCAGCACCAGAAGCTATTCAGCCGCAGCTGGTGGCCCGCTTCGACCGGATGTCGGACCGTTTCGCCTCGCTGATCTCCGACGGCATCGCCGACGGCTCGGTGCGGCCGGTGGACGTCAATATCGGCGCCCAGATGCTGACGGCGATGATCAACGCGGCGGCCGAGCTGCACCATTGGACGCCAGGCGTGACCCCGCAGGCCGCGGCCGCGCTCTATGTGCGGCCGTTCTTCGAAGGACTCGCTCCCAAGGCGTAGACGGCCCCCGCGGCGCCCGGGCAAAGTGGGCGAAAGGCCCGAGAGCCGCCAAGGCTCTCGATCCAGGAAGCCGAGCGGGGAAACGCCACGTGAAGAAGCTGCTGATCGCCAACCGCGGCGAGATCGCCATTCGTATCGCCCGCACCGCCGCGGACATGGGGATCGAGACGCTGGCGGTCTATTCGAGCGACGATGCGGCTTCGCTGCATACTCGGGTGGCGGACGCCGCTCACGCCCTGACCGGGGCCGGCCCGGCCGCCTATCTCGACGGCGCCCAGATCCTCGCCGCGGCCCAGGCGTACGGCTGCGACGCGGTCCACCCCGGCTATGGCTTCCTCTCCGAGAACGCGGCCTTCGCGCGCGCCTCCACCCAGGCGGGCGTCGCCTTCGTCGGACCCTCGCCCGAGACCCTGGAGCTGTTCGGCGACAAGGGCGCGGCCCGCAGCCTGGCCGATCGCTGTGACGTGCCGATCCTGGCTGGGACCCATGGCGGAGTGACCCTGGCCGAAGCGCGGGTGTTCCTGGAAGCCCTGGGGCCGGGCGGCGCGGTGATGGTCAAGGCCGTCGCCGGCGGCGGCGGGCGCGGCATGCGGCCGGTACGGTCGGCGGGCGAACTGACCGAGGCCTTCGAGCGCTGCGCCTCCGAGGCGCAGGCGGCCTTCGGCGACGGGGCGCTCTATGTCGAAGAGTTCCTGCCCCGCGCCCGTCACGTCGAGGTCCAGATCGTCGGCGACGGCCAGGTCGTCTCGCACCTGTGGGATCGCGAATGCAGCCTGCAGCGCCAGCGGCAGAAGGTGGTCGAGATCGCGCCGGCGGCGAGCCTGCCGATGGAAATCCGCGAGCGGCTGTTCGAGGCCGCGGTCGCCCTCGGCGGGGCCGCGCACTACCGAAGCCTGGGCACGATCGAGTTCCTTGTCGACGCCGAGCGCGTCGTGTTCATCGAGGCCAATCCGCGCCTGCAGGTCGAGCACACGGTCACCGAGGAGGTGACCGGGCTTGATCTCGTCCGCCTGCAGATCGAACTGGCCCGCGGCCGCTCGCTGGCCGAGCTCGGTTTGGTGCAGGCCGAGGTTCCCCGCCCGCGGGGCGTCGCTCTGCAGGCGCGGGTCAATCTGGAGACCATGACCGCCGACGGCGCGGCCAAGCCGTCCGGCGGGGTGCTGTCGGCGTACGAGCCGCCGTCGGGTCCGGGCGTGCGTGTCGACGGCTTCGGCTATGGCGGCTACCGCACCGGAACCCGGTTCGACTCCCTGCTGGCCAAGCTGATCGTTCATGCGCCGGACCTGCCGGCCGCGACGGCCAAGGCGCGGCGGGCGCTCTCGGAGTTCAAGATCGTCGGCGCGGCGACCAACATCGAGTTCCTGCAAGGCCTGCTGGCCCATCCGGCGGTGGTGGGCGGCGAGGTTCACACCCGGCTGATCGAGGAGCGGATGGAGGAACTGGCGCAGGCGCCGGCGGCTCCGCGCCACTACTTCGAGACCGCGGCGGCGAGCGGGTCCAAGCGGGCCGGGGCGCAGGTCGACGCCGCCGACCCGTTGGCCGTGCTGCATCATGGCAAGGCGCAGGCCGAGGCGCAGGACGAGCCCGAGGAATTGGACGGCCCGGAAGGCACGCGGCCGGTGCGCGCGCCGCTGCAAGGCACGGTGATTGGTCTGATGGTCCAGGTCGGCGACGAGGTGCGCGAGGGCCAGCCTCTGTTCGTCATGGAAGCCATGAAGATGGAGCACGTGATCGCCGCGGACGTCTCCGGCGTCGTGCGGCTGGTGGCGGTGGGCGAGGGCGACACGGTCTTCGAAGACCACGCCCTGGCCTTCATCGAGCCCGCCGAGGTGGCCGGCAGCGCCGTCATCGGCGAGGAAGCGATCGATCTCGACCACATCCGCCCGGACCTGGCCGAGGTGCTGGAGCGCCACCGGCTGACCCTCGATGAGGCGCGGCCGGACGCTGTCGCCCGGCGTCGCAAGACCGGTCAGCGCACGACCCGGGAGAACATCGACGACCTTTGCGATCCGGGCAGCTTCACTGAGTACGGCGCGCTCACCGTCGCGGCCCGGCGACGCCGCAACACGGTCGATGAACTCATCGCCCAGACCCCGGCCGACGGCATGGTGATGGGGCTGGGGGCGGTTAATGGCGACCGCTTCGCCGAGGACAAGGCCCGCGTGGCGGTGATGGCCTATGACTACACCGTGCTGGCCGGCACCCAGGGCTCGCACAATCACGACAAACTCGACCGGATGAGCGAGATCGCGGCGCGCTGGCGGTTGCCGACGGTGTTCTTCACCGAGGGCGGCGGCGGGCGGCCCGGCGACACCGAAGGCGGCGGCTTCGTCCGCGGATTCGAGTTCTGGGGCCGGCTGTCGGGCGCTGTGCCGCTGGTCGGGATATCGTCCGGGCGCTGCTTCGCCGGCAATGCGGCGATCCTCGGCTGCTGCGACGTGATCATCGCCACCAAGGATTCGGCGCTCGGCATGGGCGGGCCGGCCATGGTCGAGGGCGGCGGGCTCGGCGTGTTCCGCCCCGAGGAAATCGGGCCGATCAAGGTCATGCAGGCCAACGGCACCATCGACGTACTGGCCGACGACGAAGCCCATGCCGTGAAGCTCGCCAAGCAGTACCTATCCTACTTCCAGGGACCGGTGGTCGACTGGACCTGCGCCGACCAGCGGCTGTTGCGGCGGGCGATCCCCGAGAACCGGCTGCGGGTCTACGACATCCGCAAGGTCATCGAGCTGATCGCCGACGAGGGCTCGGTGCTGGAGCTGCGCCCGAAGTTCGGCCTGGCCATGGTCACCGCTTTCATTCGCATCGAAGGGCGACCGGTCGGCGTGTTCGCCAACAATCCGCAGCACATCGGCGGCGCCATAGACTCCGACGCCTCGGACAAGGCGGCGCGCTTCATGCAGCTTTGCGAGGCCTTCGATATCCCGTTGCTGTCGCTCTCCGACACCCCCGGCAACATGGTCGGGCCGGAGGCCGAGAAGACCGGCCTGATCCGCCATTGCTCGCGGCTGTTCGTGATCGGGGCGAACCTGACCGTGCCGCTGTTCTCGGTGATCCTGCGCAAGAGCTACGGGCTGGGCGCCATCGCCATGACCGGAGGCAGCTATCAGGCCTCGATGTTCAGCGTCTCCTGGCCGACCGGCGAGTTCGGCGGCATGGGGCTGGAGGGCTCGGTGAAGCTCGGTTACCGCAACGAGCTGGCCGCCATCGAGGACCCGACGGCCCGCAAGGCGAAGTTCGATGAAATGGTCGCCGCCGCCTATGCCCGCGGCAAGGCGCTGTCCCAGGCCATGGGGCCGGCGCTCGACGACGTGATCGACCCAGCTGACACCCGCCGCTGGGTGCTGGCGGGGCTGAAGGCGCAGCCGCCGGCGCCGGTCCGCACCGAGAAGAAGCTGCGCTGGATCGACAGCTGGTGACCGGGCGATGCACAGGGGTGTGACCGACCGCGCCTTGCTTCGTCATCGACGTTAAGCAAGTTTACGCCCGCTAGGCCTCGCGGTGCGCGGTCGCCTCGAAGGCGACGCGTCCGGCGAGGGTCGGGGGACGCGTAATGGATAGGCTGGCCACGCTCACGCCACGCGAGCGGCAGTGCCTGATGGGGGTGGCCCGCCACCTCCAGTCGAAGGAGATCGCGCGCGAGCTCGGGCTCGAGGCGCGCACGGTCGACAAGCATATCGAACGGGCGATGAAGAAGCTGGGCGTGGCCAACCGGCGCGACGCTGCGCGCCTGCTCGCCGGCGAGGTACGTGATGACTACGTAGGGGCGCCGCTCCCCCTGGCCGCCGACGTCGAGGAGATGCTGACCTCCTTGGCGAAAGGAGGCGCACATGCCCCACACGGCGAGACGGCTGCCACAGACCACCTGGGGCGACCTGGAAGCGATCTTCGACAGCCTGGCCAGCACGGGTCAGCAGAAGGAGACGGTGCATCACCTGTTGCAGGTGACGCGCGAGATGAGCCCGTATCTCACGAAGCTCGATCTGCTGCGCGAGATTATCTGCGTCGCGCTCGTCTTGTTGCCCGCCGAGGCGCAGCCCCCCCAGTCGTGGAGGTGGCTGGCGCAGGGACCGCCCGGACCCCCTGGCGACGACTCCTGAGCGCCATGTTGTTCACCCTAGTCGCAGGGGCCCTGCTGATCGGCGGCTTGGCCATCGCCATCCAGCTCGGCCACCTCATGCAGACGCTCGACGTCTGGCTTGCCCGCGGCTGATCGGCCCTCCGCCGACACCGCTCCTCATCGCAGCAACACACCACGTCCCGCGCCTTGCGCGGAGGAAGGACACCTCATGCAACGTCGTGAACTGGCTCAGGCTATCGCCACCTCGCTCTTCGAGACCGAGGCCGCCCTGGACGCCGCCCTCGAGAAAGCCGCCCTGCTGATCGCCCAGACCAGCGCCCTGCGCCGCGAGCACAACTATTCGGCGGTCCTCGGCCACGAGGCCGTTGCGGCTCTGACGCGGACCATCGACGCCCTGGGCGAGGCGCGCGGCCACACGATGTCGGCCCATGCCGCTTTCGAGAAGGCTTCGCCCCAGCTCGGCGTCAAGCCGGCCACCCTGCATGGCACCGGCGTCGAGAAGCCGCCGACCGGCGCCTCGGAAGCCGAGGGGCCGATCCTGCGCGCGGTCCGCAGCGCGGCTTGACGCGATGCCCGCACCGCTTTCCCTTCCGGGGATGAGCTGGTTTGAGATGTTCGACGCGCCTGTGCAGCTGACCGGCGCCGTCGCCACCGCGACGGTCACGCTGCTGGCGCTCTGGAAGGGCGGGGTTCCCGAGCGGATCGCCGCCCTCGTCAGTCTCGCCGCCTTTTTCCTCAGCCCGCTGGCCCAGCAGCTAGGCGGCCTGCCGCAACCGCTCTGGGGTGTGGCGGCGGTGGATGCGACGGTGCTCGGCGTCGTGACGCTGCTGATCTGGTTTTACGACCGCCAGTGGCTGATCGGGGCCTGGGCGGCCGAGGCGCTGACCTTGATGTGCCACGCCGCCAAGCTGGCCGACGTCACCCTGCTGGCGCGCGGCTACGTCGCCAGCCTCTACATCCTCTATTTCGGCTTCCTGGCCTCGCTGGCCTGGGGTGCGTTCGAGGCCAGCGCCCGCCGCGCCCGCGCCGCCGGGACCTAGTGCGGGACGTAGGTCCGCAGTACGTCCTCGATGATCCGTTCCAGTTGGCCCAGGGTGTTGCAGGTCTTCGCCACGTGGCAGAAGCGCTCGTAGCGGTACATGACGCTGTCGCCCTGGGTCCAATAGCTCTCGGGCTCAGGGTTCAGCCAGATGACCGAGCGGGCGCGATTGTGGATCGTGGCCATCAGGTCGAGCCGCGGATCGGCATAATTCGACCGCCCGTCGCCCAGGAAGATGACAGTGGTGTGCCGGTCGACGTGATCGAGGTGGTTCTCGCAGAAGTCCTCCAGCGACTTGCCGTAGTCGGTCTGCTGGAAGCCGATCTTGCGCAGCACCTGGAAGATCGCCCCGTCGACGTGCTCGTCGTCGAGGATGTCGTTGACGCTGATCAGCCGGCCTGAGAACGCGTAGGCCTCCATCCGGTCGACCACCTCGTTCAGCGAATAGAGGAACGTCAGCAGGAACTGGGCCGCAGCCGCCACCGACTTCGACACGTCGCAGATGCAGACGATCGACGGCTTGTCGATCTTCTCGGTCTTCCAGACGATCTCGAACGGCATGCCGCCATAGGGCATCGATTTGCGCAGCGTGCGGCGGATGTCCATGTGCCCCTTGCGGGCGCGGTTGCGGCGGCGCGAATAGCGGTCGGCCAGCCGCTTGGCCATCTTCTTGACCAGGGCCTGCATCATCGCCTGGTCGACCGGATCGATGCCGCCCTCGGCGTTCAGCGCCTTGCGGGCCAGCATCTCCTCGCGGAGCATCTTGCCCGAGCCTGAGGCGTAGAGCTCGTGCTGGCGCTCGACATAGCGCTGGGCTTCCTGGGCCAGCCGGCGCTTGCCGGCCTCCAGCCGGTCGGCGGCGTCGCCGCCGCCTTCCAGCTTTCGGGCGTTGGCGATGATGCTCTCGATCTCGGCCAGTCCCATCTCTTCGAGCAGTCGCCGGGTCAGGCGAGAGCGCTGGGTGGTCAGGCGGATCTGCGAGACCTGCGCGCGTTGGGCGGCCTCTTCCATCGCCTGGGCAAGCCCCGAGGCGTCGCCCTCCAGCAGCATGCGGGCGAGCTCCGACTCCTCAGCGCCTTCCGGCAGGCCTTCCATCGGATCGCCGTCGCCCTGCGGCGGCGGCTCGAAGGCCATCTCGTCGCGGCGGAAAAAGGTCTCGAACGTCTCGTCGAACCGGATCACCTCGTCCGAGCTCTTGGCCAGGGTCGCGCACAGCGCGTCTTTGAACAGCTCGCGATCGGCGAATCCGACCTTCTCCACCGTGCGGTGGGCGTCGATGGCCTCGGCAGGCGAGACCTTAACGTCCGCGGCCCGCAGGGCCCGGAAGAAGTCCTCCAGCGCACCCTGCATGGGTCTTACGCCGCCGGACGGCGCAGCAGTTCGGAGATCTGCGGCTCCACCGCGGCGATGTCGGGCTCGAACTTCAGCAGCACGTTCAGCGTGTCGCGGACGATCTCCGGGCTCAGGCTGTCGGCGCCCAGCAGGATGAGCGCGCGGGCCCAGTCGACCGTCTCGGAGATCGACGGCGACTTGCGCAGGTCGAGCGTGCGCAGCGACTGCACGAAGCCGACCAGGCTGGAGGTCAGGGCCTGCTCGATGCCCGGCACGCGGCTGGCGACGATCTTCCGTTCCAGGTCGGCGTCGGGCAGCGGGATGTGCAGGTGCAGGCAGCGGCGCTTCAGCGCGTCGCCCAGGTCGCGGATGTTGTTCGAGGTCAGGAACACCAGCGGCGGGGTCTTGGCCTCGATGACGCCCAGCTCCGGGATGGAGACCTGATAGGCCGACAGCACCTCCAGCAGGAAGGCCTCGAACGCTTCGTCCGACTTGTCGATTTCGTCGATCAGCAGCACGCAGCCGTCGTCTTCCTTCAGCGCCTTCATCAGCGGGCGCGGTTCCAGGAAGGGCTCGGAGAAGAACAGGTCGCCGATGCCGTGCAGCCGCTCCATGGCCGCGTCCATGTCCTGGGCGTCGGAGAGCGCCGCGCCCATCCGGTCCTTCAGGATCTGGGTGTAGAGCAGCTGCTTGCCGTACTTCCACTCATACAGCGCCTTGGACTCGTCCAGGCCCTCGTAGCACTGCATGCGGATCAGGGGCTGGCCGAGCAGCTTGGCGGTCGACAGCGCCAGTTCGGTCTTGCCCACCCCGGCCGAGCCTTCGACCAGGATCGGCTTCTGCAGGTGGATGGCCATGTAGAGGGCCGTGGCGATGCGACGCGAGGCGATGTAGCCGACGCTGGCCAGGCCTTCGATCAGGGCGTCCACGGACGACAGCACGTCCGGCTGCGCGGCCTTAATCGCCGCGGGAGAGGTAGCGCTCAAAGTCTCAAACTTTCAAAAGTCGCGCGAAATGGCGCCTGGCTATCTTCAATGACCGCGAGTGTGCAGGGGCGAGGCCCCGCACGCAAGCGCTGGTTCAAACGGGCGTTGGGAGGCCCGCCATCAGGTGTCATCCCGGGGAGCATCACCCTCACTATCCGGTGTTCATGGGGCCCGGTCTTGCTTCGCAAACCGGGATGACACCTTGAGCTGGGGAGGACGCTACACCCCGTACGGCCGATACGGCCCGGCGATCAGCTGCTCGAACACGCCCATGCCCTTGACCGGCGCCTCGCCCGGCAGGGTCAGGGTGACGTGGCTGAGCGCCTGGATGTGGACGTTCTCAGGCGCAGCCATGTCGATGGCGTTGAGGTCTATGTCCTCGCGCTCGACCACCAGGTCGCCCTTGTAGCCCCCGTGGCGCCAGGCCGGCGCGCCATAGCCGATGCCGCGCATCAGGAAGGTCAGGAACGGCTCGAAGCGAATGGCGGCCGAGCCCTGGGCCAGCGGCACGTTCAGCGTGCCGGTCCTGGCGTGGCGGGTGCCGGCGATCAGCGACACCTCGTCCATGCTCGCGCCTTCGCTTTCGTAGAAGGCCTCGGGGCCCGCGCCGTCCGCGGCGATCACCGCCCGGGTGTTCCAGGGGCGGCCGTCCGGGTCGGCGTTGACGTGGAAGAAGATGCTGCGATCAGCGAAATTCAGCGGCGTCCACTGCCAGAAGAAGCCGCCGACGGTCATCGGGACAGGCGGCTGCGGGTCGGGGGCGCCGATCGGACGGATGCCCCAGGAGCGGTCGCGGGTGCCGACCGTTCCGGCCGCCAGCTGCTTGCGCACGCCGTCGACCTCGATCCAGCCGGTGCAGCGCACGTTCTGGGTCAGGCGGGTATAGTCCATGAAGGCGCGCGGCCCGATCCGGCGCATGAACCGCGGCTCCTCGATCGGGAAGCTGCGGCCTTCGAAGACGATCTCGGCGGCGAAGCCGTTCGACGGCGCCACCGTGACCTTCAGCTTCTGCAGCGGCTCGATCACCTCGATGGAGATCGGCCCGCATGAAAGGTCCAGCCGCTCCATGTTCATCACCTTGGAGGCGTGCAGGCAGTGCTCGACCCCGTCGCGGATCACCGAGAAGTGGGCGTCGGCGATGTTGAGCTGCGGATAGACGCCGAAGGCGATGGCGAAGAACTCGGTCCCGTCGGGCTGATAGCCGTTGAAGAAATAGCGATCGTAGAAATTCCGGTCCGTGCCCGCGTAGGCGATCGGCTCGGGCGTCTGGTGGATCGGAAAATCGTCGGCCTTGGTCAGCATGCGGGGCGTCCTCCCAGACGGCTTGGAACTGTCGGCGATCTTGTCTTTGTCGATTGACGGTATTGCGACGTCGCCGTGTGCGGCATTATCAAGTGAACAAAGAAAACAAAACAAGGGAGGACGCTTTTTGCTGACGCAACGTAAGGTTACGTGGCGTGAACTGGCAACGAGCGCTCAGGAGAGATGAGCACAAGCATCGCGCGCATACCCGACGAATACGCGGCCAATCTGGTCGATCCCAAAGCCTATACAGACGGGCGTATCTACGAGACCTATGCTTGGCTTCGCGCTAACAACCCCTTCGGGCTAGCCGAAATCGAAGGTTTCGACCCGTTCTGGGTGGCGACGAAGCATGCCGACATCCTGGAGATCAGCCGTCAGAACGCGCTGTTTCACAGCGGCGACAAGGCGACCGTCATCACCAACAAGGCCGCCGACACCGCCGTACGCGCCATGATGGGCGGCAGCCCGCACCTGGTCCGCAGCCTGGTGCAGATGGACGCCCCAGATCACCCGAAATATCGCGCCCTGACCCAGTCCTGGTTCATGCCGACCAACATCAAGGGCCTGGAAGATCGTATCCGCGGCATTGCGCGCAAGGCGGTGGACCGGATGGCGGCGACCGGCGGCGAGTGCGATTTCGTTCGTGACGTCGCCCTGGGCTACCCGCTGCACGTGATCATGGAGATCCTGGGCGTCCCGGAAGAGGACGAGGGCCGGATGCTGACCCTGACCCAGGAGCTGTTCGGCGCCACCGACCCCGAGCTCGCCCGCGAAGGCGCGCCCGACATCTCCAAGATGCTGACCGAAGGCGTGGTGGCGGATTTCTACGCCTACTTCGCCAAGATGTCGGCCGATCGCCGGGCCAATCCTAAGGACGACGTCGCCTCGGTGATCGCCAACTCGCAGATCGACGGCCAGCCGATCTCAGAGCTGGAGGCGATGAGCTATTACATGATCGTCGCCACCGCCGGGCATGACACCACATCGTCCTCGACCGCCGGGGCGCTGTGGGGCCTGGCCGCCAATCCGGGCGAGTTCGCCAAGGTCAAGGCCGACCCCTCGCTGATCCCGAGCCTGGTGGACGAGAGCATCCGCTGGATCACGCCGGTGAAGACCTTCATGCGCTCGGCCACCGAGGCGACCGAATTCGCCGGCCGCCAGCTGGCCAAGGACGACTGGATGATGCTCTGCTACGCCTCGGGCAATCGCGACGAGGAGGTCTTCGACGACCCCGCGGCGTTCAAGATCGACCGCAAGCCCAACAAGCATCTGGCCTTCGGCTACGGCGCGCACCTGTGCCTGGGCCAGCATCTGGCCAAGATGGAGATGCGCATCCTCTGGGAGGAGCTGCTGCCACGCATCCAGAGCCTGGAGCTGGCCGAGGAGCCCAAGCTGAGCCAGGCGACCTTCGTCAGCGGGCCCAAGACCCTGCCTGTCCGTTTCTCGATGCATTGAGTTTGAGTATGGCGTTGGAACCACGTCTGGCCGCCTACATCGCCGCACGCATGCCCGGCGCGCGCGACGTGGCGGTGCAAGATCTGTCGCGTATCTCGGGCGGCGCTTCGCGCGAGACCTATCGTTTTCGGTTGCTGTGGAACGAGGACGGCGCAGCGCGCGAGCGCAAGCTGATCCTGCGGCGCGATCCGCCGGCCTCGCTGATCGAGACCGAGCGTCGCATCGAGTTCGAGGCCTACCGCGCCTTCCACGGCAGCGCCGTGCCGGTGCCGGAGATGCTGTGGCTGGAGGAAGAGGACGCCGCCCTCGACCACCCGTTCTTCATCGCCGAGGAGATCGCCGGCTTCCAGGCCGGCCCGGCGGCGCTGTTCGGGCCGCCCTATGCAGCGACCCTCGGCCAGCTGGGCCAGCGCAAGTGGACGATCCTCGGCGAGATCGCCAAGGCCGATCCGGCGGCGCTGGGCCTCACGGAGGTGATGGCTCCGGTGGCGCCGGACGCCTGCTGGGACCGCGAGCTCAGCTATTGGGAGGGCCTGCTCGATCGCGACGAGCCCGAGCCGCTGCCGATCACCCGGGCGGCGATCCGCTGGCTGCGGGCCAATCCGCCGCCGCCAGCCCAGAAGCTGTCGGTGGTGCACGGCGACTACCGGACCGGCAATTTCCTCTATGACGAGGCTGGCGGCATCCACGGCATCCTCGATTGGGAAATGTGCCACCTTGGCGACCCGCTGGAGGACCTCGGCTGGAGCTTCAATCCGGTCTGGTCGTTCGGCCAGGGCAAGCCCGGCGGCCTGCTGCCGCGCGAGGAGGCCATCGCCGTCTGGGAACGCGCCAGCGGCCTGACGGCCGATCCCGCCGCCCTGCACTGGTGGGAGCTGTTCAACTGCGTGAAGGGGCAGGCGATCTGGATCTCGTCGGCCCGCGTCTGGATCAACGGCGGCAACCGCGAGCCGATCATGGTCTATCCGCCCTGGCTGCTGCAGAACGCCCAGGACCGCGCCACCCTGCAAGTGATGGGACGCCTATGAACCCGACCGTTCCCGCCGTTCTGGCCGAGCTGGCCGGGCTGTGCATGCGCAACGCCATGCCCGACGTCCACCCCGCCGACCGGGCCAGTTCGCTCGGCCTGTCAGCCGCGCTGCTGGGCGTCGCCGCCGAGGTCTGGGACGGCTCGGCCGCTCGGCTGGTGGCCGAGAACCGTGCGATCCGCCCGCTGCTGGCCAGGGCCGGGGAGGCGGGGCTCGACTTCGCCGAGCTGGCGTCCGGCGCGGACGAGGACCTGCGCCTCTCGGCGCTCAAGGCCGACAACGACGCCCTGCGCGCGGCCCTGATCCAGTTGCACGCAGCGGCCGAGGCCAAGGGCGCGCGGCAGCTGGAGACTGTGGTCTGGTCCGAATTGGTCGCCTCGACCGAGCGCCGCAAGCTGGCCTCGTCGCCGGTGTAGCAGTCACCAATTGCTCCCCCTCTGGGGGAGGAACCAACGTCATTTCAGCCTCTCCAGGATCTCCAGCGTCCGCGTATCGCGCTCGCCGCCGAAGAACCGAGCGAGCGCCGTGCGGAACGGCTGCTCCTCTGGGGCGAGCGCGTTGAACAGCGTCATGCAGGAGCGGAACTTCAGGTCGTCGGGCGGGCCGAAGACCTCGCGCGCCGACCCAGGCGCCTCGCACGCCAGTTCGGTCAGGTCACGCAGCCGAGAGCCCAGCACCGGATGGTCGAGGTAGGCGGCGGCCTCGGCCGGCGAGCCGATGGCGTAGAGTTGGGCCATTGTGCTCGATCCCAGGCCGGCGATCTGCGGGAATACGAACCACATCCAATGGGATTGCTTGCGCCCGGCGGCCAGTTCGGCCCGGGCGGCGGCGATCACGCCGGCCTGGGCTTCGAGGAAACGCGTGAGTTCGAAGGGATCGGACATCGAAGTTTCCCTTAGCGTCAGGATCGACAACGGCGCCGTATCGGGCTTTGCTGCCGCGCCCGTCGTGAGGTGGGCCAATTTCCAAACGTCGAATTTTGATTGGGGACGAATTTCAAGATGGCGAGAATCTTGCCTGAACCCACGCCCGAGACCCAGCATTTCTGGGACGGGGCGGCCCGGGGCGAACTGCTCCTGCAACGCAACAAGGCCACCGGCGAAGCCTATTTCCCGCCGCGCCCCTTCTGCCCGAAGACCGGCTCGCGCGACGTCGAGGTCTTCAAGGCCAGCGGCAAGGCCGTTCTCTGGTCCTATGTGATCAATCACCGTCCCCGCCCCGACATGGGGACCGAGCCCTACGCCATCGCGGTGGTGAAGCTCGAAGAAGGCCCGACCATGATGACCAACATCGTCGGCTGCCCGCAGACGCCTGAAGCCCTGGTCCTCGACATGCCGCTCGAGGTCGTTTTCGAAAAGTTCAGCGACACCATCTCGCTGCCCTTCTTCCAGCCGGCCAAGTCGTAAGGGCGCAAAGACAATGCAGAAGAATTCCGTCGCGGTCGTCGGGGCCGCGGAAACCACGAAGATGGGCAAGATTCCGGACGTGTCCGTGATCGGCCTGCACGCCGATGCGGCGCTGAACGCCATGGCCGATGCGGGCCTGACGCCGGCCGACATCGATGGCGTCGCCACCGCCGGCATCAGCCCGGTCGAACTGGCCCACTATCTCGGCATCAAGCCGACCTATGCCGACGGCACGTCGGTCGGCGGCTGCTCGTTCATGCTGCACGTGCGCCATGCGGCCGCTGCGATCGCCGCCGGCCACGCCAAGACCATCCTGATCACCCACGGCGAATCAGGCCGCAGCCGAGTCGGCGCCGGCGGTTTCGGGCGCGCGCCGTCGAGCTTGATGGGTCAGTTCGAAATGCCGTTCGGCCCTGTTGGTCCGCCGACCATGTTCACCGTGCCGGTGCTTCGCTACATGAAGACCTACGGCGTGACCGAGGAGGATCTGGCCACCGTCTCGGTGATCCAGCGCGAATGGGCCGCCAAGAACCCGCGGGCCAGCTTCAAGGATCCGATCACTGTCGACGACGTGCTGAACTCGCCGATGATCGCCTGGCCGTACCGCATGCTGATGTGCTGCCTGGTCACCGATGGCGGCGGCGCGCTGATCCTGACCAGCGCCGACCGGGCCAAGGATTTCCCGAACAAGCCGGTCTACGTGCTTGGCACGGGTGAGAGCGTCGAGACCCCGATGGTCTCGCAGATGTACGACTTCACCTCGTCGACGGCGTTCAAGATCTCGGGCGCCAAGGCGTTCGAAGACGCCGGCATCAAGCACTCCGACGTCGATCACCTGATGATCTACGACGCCTTCGCCCACCTGCCGCTCTATGGCCTGGAAGACCTCGGCTTCGTGAAGCCGGGCGAAGCCAAGGACTTCATCAAGGAGCGCAACACCGCCATCGGCGGCAAGCTGCCGGTGAACACCAACGGCGGCGGTCTCTCGTACATGCACTCGGGGATGTACGGCATGTACGCCCTGCAGGAGAGCGTGCGTCAGATGCGCGGCACCGCCGCGGCGCAGATCGAAGGCGCCAAGATCAGCGTGGCCCACGGCGTCGGCGGCATGTTCGCCTCCTCCGGCACGGTGATCTTCACGAACGAAAAGTAGTTTAATACCAGAGACTTGCCGCAGTTCATGCTGCACTCATGCTGCGAAGCATGGGTGCAGCATTTTTTGTGAGTCAGACGCCCTTGTTCGGGTTGATCAGGTACTTCTCGCCGGTGGCCTTGCGGGCGTAGGCGGCGATGATGTCCGGCTGCAGCACCTCGGCCAGCGAGATTTCGGCCGTGTAGTGGCTGGCGAAGGTGGTCTTCAGTTCGGCCGCCACCCGGGCGCGCAGCTTGGCGGCGTCGGCGCCCAGCTTCATCAGGAACGGGGTCAGCAGCCAGCCGTTGACGCCCCACGACAGGCCGAAGTTGCGGGCCAGTTCGGTCGGGCCGGTGTCCAGCGCGCCGTAGATGTAGACCTGCTTGTAGGTCGACGAGCCGTACCGGCTGTACTCGGTGGCCTTGCGGTTGGCAGCGACCTCCATGGCCGACAGGATCTGCGAGGCCAGCTTGCCGCCGCCGATGGCGTCGAAGGCCAGGGTGGCGCCGGTCTCCTCGATCGCGTCGGTCAGGGCGGCGATGAAGTCGGGCGCGGTCGAATCGATCACGTACTTGGCGCCGAGGTCCTTGAGGATCTTGGCTTGTTCGGCGCTGCGCACGATGTTCACCAGGCTGATCCCGTCGGCGATGCAGATCTTGTTGAGCATCTGGCCGAGGTTCGAGGCCGCCGCCGTGTGCACCAGGGCGGTGTGGCCCTCGCGGCGCATGACCTCGGTCATGCTGAGCGCGGTCAGCGGGTTGACGAAGCACGAGGCACCGTCGGCCGCCGTGGCTCCGGCCGGCAGTTCGAGCACGTCGCTGGCCTTGGCGATGCGGTGCTGGGCGTAGGTCGCGCCGCCGAGAATGGCGACGGTCTTGCCGAGCAGCGCCTTGGCCTGGGGCGAATCGCCCGCCGCGACGACGACGCCGGCGCCCTCGTTGCCGACCGGCATCGAGGCGTCCAGCCGCGCCTTCAGCGCGCCCAGGAAATGCTGCGGCACGGGGGCGGTGACGACGGCGTCGGCGCCCGAACCGCTGACCTTGGCGTTGGCGATGTCGGCCGGGCCGAGCAGCAGGCCGAGATCCGAGGGGTTGATCGGCGCGGCTTCGATGCGGACCAGCACCTCGTCGGCGCCCGGCTGCGGCACGGGGACCTGCGCCAGGGACAGTTCCAGTTCGCCGCTCGACTTCACCAGCGAACGCAGTTGCAGGCTCGTTTCCATACCCGTCTCCCAATTTTGCTTATGACGTGAATATGGATGGGCTGCCGCGGCGGCAATCACAAATCGCACGACCGGTCGCACTTTAGCGCGGCGTTCTCCGTGGGCGCATCGCCGGCAACGTTTCGGCGGCAAAGCTGTCGCGCCGCCGACATCGAACCGTCGCCGCCTCGATATGGACGGACATTAGGACCCGGCCTCAGAACAGTACCGGGGCCAGATTCTCATGAAAGCCATCCTCTTCGCTGCGGCCGCGAGCGCCGTGTTGCTCGCCGCCATGCCCGCGTTCGCCGACGACGCAGACGGCACGGTCGAGGAACTGATCGTCACCGCCCGCGCCGGCGCCGAGCAGCGCAAGGTCGAGGCCAGCTACGCCATCACCACGATCGGCGAGGAGAAGCTGCGCCTGCAGTCCCCAGTCAGCGTCGCCGAGGCGCTGAAGAACGTGCCGGGCTTCTGGGTCGAGGCGTCGGGCGGGGAAGCCGGCGCCAACATCCGCGCCCGGGGCATTCCGATGGAAGGCTATTCGGCCATCGCCATGCAGGAGGACGGAACGCCGATCCAGCACGACGGCGGCCTGGGCTTCCTCAACTCCGACTTCTCGTTCCGCATGGACGAGACGGTGCAACGGATGGAGGTCGTGCGCGGCGGTCCGTCCTCGATCTTCACCTCCTACGCGCCGGGCGGGGTGGTGAACTTCATCACCCGCAAGGGCTCGGACCAGTTCGAGGGCCTGGTGAAGGCCCAGGTCGGCGACTACGGCCTGGCGCGCGGCGACTTCTGGGTCGGCGGCCCGGCAGCCGGCCTCCGGGTGGGCCTGGGCGGCTTCTACCGGGTCAGCGACGGCGTCCGCGACCCGGGCTACCGCGCCGATGAAGGCGGCCAGATCCGCCTGTCGATCGGCCGCGACTTCGAGCGCGGTTCCATCGACTTCAACGTCAAGCACCTGGACGACAACACGATCTTCTTCCTGGGCGTGCCGCTGACCTTCGACGCCCAGGGCGAGACCGCCGGCGTCCCGGGCTTCGATCCCAACTACGGCACCTTCGCCGGGCCCGAGACCAGCCAGTTCATCTTCCGCACCAATCGCGGTCCGTACGACTTCGACCTCACCCGCGGCGCGGACGTGAAGCTCACCCAGTACACCTTCAACTTCAACTACGAGCTCGGCGGCGGCTGGGAGGTGCAGGACAATCTGCGCTACCGCACCAGCGACGTCGCCCGCGCGGGCCTGTTCCCCAACACCCCGGTCAGCGCCGCCTCGCGCCTGGCGCAGGTGAGGGCGGGCCTTCCGGCGGCCCTAGGCGCGACCTCGGTCGAGTACCGCTTCGTCAACGCCCCGAACGAGCGGTTCGACGTCCTGAACCAGAACGGCAACGGGTTGGTGATGGACGCGTCCATGCGCGAGCAGGACATCACGCTGGACGAGTGGATCAACGACCTGCGGCTGCTCAACCGCTTCGAGATCGGCGGCCAGACCCACAACGTGGCGCTCGGCCTCTACTACGCCAAGGTCGAGGAGACCTTCTTCCAGATCGGCGCCTCGGCCCTGGTCGACGTGCAGGACAACGCCCGCCTGCTCGATATCGTCGCCCTGAACGCCGCCGGCCAGGTGGTCGCCAACATGACCGAGGGCGGCATTTCCCGCTACGGCCTGCAGTTCAACAACGCCGAGGGAGAATCCAAGACCATCGCCTTCTACGCCTCGGACGAATGGCAGATGAACGACAAGCTGCGCGTCGATCTCGGCTTCCGCTGGGAGCGGATCGAGATGTCGGGCCGCAACGAGCGCAGCGCCGGGGTCAATCTCGGCCAATCGCCGACCCCGGCGGACGACAACGTGCTGAGCGGCACGGGCGTGTTCGATCCTCTGGATCGCGAGTTCGACGGCTGGGGCGCGACTGTCGGCGTCAACTATCAGATCCAGCCCAACCTCGGCGTCTTCGCCCGCTACACCTACGGCTTCCGCCTGCCGTCGCTGGGCGACTTCCTGACCAACCCGACCCGCACCGATCCGCGGGTCCAGGGCATCGACCTGGCCGAGGCCGGGATCAAGATCGACCAGCCGAAGTTCAGCGTCTACGCGACCGCCTTCTATACGGGCTTCGACAGCCAGTCGTTCGGCGAGACCCGGTTCGA
Source organism: Phenylobacterium sp. NIBR 498073 (assembly GCF_027286305.1). Taxonomy (NCBI): domain Bacteria; kingdom Pseudomonadati; phylum Pseudomonadota; class Alphaproteobacteria; order Caulobacterales; family Caulobacteraceae; genus Phenylobacterium; species Phenylobacterium sp. NIBR 498073. The sequence goes on from NZ_CP114599.1 coordinate 766,938, forward strand.
TCAGGCGACAAACACCTTCGTCAGCCGCACCGAGTTCACCTCGACCACCTCCTACGGCGTGGAGCTCGAGGGCGTCGTGCGGCCGGTCGACTGGTTCGACGTCTCGTTCACCGGCACCGCGCAGGATCCGCGGTTCGGCGACTTCAAGTTCAACGAGGTGGTGGGCGGCGTCCTGGTGCAGCGCGACTTCACCGATAACATGCAGGTCCGCGCTCCTAAGGTCAGCGGGCGGATCACCCCCGGCTTCAACCTGCTGGACGGCAAGCTGCGGTTGGAAGGGGACGTGCAGTACTTCGGCAAGCGGTTCTCGGATGCGGCCAACACCCTGATCATCCCGGACTATTTCCTGCTGAACGCCCAGGTCCGCTACAATGTCACCGACAACCTGACGCTCTACGCCTACGGGACCAACCTCACCAACGAGATCGGCCTGACCGAGGGCAATCCCCGCGCAGGCCAATTCATCAGCGGCGAGACCGGAGCCAAGTACTATCTCGGCCGGCCCGAGCTTGGCCGCGCGTTCCGGGCCGCCGTGCTATACCGCTTCTGATGACGCGGACACTGCAGCAGGGCCTGCGCGCGGGGGCGGTGCTGATCGCTCTCGTGCTGCTCGCCGTCTTCTTCGACGTAGCGGCGGCCCGGGCGCAGACTGCGCGCGCGCCGGACCTGACCCTGACCGGAACCCTCACCGGGACGGCGCACGAGACCTATACCGAGTTGCCGTTCAGGGTGCCGGCCGGGACGGGGCGCTTGAGCGTCGAGTTCAGCTACACCGGCAAGGAGCAGAAGTCGGTCATCGATCTGGGGCTGCGCGATCCCGAGCGCTTCCGCGGTTGGAGCGGCGGCAACAAGAGCCGCTTCACCGTGGCCGAGGCCGACGCCACGCCTTCCTACCTGGCCGGGCCGCTGAAGCCCGGAACCTGGAAGCTGATCCTCGGCGCGCCCAATATCCGCAAGATCGCCCGCGCCGACTATGTGGCCAAGATCTGGTTCGAGCCGATCGGCGCGGGCTTCGCCGGCTTCTCGGACAGGCCGGCGGCCGGCGGCGATCGCTGGTGGCGCGGGGACCTGCACATGCACACCGGCCACAGCGACGGCGCGTGCCTGTCGCGCAAGGGCGCGAAGGTTCCCTGTCCTGTGTTCAAGACCCTGGATGCGGCGGCCGCCCGCGGTCTCAATTTCGTGGCGGTGACCGATCACAACACCACCTCGCACTTCGAGGCGTTGCGCGAACTGGCGCCTTACTACGACGACCTGCTGATCATGCCGGGGCGCGAGATCACGACCTTCTACGGGCACGCCAACCTGTTCGGTCCGACCGCCTTCGTCGATTTCCAGCTGGGCGGCCCGCGCGCGCGCCGCTTCGTCGATATTCAGGCGCAGTCGGACAAGGCCGGCGGCCTCCTGTCGATCAACCACCCCGGCCTCCCGTCGGGGGAGCTCTGCATGGGTTGCGGCTGGACTGCGCCGTATACGGACTATTCGCGCGTGCAGGCGGTCGAAGTGATCAACGGCGGCGCGGCCGAGGGGCCGCTCTCGGGGCTCGCTTTCTGGGAGGCGCGCCTCAACGAAGGCCTACAGATCACCGCCATCGGCGGTTCCGACAACCATGACGCCAGCCTCGATCCCGCCCGGGCGCCGGCCATCGGCGTGCCGACCACGGTGGTGCGCGCGCCCGAACTCAGCCAGGCCGCGATCCTGCGGGCCATCCGCCAGGGCCACGTGTTCCTCGACGTGGCTGGAACCCGCGAGCGGCTGCTCGAAGTCACCGCGCGCGCGGGCGCCGCCGAGGCCCAGATGGGCGACCAGATCGCCGCGCCGGCCGGGGCCAAGGTCTCCCTCGCCGTGCGGGTCGTGGGCGTCCCGGGTGGACGCATCGTCCTGGCGGGCGACGGCGCCCGGCTGGCGGCCCTGGCCGACCCGAACCTCTCGGGCTCTGACCAGACACTGGCCTTCGACCTTACCGCCGACGGCCGGCCGCGCTGGCTGCGCGTCGATGTGCGCGACGCCGGCGGCAGGCTCGTCCTGCTCGGAAATCCGATCTACCTGCGTCCCTGAGGCGTCTCGCCGCAGCAGGGTGGTCGGAAACACTTATTAACCCTGACCGCCATAGGTTGAGGCGATTGCTTCACCGCCGGAAAGTGCATGGGTCTTAGTCCGGAATCCCGCGCCCGCTTCAATCTCGAGCGCGCTTCGGTGCTGGTGCTCGATGAGTCCCCGATGGGGATGAGCATCCTCGTGCAGATTCTTACCGGCTTCGGGGTCAAGACGCTGCATCGCTGCGAAAAGGTCGAAGAAGCCAAGGAGACGATCGCCAAGGTCGAGGTCGACCTGATCGTCTGCGACTCCATGGGCGCGGGCGGCGAGGGCTACGACTTCGTCAGCTGGCTGCGGACCAGCAAGATCGAGCCGAATTGCTATGCGCCGGTGCTGCTGACCTCGGGTCACACGCCGAGCCATGCCGTGCAGAAGGCCAGGGACTGCGGCGCGCATTTCATCATGGCCAAGCCGCTGACCCCGATCGCCGTGCTCGAACGCATCATCTGGATCGCGCGCGAGGGCCGCCGGTTCGTGGAATGCGACACCTATGTCGGCCCCGACCGCCGTTTCAAGAATGACGGCGTTCCCGCCGGGATGACCGGCCGTCGTCGCGACGACCTGCAAGGCGACATCGGCGACGCCCAAAGCCCCAACATGGATCAGGAGGTCATCGACAGCCTGATGAAAACAAGACGGGTGGAACTATGAGCTCGGTTCGGATCCATACCCCGCCGGTCAAGCTGGCGAAGCTGCTGCGCACGCCGGGCGGCCTGCCGGTCGCAGAGGCCGTCCAGAGGGCCGGGGCGGGGCTCGCCAGTCTCAAGAACGACTGTCTCGGCGAACTGACGACCATGCTCGACCAGGCCGAGGCCTGCGCTGGGCGGGCCTCGGCCGACTATGACGCCGCCCTCACCGGCGAGCTCTACGACATCGTCGCCAAACCGATCGGGGTGCCGAGCGTCTGCGGGCTGGCGGCCATCGACACCGCGCTGATCAGCCTGTCGGACCTGCTGGACTACCTGAAGAGCCAGCAGCGCTGGGACGCCAACGCCGTGGCGGTGCATCTGCGCGCCTGCCGCCTGTTGCTGCACACTGAGGGCGCAGCCGACGCGGCCGGCACCCAGGCGATCCTGGCCGGCCTGCGCAAGGTCAGCCAGCGTTACGCGAAGCCGGAATAGAAAAAGGGACGGCGCTCCCAGAGCGTCCTTCGCCGAGGGGCGCCGGTTCGGCGAGGAAAGCGCCCTGAACTCAAAGAGTCTTGAGCGAAGTCCGCACGGACTGCGCTTTAGGGCGCCAGCCGGTCCGTGATCGACCAGAGGCCGTCGACGACCGATTTCAGCGAGGCGGGATCCTGACCGTCCTTGGTCCAGAGCAGCCGCAGCGCGCTGACGTGGACGCTGATCGAGGTCCAGTCCTGACGCCCGTGCGTACGCTGGCGATCGACCAGTTCGCAGAGGCTGTAGCAGGCGTCGCAGAGCACGCGCTTGTCGAACAGCCCAGCGATGTCGAGGATCGCGGAGGCTTCCTCGTAGACAGCGTCGAGCGCTGCGGTCTGCTCGCGGGTCATCGCCTCGAGGCGGCCGATCATGTTGCCGAGCGATTTCATCGCATCGCCCGCATGCGCGGCCAGCTCGCGTTGGGCGCGCTCGTTGGCGATCCCGGCGGTCATGCCGCCCGGGCGGGCGACCTGTTCGGTCAAGCGGTACTTGACCTTGACGAATTCAGCTTCGCTCACAGTTGCGCCTTCATCGGTTTCAGCAGCATGTCGATGTCGGACTGATCCATGTTCGGATCGGTCGCGGCTCCGACGTGCGTGGAGAGATCGTCCTTGCGTCGGCCCTTGACGCCCAGCGGCGGGCCCATGTTCTTGAACCGGCGGTCAGGACCGACATAGCCCTCGGCGACGACCATCTGCCGTTCGTCCTTGGCCACCCAGAACACCCGCTGCAGCAGGATTTCGGGAGTGAACGGCCGCGAGACCACGAAGTTGGCGCCGGAGTCGCGGCTCTTCTCGACCATGCTGCGCGCGGCGTGGCCGGTCAGCATGATCACCGGAGTGAAGCGCGCGTTGTCGGGACCTTCGCGGCGCAGCCACCGCACCAGATCGTAGCCGTCCATGTCCGGCATGTGCGCATCGACGACGATCAGGTCGAGTTCCTGCGTCTTGATGATGTGCATCGCCTCGGCGCCGGTGGCCGCCTTGAACTGCTTGCGTACGCCGAACCCGCGGAACATTGCGGTCAGTGCGTCCATGGCCTGCGAGTTCTGTTCGACCAGCAGGACCACCGATCGGTCGAGATTGATCCGGATCTTGGGATCGAGGGCCATCGGCGCGCCGCCTAGAAGAGGTCGAGGTCCCCGGCGTCGGCCGCCGCCCGCACCGGTCCCTCGCGGGTCACCCGCGCCAGCCGGTTGGCGAGGTCGCCGAGGGTGACGCCGGCCACGGCGTCGGTGAGGTCATAGACGTCGCTGTCGGCTTGGGCCGACAGCTTGCGGGTGAAGTTGGCCAGCGCGGCCAGATGCTGGGTCAGCACGTCGAGGGTCTGGGCCTCGTGCAGGGCGATGGCCAGCGGCTCGCCGCGGCTGGCGCGCACCAATTGGGTGACCAGGGTCTCCAGGCGGTCGCACAGCTCTCCGGCGTGCTCCAGCTCCTGGGCGATCGAGGCCAGCACCTCGGGGGTGCGGACGAGGGCGGATTGGCTCATCAGAACAGCTCCACGGACCCTTCGTCCTCGACCGGCGCAGGGGCACGGGCCACAGGTTCGCGCAGACGGGTTAGTTCCGCGTTATCAGTGACGGTTCGTTGTTGCGCCCGGCCGGTGGTCGGCCAGTACTGCACACGCCGGGCGGCCAGGCCGCCCAGGCTGGACCCGACGACGGGAATGCCCTCGTCGCGCAGGAATTTCTCGGCGAAGGCGGCGTTCGAGGCGCCCACGTCCGACAACCCGCCGAACATCCGGGCCCCGCCGAACAGCTTGGCCTCCAGCCGGTCGCGACGGGCGCCCGAACGCAGCAGCTCGTTGATCAGCAGTTCCATGGCGTAGGCCCCGTAACGGCGGCCCTCGTCCAGTCCCTCGGCCTTGCCGCTCGGCAGCAGGAAGTGGTTCATGCCCCCGACGCCAGTCTTCGGATCGCGCATGCACACCGCCACGCACGATCCGAGGATCGTGGTCAGCATGACATCGGGGTCGCTGGAGATGTGGTGCTCTCCCTGCACCACATGGATCCGTTTTCCCGGCCGTCCAGAGACGTTCTCGACGATCATGTCAGGGGACCGAACACCGCTTCGATTTTTTCTTTGAGCGTCTGGGTGGTGAAGGGCTTCACCAGGTAGTTGTTCACGCCGAACTGCACCGCGCGCTGCACGAGTTCGCGGTCGGCGCGGCCGGTGAGCATGATCACCGCGGTCTTCGAGGTCGGGCCGTGGGCGCGGATCGCGCGCAGCAGGCCCAGCCCGTCGAGCTTGGGCATGTTGAAGTCGGTGATCACCAGGTTGGCCGGAGCGGCGATCAGCTGGCGCAGCGCTTCTTCGCCGTCGGGCGCCTCGCGCGTCTGGGTGATGCCCAGGGCGTGCAGGCTGGTGCGGATGAGCGAGCGCATCGTCTGCTGGTCGTCGACGATCAGGGTCTTGATGCTGACGGCGGTAGGCATCAGGCGCTCCTATGGATGTCTGCAGCGGAGCAGAGGTTCAAGATGGACGGACCCATCCGCGAGAGGCCCACTTGCTTCTCGACGGCGCCGATTTCGAAGGCGACCCGCGGCATGCCGTAGACGACGCAGGAGGACTCGTCCTGGCCGAGCGTCCGGGCTCCCGCCTTGCGCATGGCCAGCAGACCGGCGGCCCCGTCGCGGCCCATGCCGGTCAGGATCACGCCGACCGCGTGGCGGTTGAGCTTGGCGACCGAGTCGAACAGAACGTCGACCGAGGGCCGGTGGCCGTTGACCGGTTCGCCCGCGCGCAGGCGGATCACCGGATGCGAGGCCGACAGCACTTCCATGTGCTGATCGCCGCCGGGGGCGATGTAGACGTGGCCCGGCTGCAGGCGGTCGCCGTCGCGGGCCTCGGTCACATGCGCGCCCGAGATGCGGTCCAGGCGCGCGGCGAAACTCTTGGTGAAGGTCGCCGGCATGTGCTGGGTGATCACCGTCGGCGGGCAGGTCTCCGGGAAGGTCGCCAGGATGGTCATCAGCGCCTCGACCCCGCCCGTGGACGATCCGATCGCCAGGATCGCGTCCGAGGCGCGATAGTCGCCGTCGCGCTCCACCGGCGTGGTCGGGCCGTTGTAGGGCTTCACCCGCGCCCGGGCCGCGGCCTTCACCTTGGCGGTGAGATCGTTGAAGGCTTCCTGCGCGGTGACCCCGCCGACCGGCTTGCCGACGCAATCGACGGCGCCGAGTTCCAGGGCCTCCAGGGTCACGTCCGCGCCGGCCTGGGTCAGGGTCGAGACCATCACCACCGGCGTCGGCCGCAGGCGCATGATCTTTTCCAGGAACTCCAGGCCGTTCATTTTCGGCATCTCGATGTCGAGGGTGACGACGTCGGGATTGAGCTTCTTGATCTGTTCGCGGGCTTCCAGCGGGTCGTTGGCGAAGCCAAGGACCTCGATTTCGGGGTCGCGCTTGAGGGCGGCGGCGATCAGTCCGCGCATGGTGGCGCTGTCGTCGACGACGAGGACTCCGACGCTCATCGGGCGCCTCGCAGGGCGTAGGTGGTCAAGCCGGTGGTCTCGAACTGGCTGGCCGCGGGGCCGGACACGCGTTCCGAATGGCCGATGTACAGCGTGCCGCCGGGAACGAGCGCGGGCGCGAAGCGGCTCCAGATCCGCTCCTGGGTCGGCTCGTCGAAATAGATCACGACGTTGCGGCAGAAGATCACGTCGAACTTGCCCTTCATCGGCCAGTCGCCGATCAGGTTCAGCTCGCGGAAGGCCACCAGCTCGCGCAGCTCGTCGGCGACTTCCCAGCCCGCGCCGGACTTCTTGAACCACTTGCGGCGCAGGTCGAGCGGCACCGGGGCGACGGCGTCCTCGCGGTACACGCCGGCCTTGCCCTCGGCGATCATGTTCGGGTCGATGTCGGTGGCCAGGATCTTGACGTCCAGGCTCGCCGCTTCGGGCAGCGCGGTGAGCACGGTGATGGCCATGGAGTAGGGCTCCTGGCCGTTGGAGCAGGCCGCCGACCACAGCCGCACCCGGCCGCCGCGGCGCGCAGTCTCGGCCAGCTTCGGCATCACCACCTCGCGGAGGTGGTCGAAGTGGTGCGGCTCGCGGAAGTAGCGGGTCACGTTGGTGGTCAGCGCCGCCATCATCGCCTGGCGCTCGTCGACGCCCTGCTGGCCTTCGACCAGGCTGCAGTATTCGCGGAACGAGCGCAGGCCCAGCGTGCGCAGCCGCTTGGCCAGGCGCGAATAGACCAGCGCGGCCTTGCCCTCGGCCAGGGCGATCCCGGCGTGGCTGTGCAGGATGTTGGCGATTTTCTTGAAATCGTCCTCGGTGAACAGGAACTCGCCTTCGACCAGTCCGGCCGCGGCGCCGCCCCTGGCGCGCGTATCGACCGGGCTCGTCATGCCGCTTCCGCCTCGGTCTCCGGCAGGACGCGGTCCAGCGAGATCAGGCTGACCATGCGCCCGTCGATGGCGAACAGGCCCTTCACGAAGGTCTTCACCTGGTCGCAGGCCACGTCCGGCGTCGGCTGCACCATGTCGTCGCTGACATTGATGATGTCGCTGACCGCCTCGACCAGCAGGCCGAGCGTGCGTCCGCCGACATTGACCACCATGATCACGTGGCGGGCGCTGGGCTCGCTGGTGGTGAGGCCCAGGCGCGCGCCCAGGTCCACGATCGGCAGCACCGCGCCGCGCAGGTTGATGACGCCCTTCATGTAGGATGGGGTGCGGGGCAGGGGCGTGGCCGGGGTCCAACCGCGGATTTCCCGGACCTGCATGATGTCGACGCAGAATTCCTGCTCGGCGATGCGGAAGGCGATCAGTTCGCGCCGCGCGCCGGCGGCGGAATGGGTCATCGGGTCGGTCATGCTCATCCGGCCATTCGCTTTTCGCTACGCGGCGCCGGTTTGCGCCGGTGCTGGGTGGTCACAAGGGCGTCGACGTCGAGGATCAGGGCGACGCGGCCGTCGCCCAGGATGGTGGCGGCGGCGATGCCGTCGATCTGCTGGTAGTTGGCCTCGAGGCTTTTGATCACGACCTGGCGCTGGCCCTGGATGGCGTCGACCAGCAGGGCGGCTTTGCCGCCGCCTTCGCTCTCGACCAGGATGGCCACGCCTTGGCCGGCTTCCATCGGGCCGTCGCGGAAGCCCAGCGACACGCCGACGTCGATCAGCGGGACGAAGGTGTCGCGGATGCGGATCACCGCGTCCTTGCCGCCGACATAGTGCACGTCCTCGGGGCGCGGGGTCAGGCTCTCGACGATGGCCGACAGCGGCGCGACCAGGGTCTGCTCGGCGGCGGTCACCACCATGCCGTCCAGCACCGCCAGGGTCAGCGGCAGCGACATCGTGAACTTCGAGCCCTTGCCGGGTTCGGACGAGATCGAGATGCGGCCGCCCAGGCCCTGGATCGAGCGGCGGACCACGTCCATGCCGACGCCGCGGCCGGAAATGTCCGAGATGGTCTCGGCGGTCGAGAAGCCGGGCAGGAAGATCAGGTTGTCGGTCTCTTCGTCCGACAGCACCGCGTCCTCGGCGATCAGGCCCTTGTCGATGGCGATGCCGCGCACGCGCTGGCGGTTGATGCCGCGGCCGTCGTCCTGGATCTCGATGACGATGCGGCCGCCACGGTGCAGGGCGCGCATGTGCACGACGCCTTCGGCCGGCTTGCCGGCTTCGGCGCGGCCCTCGGGCGTCTCCAGCCCGTGGTCGATGGCGTTGCGCAGCATGTGGGTGATCGGGTCGGTCAGGCGCTCGATGACGGTCTTGTCGACCTCGGTGCCTTCGCCTTCCATGACCAGGCGCACGCGCTTGCCGACCATGTCGGCGACCTCGCGGACCAGGCGCGGCATACGCTGGAAGACGCTCTTCACCGGCTGGGCGCGGATGGCCATGACGCTGTCCTGGATTTCCCGGGTCAGCAGTTCCAGGTCTTCAAGACCGAGCACGACGTTCGACGAGCGGGCCAGGCCGCTTTCCAGAACGCGCTGGGACAGCATGGCTTGCTGGATGACCAGTTCGCCGACGGCGTTGATCAGCCGGTCGACGCGATCCAGGTCGACCCGGATCGTGGCCTGGGCCGGAGCGGCCGGAGCGTTGGCGTTGGCCGGCGCGGCGGCTTTCGCGGCGGCGGGCGCCTGGGCCGGCGCGGCCGCGGGGACCGGGGGCGGCGTCGTGGCCGGGGCGGTGGTTTCGGCCCGGGCGCGGGCGATCAGCGCGGCCACGTCCATGTCGGCGGCCGGTTCGGGCTCTGGCGCAGGTTCAGGTTCGGCCGCGGCGACAAGGGCGTCGCCGGACACGCGGGCGAGCAGGGCGGCGAGGTCCAGCGGCGCCTCGGCGCTGGCCTTGGCCAGGTCGTCGTCGCTCGTCGGCAGGTCGGCCTTGGGGGCCGGCTCGTCGCCGCCTTCGCGGACGATCGACAGGGTGCAGTCGTCCTCGACGAACTCGAACACCTCGCGGATCGCGGCTTCGTCGGCCTCGGTCGTCAGGCGGATAGACCAGCGCAGATAAGCGCTCTCGGCGGAAATCTGGTCCAGCGGCGGCAGGTCGCTGTCGTCCAGCGTCACCTGCGTTTCGCCCAGGCGGGCCAGTTCGCGCAGCAGCAGCCCGGCCTCGTTGGCCTTGGCGTACATCTCGGTCTTGGGCGCGAAATCGATGATCCAGACGCCGCCCGCGGCGACCGCAGGTTCGGGCTCCAGCGCCACTGGCGGCGGCAGGTCGAAGTCCAGGGGCGGCGCGGCGGCTCCGGCGTCGTCGTCGATCGAGACCGCCATCGGGACGAAGCCGAAGTCCTCGTCGTCCCCCAGGTCGCCGTCGTCCAGTCCCTCGTCGCCGATCAGCGACTTCAGTTCGGCGAGGATGCCCGCCGAGCGGGCTTCATCCACCGTCGTGCCGTCGCGCGCGGCGGCCACGTGGTCGGCCAGCACGTCGAAGGCGCGCAGCAGGGTTTTGGCGACCTCGTCGGTCAGCTCCATCTTCTCGGAGCGCAGCTCGTCCATCACCGTCTCGAAGACGTGGGCGAAGCGGATCAGATCTTCCAGACCGAAGGCCCCGGCGCCGCCCTTGACGGAGTGCACAGCCCGGAACACCGCGTTGATGGTCTCGCTGTCGGCGTCGCCGGCCTCCATGGCCAGCAGACCCTGCTCGGCGTCGGTCAGGAGCTCGTCGCACTCCTGGAAGAAGGTCTGCTTGATGCTCTCGAACGGATCCAACGGAGCGCTCCGGTTGGGGGGAAAGATTTAGGCGGCGACCCGACGGACGGCTTCGACCAGCTTCACGGGATTGAACGGCTTCACGATCCAGCCGGTGGCGCCGGCCGCGCGGGCCCGCTCCTTCTTGGCCGCGTCGCTTTCGGTGGTCAGCACCAGGATCGGCGTGGCGCGGTGATCGGGATTGGCGCGCACGCCCTCGATCACGCCGAAGCCGTCGAGGCGGGGCATGTTGATGTCGGTGATGACGACGTCGGCGCCGTTGGCCTGCAGGACTTCCAGGCCCTCCACGCCGTCCACGGCCTGGATCACGGTGTATCCGGCCTGAACCAGGGCGTGGTTCAGCATTTCCCGCATGGTGCGGCTATCGTCGATCGTCAGGACGGTCTTGCTCACGAGAATCCCCCTAGGACTCGAATTGCAGCTCGGGCGCGCCGAAGGCAGCCAATTGCTCTGAGAAGCCCGAAGACGGTTGATCCACAGTTAAGCTATGGCCGTCCTCGGACCAGATTTTGCGCGCCGACATCAAAACCTGCAGGCAGAGCCCGCCCAGGCGCGTCACCTGCGAGGCGTCGAGGCTCAGGGGACGGCCGCGCAGGGCCATCAGTTCAGCCCGCAGGGGCTCGGCCGCCTGCAGGTCCAGGATCGGCTGTAGGCTGACCACGGCGGGCGCCGTCGACTGCGTCATCTTCACTCCCCCCGAGGGGCCGCGTTGTGCGGCGCCCTAGAATTCTTCCCAACCGTCGGCCTCGGGCTCCGGCTTGCGGAGCGCCGAGCCGTCACGGCTCGACCGTCGCATCTGCGGGCTGGCGGCGGCCGGACGACGTCCGGCCGGAGCGGCCTGCACCTGGCCGATGTTGAACCGCGCGACGGACCCGGAGAGGGTTTCGGCCTCGCCCGCCAGGGCGTGGCTCGCCGCCGTCGATTCTTCGACCATGGCCGCATTCTGCTGCGTGACCTGATCCATTTGGTTAACGGCGGTGTTGACTTGTTGCAGGCCGACGGCCTGCTCCTGGGCGCTGGCCGCGATCTCCGAGACCAGGCTGTCGATCTCGGCGACGCGGCTGACGATCCGCTGCAGAGCCTCGCCGGTCTCGCCGACCAGATGCACGCCCTGGCCGACCTGCTGGCTGGAGGCGCTGATCAAGGTCTTGATTTCCTTGGCCGCTTCGGCCGAGCGCTGGGCCAGGGCCCGCACTTCCGAGGCGACGACTGCGAAGCCGCGGCCCGCTTCGCCCGCTCGCGCGGCCTCGACCCCAGCGTTCAGCGCCAGCAGGTTGGTCTGGAAGGCGATCTCGTCGATCACCCCGATGATCTGGCTGATTTGTTGCGCCGATTGTTCGATTTCGCTCATCGCCGCGACGGCTTGCCTCACGACTTCGCCGCTCTTCTGGGCGTCACCGCGCGCCCCCAGCACCACGTCGCTGCAAGTCCGGGCGCCGCTGGCGGTCTTGTTGACCGTGGCGGTGATCTCGTCGAGCGCCGCGGCGGTCTCTTCCAGGCTGGCGGCCTGCTGCTCGGTGCGGCGCGACAGGTCGTCGGCGGCGATGCTGATCTCGCCGGCGCCGCTCTTGATGGCATGCACGTTGGAGATGACGACGCTCATGGCGTCCTGGAGCTGCACCATGGCGGCGTTGAAGTCGGTCTTCAGTTGCGCGGCGTCCGGGGCGAAGGGCGCGGTGATGCGGTGGGTCAGGTCGCCGTGGGCCAGCTTGCCCATGGCCTCAGCCAAGGCGCCGATGGCGACCGCGTCTTCCTCGGCCTTGCGGGCCTTTTCCTCTTCACGGGCGCGGCGCTCGGCTTCGGCGGCGGCGCGTTGCTCGGCCGTCTGACCTTCCAGGCGCAGCTTCTCGATGCCGGCTTCCTTGAACACCGCGACGGCCTGAGCCATCTCGCCGACCTCGTCCTTGCGGTCCATGGCCGGGACGATGGCGGTGAAGTCGCCCTGGGCCAGGCGGCGCATGGCGGCCGTCATTGCGGTCACCGGCGCGCCGATCATCCGGCTCAGCAGCCAGCCGAGGCCGACGGCGATCAGCACCGCCAGCGTCAGGCCGATCGCCAGGCTGGCGGTCGCGGTGCGCGAGGCGTTGATCTGCTCGGTCTGCAGGCGCGCCATTTCCTCGTTCATCGCCGTCTGGACCGCTTCCATGGCGTCTTCCGCCGGCGAGATCACCGAGTCGGCGGCGCCGTCGGGCCCGACCATGGCGATGGCCTGCGGCAGGGTGGCCGGGTCGGAGGCGAGTTGCACGCCAGCCTCGAAGACTTCAGCGTACCAGCGGTCGGCGGACGCTGCGGCGGTGTCGATCTTGGCGGCCAGTTCGGGGGTGTCGGTCAGACCGGCGCGGGCGGTCTCGAGGCGCTTCTTGAAGTTCGCGCGGTGCTTGTTCACACGCTCGACGTAATAGTCGTTCTTCGACAGCAGGTAGCCACGGTAGCTGTTCTCCTGGCGAGTCATGAAGAACTTGGCCTCGTCGAGCGCCGAGAGGACCTCGCGGCTTTCCTTGATCTGCACGCGCGCGACATCGAGCGTGTGCAGGTTGATCATCATGGCGCCGCCCATGCCGGCCATGGTCAACACCACCGCAGCAAAGCCCAGGGCCAGCTTGCGGGAGATCTTAAGGTTGTCGAGAAACACGAGGTCGTCCCCAGGGTTCAGACCGCAGCGCGGCTAGCGCGGTGCGAGGCGAGCGCGCCCAAGGCGTTTCTTCCGTACCTGAACCAAGAATATGCGGAAGCGACCTTGTTGCCTCTGCACTGGGAGAACGATGTTCTCAACTATACGGAAGCGGGTCGCCTACGGACGTGCACTATTCTCCTACGAATACTATGGCTCCGTCGGAGGTCATGGATTTAGCCCCCTTCGTCGCCCATCCCATCGCTAGGTCCTCCTGGCTGAAGAAATGGTTACTGCAACCGCGGCGACGGACGTCTTTTTCCAGTGTTTGCCGTGGTTTGCATGTTGGGGTGCGACAAGCCGCCACAGGGCTTTCGCGACTCTGCGGGGGCGTCAAACCTCTGGGTGCGGTGGCGTCGGCATTACATTCTAGGGTAATATAACGACGTCATTTCATATTGGACTGAAGTTCAATTTCAGGTTTGACTCAGGGCGCAAGCCGCGGCCGGGGTTCCGTCGGGTCATACTTGCAGCGTGCGGACGGGGGTGCTCGCCTAGGGGCGACGACGCCCTGGGAGGACGCCGATGGACCTCAGATTCACGCCCGAAATGGAAGGTTTCCGCGAGGAGGTTCGCAGTTTCCTGACGAAACATCGCGACCGCTATGTCGGCGACGCCGCGCGCCCGCGCGAGGCGGCGCTGGAGTGGCAGCGTTTGCTGATCGAGCACGGCTATGCGGCCCGCACCATTCCCACGGCCTATGGCGGCTACGGCGCGGCGCCTGACGTGCTGAAGTCGCGGATCATCGCCGAGGAGTTCACCCGCGCAGGAGCGCCGCGCGGCTTCGCCAACCAGGGCATCTCGATGCTGGTCCCGACCCTGCTGGAGGTGGGCTCGGAGGAGCAGAAGATCCGCTGGATCGGCCCGACCCTGCGCGGCGAGGTCGTCTGGTGCCAGGGCTATTCGGAGCCGGGCGCGGGGTCGGACCTGGCCTCGCTGCAGACCAAGGCGGTCGAGGACGGCGACGACTTCGTGATCTCGGGCTCGAAGATCTGGACCAGCACCGCGGCCCAGGCCGACATGATCTTCTGCCTGGTGCGCACCGAACCTGACGCGCCCAAGCACGACGGCATCTCCTACCTGCTGTTTCCGATGACCACGCCGGGCATCGAGGTGCGGCCGCTGAAGACCATGACCGGCTCGGCCGAGTTCAACGAAGTGTTCTTCACCGACGTGCGCGTGCCCAAGAGCGCGGTGGTCGGCGGGCGCGGCCGAGGCTGGTTCGTCGCCAACGCCACGCTCAAGCACGAGCGCGGCATGCTGGGCGATCCCAACGCCACCGAGGCGCGGCTGCACGCCCTGATCGAGCTGATGAAGACCGAGAGCGTCGACGGTCGCCGGCTGATCGACGACCCGGTGTTCTGCGACCGGGTCATGCAGCTGCAGGCCCGGGTGCTGACCATGAAGTTCAACGGCCTGCGCAACGTCACCGCCTCGATGAGCGGCGAGGCCAGCGGCATGGCGGGGCTGGTGGTCAAGCTGCAGGGCTGCGAACTGAACCACCAGATCGCCGCCCTGGCCATCGACGCCCTGGGCGAACTGGGCGTGCTCTACGAAGACGGACCGCACCTGCGGGCCAGGGGCTCCTGGCAGTGGAACTACATGTTCGACCTGGGCCTGATCATCGGCGGCGGCACCGCCCAGATCCAGAAGAACATCATCGCCGAACGCGGCCTCGGCATGCCGCGCGAACCCAAGCTCGCGAGCGCCTGACATGGATTTTTCGATCACCGCCGACCAGAGGCTGATGCAGGAGAGCCTGGCCCGCACGCTAGAGACCGCTGCGCCGCTGGACCGGGTGCGCGCGTTCGCCGCCGACCGCGAGCCGATCGCCCGCGACCTGTGGGCCGCCCTGGCCGATTTCGGCCTGCCCGGCGTCGTTGTCCCGGTGGAGTACGGCGGGCTGGGGCTCGGCCTGCTGGACGCGGCCCTGGCGGCCGAGGTCCTGGGCCGGGCCGTCGCGCCGTCGCCGTTCCTCGGTTCGGTCGCCGCGTCGGTGGCGCTGGTCCGCGGCGGCAGCGGTGAACAGCAGGCGCGCTGGCTGCCGAAGATCGCCTCGGGCGAGGTCGTCGTCGGGCTGGCGATCTCCGAAGCGGTCGCCGGCGCTCGCGACGGCATGGGCGTAACCGCATCCGGCGGCAAGCTGAGCGGCGGGGCGCTGTTCGTCACCGACGCCCTGGCCGCCGATCTGTTCCTGGTCGCCGACACCGCCGGCGGCCTGCACCTGGTCGCGGGCGATGCGGCCGGGCTCTCCCGCTCGGACGTGACCAGCATCGACCTGACCCGGCGCCTGGGCGAACTCGCCTTCGACGGCGTCGCCGCTGAGCCGCTGGCCGCCCATGCGCTCGACGCGGTGCGCGACGCGGCCTGGACGCTGCTGGCCGCCGACACCCTGGGCGCGGCCGAGGTGATGATCGAAAAGGCCGTCGCCTACGCCAAGGAACGCCGCCAGTTCGGCCGGGTGATCGGCTCGTTCCAGGCGGTCAAGCACCTGTGCGCCGAGATGGCGGCCGAGCTGGAGCCGAGCCGCTCGTTGGTCTGGTACGCCGCGTACGCCTTCGACGACGCCCCAGCCGAGGCCGGGCTGACCGCCGCCCACGCCAAGGCGCACACCTCCGAAATCGGCCGCTTCATCGCCCGCACCGCCACCGAGGTGCATGGCGGCATGGGGATTACCGACCTGCTGGGGCTGCACTATTGGTTCAAGCGCATCGGCCTGAACCGTCAGTTGCTCGGAGGGCCGGAGCGGGTGCGCAGAATCGCGGCGCGGATGCAGGGTCTGGCGGCCTGAGGCGCAGACCCGATTGCGCCGCCCGCTCCGGGGCTTAGCGTCGTGCTTCCGGAACCTGCGGAGCGGCGGAGCCCATGACCTGTACGCACGGCGCGCACCTGAAAGTCGTCACGCCGTCCGCCGACGGCTGCGAAGAGTGTTTGCAGATCGGCGCAGGCTGGGTGCACCTGCGGCTGTGCCGCGAGTGCGGTCATGTCGGCTGCTGCGACGACAGTCCCAACACCCACGCGACCAAGCATTTCAAGGCCACCGGCCACCCGATCATGGAGACCTATGACCCGCCGGACGGCTGGGGCTGGTGCTATGTCGACGAGGTGATGCTGGACCTGGAGGGCATGACCACGCCGCATCCCAAGGGGTGGCGCTACTAGCTCCTCGACACACGCCCCGCGCGCGATACAAGCATTCCTGCAACCAGAGTGCCCGGGGGGAGCATGGGGAACAGGAACGTCGCGCGCTGGACCGTGGCCGTCGCCGCCGCCGTCGGCGCGTTCTGGCCGGCGGCGGCCAGCGCCGAATGGCTGCGCGCCGAGACCGACCGGTTCATCGTCTATGGGCAAGGCAAGGACGTGCGCGTCCGCAACCTCGCCATGCGCCTGAGCGTCTTCGACGCGGTCCTGCGGCTCACCCATCCCACGGCGCCCAAGGTCCAGCCGCGCAAGCTGGAGGTCTACATGATCGACAGCCAGCGGGACTTGCGTCGCGTGGCGCCGTCGAAGGATGCGAACACCGTCGGTTTCTACTCAGCCGGCGCCAACGCGACCTTCGCCGTCGCCTATGACGGAGCCATCGGTATCGACGGAGATGAGGTGCTCTTTCACGAGTACGCTCACGCCTTCATGCTTGAGAACTTCCCCGCGGCGTATCCGGGCTGGTTCATCGAGGGCTGGGCCGAATACTTCATGACAACCAAGGTCACGGCCAGCGCCGCCGAAGTGGGGCGGCCAAATCCAGGGCGCGCCTACGAGGTTTCGCAATCCGGGCGGCTGCCGTGGGAGGTCGTCCTGTCCCAGGCCCCCGGCGATCTGTCTGAAGACGTACGAAGCGCGTACTACTCCCAGGCGTGGCTGCTGATGCACTACATGCGCAGCGACCCGGAGCGCTCGGCGCAACTCGCCAAGATCACCATCGCCATCGCCGACGGTCAGGATCCGGTGAAGGCGATGGAGGTCGGGACGGGCCTGAGCATCGTCGAGCTTGGCACGCGACTGCGTAACTATCGGAGGCTGATCTCTTTCACGGTCAAGGACCCGCTGCCCAACGCGCCGGAGATCAAGGTCAGTCGCCTTGGCCCTTCAGCCGATGCGTTCCTTCTGGATTCCCTTCGGCTCTCCAATGAACGCGGCGTGGGCGCCGAAGCCGACTCGGCGTTGCTCGCGGACCTCAGAACGCGGGCTCCCCAATGGCCAGGCGACAGGCTCGCGGAGCTAACCCTGGCGCGCGCCGAGTTCGCTTTCGGCGACGTGGCGGCCGGCGAGGCGATCGTCAAACGTCGTCTGGAGGCCGATCCGAAGGACACCGAGACCTTGCTCGTCGCCGGCCAGGGGCAGCTGACGGCGGGCGAACGCGACCCCGATCACTATGAGGCGCGGTTCAAGGCCGCCCGACCATATCTCGTGAAAGCCTATGGCCAGGACCAGGACGACTACCGGATCCTTCTCGCCTATCTCCGCTCGCGGACCGTCGACCCGGCCTATCCGAACGACAACGACCTGAACGCCCTGCTCACCGTCAGGTCCCTGGCCCCGACCGTCGATGCGGCGGCCATCATGCTGGGCGATGCCCTGTTGCGCCGTGATCGAGAGGCCGAGGCGATCGCGGTGCTGTCGATCGTTGCGAACAATCCACACGGCGGCGGAGCGGCTGCGATCGCCCGCAGTCTGATTTCCGGTCAGCCCGCCAGTCCGCTCGACGCCGCGTCAGCCGCCCTCGACCAGCAGCCGAAGCCGGAAGCTAGGTGAGCGCCGCCCGCTCGTCTGGATGCACCAGGTCGTGCAGGTCCGGGCGCTTCTTGATGTAGGCGGCGAAGAACGCGCAGTGCGGCCGCACCTTCAGGCCCTGCTCGCGGGCATAGGCGAGGGCGGCCTTCGCCAGTTGCGAAGCCAGGCCCTGGCCCTCGAAGGCGCGGGGGGTGACCGTGTGCGGAAAGACGATGCTGTCGCCCTCGATCCGATAGTCGGCGAAGGCGACCTCGCCGCCGCCCAGGGCGATCTCGAACCGGCTCGGGGTGCGGACGACCTCGCTCACGCGGTCATGCCCGGGCGCTCGTCCGGGTGGACCATGGCGTGCAGTTCGGGGCGCTTCTTCATATAGGCGTTGAAGAAGGGGCAGTGCGGCCGCACCCACAGCTTTTCGTCGCGGGCGAACTGCAGCCCGGCCTCGACTAGGCGCTTGCCGACGCCCTGGCCGGCGAAGGCCTCCGGGACCACGGTGTGCGGAAAGATCACGCTGTCGCCGCGCACCCGATACTCGGCGAAGGCGACGTCCTCTCCGACGCGGATCTCGAAGCGTTTGTCGGTGCGCACCACTTCGGGCAGGTCGGTCGCTTCGGTCATGGTCGGTCCTCGTCGCCTCTGATCGATGGCGCGAAATCTAGGCGGCTCTCAGTCCTTGCGCCACTCGCTGATCACCGCGCCGGTGTCGCCGTCCTCGAACGCCACGCGATCGAGCTGCGCGGCGGCGACGCAGAGCGGGCGTTGGTCCGAGCTCTCGGCGCGGCAACGAATGCTGCGTCCGTCCGGAAAGGCCGTGAAGCGGCCCTCGAGCACCAGTCGGTAGCCCTTGGCCGGCGGCTCGGGCGGCGTCTTGTCCTCGCCGCGAAGCGTGAAGGCGTAGGCGCGGCCGTTGCGACGGCCGAAGCGCGAACCCTCGGGCTCGAACACGGCGGCCAGGCCGAGGGTCTGCGGGCTCGGCGCAGGGATCTCCTCGTCGTCGCCGGCCGGCGCGGCGCCCGGAGGGCAGGCCTCCGACGACAGCCAGGGGCGGTCGATCCAGTAGCCTTCGACGGCGTCCCAGACCTTGGCCTCGACGGCGGCGGCGACCAGCGGCGATTGGGTCCAGTCCGCCGGTGTCAGGCTCAGTTCGGCCGCGTGGCCCTTGGCGCGCAGCGTGCGCCCGGCCAGTCCCGGAGAGGGTTTGGCGCGATCCGGCGCGCAGCCGAACGGCGTGCGGATGGTGAAGCTGCGCCCGGCGAGGGGATCTGCGCCTTCGGCCGCAGCGCCGGCCGCATAGGCCGAGGCGGCCGCCGCTGCTGCGGCCAGCAGGTCGGCGCGGCCGAGCGACGGGGGCGGGGCGATGATCTTCGGCGGCTCGGGCGGCGGCGGCTCGATCTTGGGCGGCGGCGCAGGCGGCGGTGCGGTCTCCTGAGGGCCGCAGGCCAGCAGCAGGAAAGGCGTCAGGACGACGGCGCCGAGGCGCGCCCTTCTCCGGCGCGCTGAGTTCACATCTGCGGGAGGCATGGGCGCAAGGCTAGCATGTGGCCGCCCCGGCGTTCCAAGAACCTTGGCGTGAACGTCACGAAAGCCTCCCCGCGCAGATGAGTTTCGATCAGATCGCCGCGCTCGTGGTCCTTGTCGCCGTCGTCGGCGTCCTGATCCATGGACGGATCCGGTCCGACGTCGCGGCGCTGGCGGCGGCCGCGGCGTTGCTGCTGCTCGGCGTCATCCGGCCCGTGGAGGTGCAGGGCGCCTTCGCCAGTCCGGCGGTCATCGCGCTCGCCTCGCTGTTCGTGATCGCCTACGCCATCGAGCTGTCGGGCCTGCTGGGGCTGATGATCCGTCAGGCGACCAAGCTGTGCGCGCGGCTGGGCGAGAAGGGCCTGTGGCTGGTCATCGGCCTGTGCGGCACGGTCGGCGGCTTCCTCAACAACACCCCGATCGTGGTGCTGGCCGCGCCGGTGATCCGCGACGTCGCGACGTCCATCGGCCTGTCGCCCAAGCGTTTCCTGATGCCACTCAGCTACGTGACGGTGATGGGCGGCCTGCTGACGCTGATCGGCACCTCGACCAACCTCCTGGTCAACGACATGGCCCGCAACGCCGGTCAGCCGACCTTCGGCCTGTTCGAGATCACCCCCGTTGGCATCTGCGTCGCCGGCGCCGGGGCGCTCTACCTGTATGTCTTCGGCGTGCGCCTGTTGCCGAAGGGCGATGCGGTGATCCCCAGCACGTCGGCGCCGATCCCGCTGGGCGAGGCGCGGGGCCACGAGGGCGGGGCGGGCGATGCGGTGCTCGGCGACGTGGCGCTGTTCAGCGCCGCTGACCGGCCGCTGCAGTTGGGCAAGGCGCTGACCGCGCTGGCGGTGTTCGTCGCCGTGGTCGCCGCCGCCGCCTTCGGGGCCGCGCCGATCTCGGCGGCGGCCTTCGCCGGGGCTGTGTCGCTGATCCTGCTGCGGGTGATCAGTCCGGAGGAGGCCTATGCCGGCCTGCGGCCCGACGTCCTGCTGCTGATCGCCGGCATGGTGGTGGTCGGCCTCTCCATCGAGGTCACCGGCCTGGCCGCCGCCGGCAGCGAGCTGCTGATCGGCTTCATCGGTCCGTTCGGGCCGCTGGCGGCGCTGATCATTCTCTACGGCGTCACCCTGGTGGCGACCGAGTTCCTGTCCAACGCCGCGGTCGCGGTGCTGGTGACGCCGATCGCGGTGGCCCTGGCCGAGAACCTCGGAGTCGATCCGCGGCCGTTCCTGGTGGCCGTGATGATGGCCGCCAGCGCCGCCTTCGCCACGCCGTTCGGCTACCAGACCAACGTCCTGGTCTTCCAGATGGGCGGCTACAGCTACATGGACTTCGTCCGCGTCGGGGTGCCGCTGAACATCGTCACCTGGATCGCCGCGATGATCGCGATCCCGGTGTTCTTCCCCTTCTAGGGCCGCACGTCGAACACCAGGTTGAACGGCGTCTCGGTGGCGCGCTTGAAGTGGGTGAAGCCGGCGTCCTCGGCGACCTGTCGCAGCCGCTTCTCACCAGCCTGGGCGCCCAGGCCCATGCCGACCTCCTGGCTCAGCGACGCGGGCGTGCAGATCATAGTCGAGGCCGAATAGAAGATCCGCCCGAATGGGTTGAGGTTGTCGGCCAGGTCGTCGTTGGCGAACGGCTCGACCAGCAGCCAGCTGCCGTCCGGGGCCAGGCTCTCGCGGATGTGCTTGGCCGCGCCGACCGGGTCGCCCATGTCGTGCAGGGCGTCGAAGATGGCGATCATGTCATAGGCGCCGCCATTGAAGTCCTTGGCGCTGGCGACCTCGAACGTCACCCGGTCCTCGACCCCAGCCTCCTTGGCCGCCTCCCGCGCCCGCTCGATCGAGGGGCCGTGATAGTCGAAGCCGTAGAACTTCGAGTTGGGATAGGTCTTGGCCATCAGCACGGTCGAGGCGCCGTGCCCGCAGCCGACGTCTGCCACCCGCGCGCCGGACTTCAGCTTGCCTTCCATGCCGTCGAGCGCCGGGATCCACTCGGTGGTCAGGTGGGCGTTGTAGCCGGGCCGGAAGAACCGCTCGGTGCCGCGGAACAGGCAGACGTCGTGCTCGTGCCAGCCCAGGCCCTTGCCGCTCTTGAACACCGCCGCGACCTTGGGCTCGTCGCGGAACATCGCCGCCAGCACCTCGAACCCGCCGGCCATGAACGCTGGCCCGCCCTCGTCGGCGAACACCATCGCCTGCTCGGGGGTAAGCGAGAACTCAGCCTTCACCGGGTCGTACTCGACGTAGCCGGAGGCCGCCTGCGCGGCCAGCCATTCGCGGACGTAGCGCTCGGTGGTGCCGGTCGCCGCGGCGAGCTTGAGCGAGGTGGTCGGCCCGCCGTCGGCCATGGCCTTGTAGAGCCCGAGCTGGTCGCCGAGGATCACCAGCGCCGCGGAGACCGCCGCGCCCATGTCGCCGAGCATCTTGCCCTGAAACGCTTCGAGTTTGGATTGATCGACTTGCACCTGGCCCTCCTTTGAGCTGCGGGGCGTGCATTTCGGATGCCGATGTTCTGTCACCGCGGGGGCGGCGTTTGAAGACATCAGGCCGTGCGTCCGTCGCCTTCTGATTGCGGGCGGCCAGTACGACATGTGCCGGCTGCCCGACGGCAAGATCTGCGAGAAATGGACGCTCTATCGCGACAAGGTCTGTCAGCCGGGAACGTGATCGCGCGACGACAGGCGCACCCTGCCGCGCGGGGTGTCGAGTTCGGCGCTGATCTCGGCCGGGCCGGCCTCGACCTTCACCTCGACCTCCAGCCGTTCCAGTAGCGGACCGAGGCTCCAGGCTTCCGGGTGGCGCAGGGTGAGACCCGCCAGGCGGCAGCCCTGGTCGACGGCGTCCGACGGATGTGGGCTGTCGCCCCAGTCGATGAAGAACGGCGCCAGGGGGCCATAGGCGTGGCCGGCCGGGATCAGCAGCCGCCAGCGGACCAGCCGTCCGGTCGGCAGTCGGCGGGACATCGGAATGATGCCGGCGTGCGGCAGGCCGGCCTTCTCCAGCTTCACCGCCACGCGGTCGAGCCGGTCGGTGGCGACGGCGAAGGTGTGCAAGGTCGGGGCCGCCAGCTTCGCCAGCTGTGCGGCCGGCCCGGGCTGAGGCGCCTGGGCAGGGTCAGGGGACAGGATCTCCAGATAGCTTCCCGGGCCGAGGCCGAGCACGGCGTTGCGGGCGCCGGCGCCTGGATGCGCGCCGCCCGGCGCAGCCCTGGCGCCCGTGCGTGTCTGCAGCTCGTCGATGGCGCGCTCGAGGTTCGGCGCGGCCCAGACCAGGTGGTCGATGCGCGCCATCAGGACGCGCGCCGGCGGAAGGCGAGCACGTTGTCGGTTCCGTCATCCGCCGCCTCAGGCGGGCGGGCGGCCTCTATGGTCGGCAGCCGCAGCACGTAGCCGCTCATCGACAGCGCCTGGGCCACCAGACAGGCGGCGGCCGGGAACGGCGCGCGCGGCGCGTCGGCCAGCAGCCAGGCCAGGTGGGCGTCGAGCCGGGCATAATCTTCGGCCTGGGCGGCGGCGAACAGGGCCAGCACCGACTGCTCGTCTCGGGTCAGGCGATAGGAGCCCGGCGCGGCCAGGGTGATCTTGCGCCGCCCGTTGAGCCCCAGCTCGCGCACGAACACCGACAGCGCGGTCAGCGCCTCCAGCCCCAGCGAGCCGCAGCTCTCCTCGAACTGGCGGCGGACCAGATGGCAGTCGCCGGCTCCGAAGGCCGCGGCGCGGAACGCCCAGAGCAGCATATGCTCGCCCTGGGACAGGTCGCAGAGGCGGGCGTGGTCGTCAGGCCGGTGAGCGTGCTGAGGCATAGGGGGGCTCCTTGGACTGTCTCGACCGTATTGTTCATGAGAATGACTCGCAATATTGATTTTGCGGTCCCGCCGATTTCGTCGCCTGCCCACGCTTGACGGCGCGGGCCGCGCGCCGCCCAATGGTTCAAACAAGCGTTTGGGAGGCGCCGCCGTGATCAAGACCCGCATCACCGAGATGCTCGGGATCGAGTTCCCCATCGTCCAGGCGCCGATGGGTTGGATCGCCCGCAGCCAGCTGGCCTCGGCGGTCTCCAACGCCGGCGGGCTCGGAATCATCGAGACCTCGTCCGGCGAGCTCGACGCCGTCCGCGAGGAGATCCGCAAGATGCGCGGTCTGACCGACAAGCCGTTCGGGGTGAATATCGCCCAGGCCTTCGTGCGCGACCCAGACATCGTCTCGTTCGTGGTCGACCAGGGCGTGAAGTTCGTCACGACCTCGGCCGGCGATCCCAACAAGTACTGCTCGGCGCTGAAAAAGGCGGGCCTGACCGTCTTTCACGTGGTGCCCTCGCTGGGCGCGGCGCTGAAGGCGATCGAGGCGGGGGTCGACGGGCTGGTGGTCGAGGGCGGCGAGGGCGGCGGCTTCAAGAACTCGCGCGACGTCTCGACCATGGTGCTGCTGCCGCTGGTCTGCTCGAAGGTCGGCGTGCCGGTGATCGCCGCCGGCGGGATCACCGACGGCCGCTCGATGGCCGCGGCCTTCGCGCTGGGGGCCGAGGGCGTGCAGATGGGCACCCGTATGGTCTCGGCCGCCGAGAGCCCCGTGCACCAGAACTGGAAGGACGCCATCGTCGGCGCCAAGGAGACCGACACCGTCTTCCTCAACCGCTTCGGCCCGGGCCCGGCCCTGCGCGCGCTGCGCACCGAGAAGACCGGGACCTACGAACGCGAGGGCGGCGAGGGGGTGATGGGCGAGTTCGCCCGCGCCAAGGAGATGTACTTCGGCGGCGACCTCGAAAGCTCGATCCCGCTGACCGGCCAGGTCGCCGGCCGCATCGACGCGGTCAAGCCGGTCGCCCAGGTCATCGCCGAGACGGTCGCCGAGTTCGAGGAGACCGTGAAGACGATGGGGCGGCGCTGGGGCTAGGCCGCCGCGCTCACCGGGCGAAAGCTCTCTTCATCGAACAGCGCGTCCCAGTCGGCCCAGCGGTCGGCGGCGTCGCGCAGGCGGGCGTCGTCGCGGACGGTGTGGACCTGGCCCTCGGTCTCGTCCCAGATCACCGTCAGGTCGGCCAGCCGGTGGGCGCCTTCGCCCAGCTTGCCCTCGAACTGCAGCTGCTCGATCATCCCGGCCGTGATGCGCAGCTTCAGGCGTCCGCCCGACTGGCGCACCGCCACGTCGGCGTGGGTGATCACCTGGTCGATCATCTCCGCGCTGGCCGGGACCAGGGGGCGACGGGCCTCGAACAGGAACAGCGGGTCGGCGTAGGAACGGCGGAACGGGGTCACTCGGGCGGCGGCGGGCATCGGAAGGTCCTTTCCTCTCGGCAGGTTCTTGTTAAAGTGCCGATGCGTCAGAATCGGACGTATCGTTGTTCCGGAAAAGTTCTCATGCGTCACGAGAAGGCCGCGCGCCTGCTGGATCTGGCCCGGATGCTGGCCTCGTCCGCTGAGGGGCTGACCCTCGACGAGATGGCCGAGCGCCTCGGCGTCGGCCGCCGCACCGCCGAGCGCATGCGCGACGCGGTCCGCGAGGCCTTCCCGCAGATGGAGGAGGTCGAGGACCCGCCCACCCGCCGGTTCCGCATTCCCTCCGGTCTGGACGGCATCTTCCAGGCCCCGACCGCAGACGAATTCGCCGCCCTGCGCGCCGCGGCCGAGCAGTTCAAGGCCGCCGGCGCCAAGGCCCGCGCCGGCGCGCTGCTGTCGCTGGAACAGAAGGTGCTGTCGGCGATCCGCGCCGGCGCCCGGCGCAAGCTGGCCCCCGACCTGGAGGCGCTGCTGGAGGCCGAGACCATGGCCGTCCACGCCGGCCCGCGCCCGTTCGAGGACGAGGAGGTGTTGGGCGCGGTGCGCGAGGCGATCAAGTCGCTGCGCCGTCTGCGGCTGCGCTACGAGGGCGGTTCCTCGCCGGGCCGGGTGCGCGAGATCACGCCCTTCGGCCTGCTGTTCGGCCGCTCCAACTACCTGGTCGGCGGCGAGGGCGATTCCCCCGAACCGCGCACCTGGCGGCTGGACCGCATCCGCGACATCTCGGTCTCCGAGACCGTCGGCGCGCGGCCGGAAGGGTTCTCGCTGCAGGCGTTCATGAACCGCAGCTTCGGCATCTATCAGGACGAGGTCGAGGAGGTGGTGCTGCGCATCCTGCCGCACGGCGCCGACGAGGCGATGGGCTGGCGCTTTCACCCGACCCAGTCGATCGAGCCCCAGGACGGCGGCTCGGTGATCGTGCGCTTCACGGCCGGCGGCATGCGCGAGTTGGCCTGGCACCTGTTCACCTGGGGCGACAAGGTGGAAATCATCGCCCCGCAGCGGCTAAGGAGCGTCATGCGCGAGGAGCTGGCCGCGGCGGCCCGGGCTCACGGCATGAAGGACACCTGACGATGAGCGCCACCGACGGCTTCGTGCTGAACCAGACCATGCTGCGGATCAAGGACCCGGCCAAGACCGTGCCGTTCTACCGCGATGTCCTCGGCATGACCCTGCTGGACCGCTACGACTTCGAGGCCGGCAAGTTCTCGCTCTACTTCATGGGCTATCCGGGCGGCGAGATCCCCAGCGACCCGGCGGAGCGCGTGAAGTGGGTGTTCGAACAGCCGGCGCTGCTGGAGTTCACCCACAACTGGGGCACCGAGGACGACGCCGACTTCGCCTATCACAACGGCAACAGCGAGCCGCGCGGCTTCGGCCATATCGGCATCTCGGCGCCCGACGTCGACGCCGCCTGCGCCCGCTTCGAGGAGCTCGGCGCCGAGTTCGTCAAGCGCCCGAACGACGGCGCCATGAAGGGCATCGCCTTCATCAAGGACCCCGACGGCTATTGGATCGAGATCTTCTCTGGCGCCGACCTCAAGCGCCTGATCACTGCGGTCCGGGGGTAGGCGGAGTAAGACGGAGGGGGCCTGCTGACTCAGCAATCCCCCTCAGCCAGCCTTCGGCTGACAGCTCCCCCAGCGGAGGAGCAATTGATCGCGCCAACCCAAGCTCGCCCTTCCGCGTTCCTTCTATCGGCCTACACCACGGCCAACCGCGGGAGCCGTTCATGCCCATGCCCGTCCTCACCCCACGCGCCGACGGCCTGGTCGAGAGCACGACGCCGGTCCTGCTGCCGGTCATGGCCCCGCGCCTGCAGGGCGAGCTGTCGGCGGCGGGGTTCGGCGACCTGGCGCTGTGGGGCGAGGGGGATCTCGGCCGCATCCGCTTCACGCCGCTCGCCGGCCCCTATGTCCATGGACCCAACCTGCTGACCGCGCCGGGCGGCGGGATCTTCGTGGCTCAGGAAGCGCCGGTGATGGTGATCTGCGGCGTCGCCTATCGCGGCTTCACCCCGGCGCGGCGCTGCGCCTCCTGGGACCGCATCCACCATCCGAAGGCCGGAGTGCGCCGCGAGAAGACCCGCCGCCGCGTCGACCTGCCCTGGGCCAACGTGCTGATCGAACAGCGCGGCGCGGACCTGGTGATCGCCGCGGGGACTGACATCGCCGAGGCCGAGCGCGCGCTGCACTTCTCGGTCGACACCATCCTGGCCGAGGCCCGCGCCTACGCCGCCCACTGCGACCGATTGCCAGAGGCAGACCCGATGCTGCGCAGCATGGTGATGCAGGGGACTCATGCGGCGCTCTCCAGCGTGCGCCGCGACGAGCGCGGCCGCTTCGACGGTCTGGCCGCCGGCCTGCACTATTCCGCCCCGGCCCGCACGTATTACCGCGACGGCTACTGGACGCTGCAGCTGCTGCTGGAAGCAGCGCCGGCCATGGTCCACGAGGAGATCGAGATGCTGGCCTCCGGCGTGCAGCCGGACGGCGAGGCGCCCAGCGGCGTCATCGTCTCGGGGCCGGAACAGGCCAAGGCCTGGGAGGAGCTGCGCACCACGGTGTTCGGGCTCGACTGGATCCACACCCGCTCGAACGACTGGTGGAGCGACCACTTCGACTCGCCGCTGTTCTTCGTGCTGGCGATCGGCGACTACGAGCGAAGCACCGGCGACGACGAGCCGGCCGAGCGCCACTGGCCGCTGATCAAGGCGATCTTCGAGCGCTATCGCGGCTTCTCCGAACAGGGGCTGCCGGTGAAGCCGCGGCACGACCGCGACTGGGCCGACAACGTCTATCGGGGCGGCTTCGTCGCCTATGACCTCGGCCTCTGGGTCGGGACGCTGGACGTGATCGCGCGGCTGGGCCACCGGATCGATCCGCAGCTATCAGGTCAGGCGCGCGGGCTGGCCGAACAGACCCGCCAGGCCGTCGACGCGGCGCTGTGGGGCCCCGCCGGCTGGTACGCCGACTATCACGCCCCGCCCGGCCTGGAGGACGTCGAGCCGACCCTGGAGCATCACCTCACGCTCGACAGCCTGACCCTGCTGCGCCACGACGCGGTCCCGCCGGACCGGGCCCTGCAGGTGCTGGAGGCGGTGCGCGCCAAGCTCGAGAGCCGCCACAACGACGTGCAGCCCTACGGCGACTGGGGCGTGATGTGCTGCTTCCCGCCGTACCGGCACAAGGCCGACACCCGCTCGAAGTCGGCCTTCGCCTACCGCTATCACAACGGCTCGGATTGGCCCTGGCTGTCGGGCCTCTACGCCGAGGAGCGCCTGCGCCGCGGCCTGCCGGGCTGGCGCTATCCGATGCTGCGCTGGTGGGAGAGTTGCCTGGACCAGGGCTGGATGGGAGCGGTCGAGTACTTCGCCCCGCCCTGGGGCCGCGGCTCGCTGCTGCAAGGCTGGTCGGCCATGCCGGCGGCCGCCGCGCTCAAATACAAGGACATCGTGCTGAAGGGCGACGGGGACACCGTCTAGTTGCTCCCCCTATCGGGGAGCTGTGGGCCGAATGGCCGACTGAGGGGGACTTTGACTTGCGAGCAGGCCCCCTCCGTCTCGATGCTAAGCATCGATCCACCTCCCCCAGGAGGGGAGGAATTGAAAGCCCTACCGGTCCACCGCCAGCGCGAAGTACTCGCGGTCGAACAGCCGATAGTACAGCCAGTGCGGCGCACGGTCGGCATAGGGCTGGACGTCGGCGATCACCTTGGCCTGCGAGGCGTGGACGTCCAGCAGCAGCCGCTTGCGCTTCGACTGGGCGACGATGTTGACCGCAACGGTCGGGACCGGCAGTCCGTCCTCGCGCGCCGCCGGGTAGTTGTCGCGGAACGCGCTCACCAGCTTCAGCGCCAGGGCGATCATCGGCTGCGGCAGGGTCGCCTGGTAGAGCTGGCGCACGGACGGGGCGCCGGCCTCGACCACCTCGCGCACCCAGCGCCCGGCCTGGACATGGTCGGGGTGGCCGTAGAACCCGACCTTCTCGTCGAAGGCGACGACCACGCTCGGCTCGAACCGCGCGATCAGCCCGGCGATGGCGGCGCGGGCGGCGACATGGTCGCTGGCGGCCAGGCCGCCGTCCGGGAAATCCAGCACCTCGACATGCGCCGCGCCCAGATGCTCGCCGGCCGCCTGCGCCTCGGCCCGCCGCACCCGGGCCAGCGCCTCGCGGGTATGGCCGGTGTCCTTGGCCGCCTCGCCGGCGGTCAGGTAGACCAGGGTCAGCTCCGCGCCGGCCTGCGCCATGGCGGCCAAGGCGCCGGCGCTGGTGATCTCGTCGTCGGGGTGGGCCCAGATCGCCATCACGCGCCGGGGCGCGCCGGCCGGGAACAGGTCGCGGGCGATCGGCACCGCGTCGTCGTTGAACTGCTTGCGGGCCAGCCAGAAGCTCAACCCGCCCTTCGCCGCCGCCAGAGCCGGCAGCAGCCAGATCACCGGAAGCAGTCCACCGCCTGCCCGACCCACGCCTTCAGCGCGTCCTTCTTGTCCAGCGGCGTCGCCCCGTGCCGCACCAGGATCAGGTCGAGATCGGGGACCAGCACCGTGTACTGGCCGTCATAGCCGTTGGCCGAGAACGAGCCGGGGCCGGCGATGTCCAGCCACCAGTGGGCGCCATAGCGGCCCTCGGTCACCCCTTCCTGCTGGAAGGTCGGGGTACGGGCGTAGTCGACCCAGCCCTCGGGCAGCAGGCGTTCGCCATCCCACATCCCGCCGCGCAGATAGAGCAGGCCGAAGCGGGCGAAGTCGCGGGCGCTGGCGTAGCAGTAGGACGAGCCGATGAAGGTGCCGGCCTTGTCGAACTTCGGGATCGGGCTGGTCATGCCCAGCGGCCCGAACAGCCGCGCCCACATATAGGGCTTCAGGTCGCCGCCGGCTGCCTGGCCCGCGATCCGCGCGACGATGTTGCTGGTCCCGCTGGCATAGGACCAGAAGCTGTCAGGCGCGTGCTCCAGCGGCTGGCTGGCCGCGTAGTGGGCGACATCCTCCTTGCCCGACTGGAACAGCATCTCGATCACGTCCGAGACGTGTCCGGGCACGTAGTCCTCGACGAACTTCAGGCCGCTCGACATGCGCAGCAGCTGGTCCAGCGTGATGGCTGCGCGCGGATCCTCGCCCTGCCATTCGGGGACTCCAGCCCGGGCGTGGATGTCCAGCTTGCCGTCCAACACCAGCATGCCGACCAGGGCCTGGGTGATGCTCTTGGCCTTCGACCAGGACGGATAGGTCGCGTCCGGCCCGAAGCCCTCGCCGTAGCGCTCGAAGATCAGCCGGCCGCCCTGGACGATGGCCAGGGCGTGGGTCGCCCCGACGCCGTCGCCCTCGAACGCCTGCGCCAGCAGGGCGTCGAACCGCTCGCGCTGCAGGTTGGCGGGCAAGGCGCCTTCGGGCCAGGCCTCCGTCGGCCAGGGAACGTCGGCGGGCTGGGCGGGCAGGGGCGCGAGGGTCATGGCGCGAGACTGGCCGGAACCGGCGGCCTTGTCATCCGTCATGCGCGGTCTCAGGCCGCCTGCGCTTCGACCTCGCGCGGCAGTTCGCCGGCCTTCTCGTCGCTGCGCGAGAGCAGCAGGTAGGTCACCGGCGTGGCCACCCGGCTGAGGAAGGTCGAGGTGATCAGTCCGCCGATGATGGCGATGGCCAGCGGCGAATAGAGTCCCGATCCCTCGAGCGCCAGCGGCAGCAGGCCGCCGATCGCCGTCACCGAGGTCAACAGCACCGGCAGGAAGCGGACCTCGCCGGCCTTCTCGATCGCCTCGCGCAGCCCCATCCCGCCCTTGCGCAGCTGCTCGGTGAAGTCGACCAGCAGGATCGAGTTCTTGATCTCGATCCCGATCAGCGCGATCAGTCCGATGGTGGCCGTGAAGGACAGCGAGTTGCCGGTCAGCCACAGCGCCGCCACCGCGCCGAACAGGCCGAGCGGAATGACCCCCGCCACCACCAGCGCCGTGCGGAACTTGCCGAACTCGAGCACCAGGATCGCCAGGATCCCGAACACCGCCACCAGGATCGCCGCGCCCAGGCCTGCGAAGCTTTCGGACTGGGCCTCGGCCTGGCCGCCGAGCGACAAGCTGTAGCCGGCCGGCATCGGCAGCTCCTTGGCCAGCCGCGCCTGGACGTCGGCAGTCACCTTCGAGGTCAGGGCCCCCGTGCGGACCTGCGAGGTCACGGTCACCGTGCGCTCGCGGTCATAGCGGGTGATCAGCGCCGGGCTGGAGCGGAAGGCGGGCTGGGCCACCGCCGCCAGCGGCGCCGACTGGCCCGCGGCGGTCGGCACGTGGATCTGCGACAGGGCCGACAGCTCGTTGCGCTCGCCCATCGGCAGCCGCACGCGGATCGGATAGTCGTCGCCGTCCGGATCGCGGTAGCGGGCGGTCTCCTCGCCCGACAGCGCCAGCCGGGCCGTGCGCCGCGCCGCGCCGGCCGGCATGCCGAGCGCCGCGGCCTTGGCTTCGTCGAGGCCGAGGTCGATGTCGGTGCGGTCGAGCCGCAGCGGGTTCTCGACGTCGCGGGTTCCGGGCGTCGCCTTCACGATCTGCTCGGCGCGCGCGGCCAGGGCCTTCAATACCTCGAGGTTCTCGCCGGTGATGCGGATGGCGAGCGGCGCCTCGATCGGCGGGCCGTTTTCGAAGGTGACGATGCTGATCCGCGCGCCCGGATAGCGGGCGAAGTCGGCGCGCAGGGCGTCGAGCACCTGCTCGCTCTTGCCGGGCTCCCAGGCCTTCAGGCTGGCGAACACCTCGCCGTAGCTGGCCTGGGTCTGGCGTTGCTGCTGGTTGTAGAAGATCTGCGGGTTGCCGCGGCCGAGGTTGGCGGCGGTCCAGACCACCTGCGGCGTCGCCTTCAGTCGCGCTTCGACGTGGCGCAGCGCCTCGTCGGTCTTGGCCATCGACGAGCCGTCGGCGGTCTCCACCCTGACCAGGAACTGCGGGGTTTCGGCAGGCGGGAACAGGCTGGAGCCGATGGCGCCCAGCAGCGGCACGGTGGTGGCGCAGATCGCGCCGATGATCGCCACGGCCACCCACGGGCGGGCCAGGGCGCGGTGCAGCACCGGGGTGTAGAAGCGGTGGATCGCCCCGTTCACCGCCCGCAGGATGGCGTTGCCCTCGGGCTCCTCGTGGCGCGACAGCATGCGGCTGGCCAGGAACGGGATGATGGTCAGCGCCACCAGCAGCGAAGCGCCGACCGTCGCCAGCACCGTCACCGGCAGCGAGCGGATGTAGGCGCCCGACCCGCCGGGCAGGGCCAGAAGCGGCAGGAAGGCGAACATCAGCGTCGCCGTGCAGCCGATCACCGCCAGGGTGATCTGGCGCGTGCCGTTGATCGCCGCGTTCAGCCGGGTCTCGCCCTCGCGCAGGTGGCGGGCGATGTTCTCGGTGACCACGATGCTGTCGTCGACCAGCAGCCCCAGCGACAGCACGAAGCCGGCGATGGCCAGCTGGTTGACCGTGAAGCCCAGCGCCTGCAGCACCGACAGGCCGATCAGCAGCGATAGCGGGATCGACAGCATCACCACCCCGCCGGCCCGCAGGCCCAGCGGCAGCAGCGTCACCATCACCAGGGCCAGGGCCAGGCCGAAATCGCGGAACAGCCGTGAGAGCCGATGCTCGACGTTTTTGGCCTGCACGAAGCCTTCTTCCAGCTTCACGCCGGCGGGCAGGGTCTTGCGGAACTCGGCCAGGGTCTGCTCGACACCCTTGGTCACCTTGGCGACGTCGGCTCCGTCCTTCTGGGCGACAGTTACGAACACCGCCCGTTGGCCGTTGAAGCGCGTCAGGTGGTCGGCTTCCTGCTGGGCCCAGCTCACCTGGGCGACGTCCCGGACCCGCACGACCTGGCCGTCCACCGCCCGGACCGGCGTGTCGGCGACCGTCTGCAGGTCGCGGAAGGCGCCCCCGGCCTTGACGTTGAAACGCCGCTCGCCGGCGTGGGCGGCCCCGACCGGGGTCTCGGCGCCGGCCGCACGCAGGGCGTCGGCGACCGCCGTCGGCGGCAGCTGCATCGCCGCCAGCTTCGGCATGTCGATCGCCACCCGCACCTCGGACGGCGGCGCGCCCCAGTAGCGCGCCTCGCGTACGCCGGGGGTGCGGTCCAGCCGCTCGCGCAGGGTGTCGGCCAGCTTCTCCAGCCGCCGCATCGGCAGGTGGTCGCTGACCAGCGCGACCTGGACGATGGCGACCTCGGTGGTGCGCGCGCGGCGCACTTCCAGTTGGGCCAGCCCGGCCGGCAGGTTGGGGCGCAGGGCGTTCACCTCGCGCACGACCTCGTCGTACTTGCGCTCGGTGTTGACGCTCCAGTCGAACTCGACGCCGACCACGGCCGCGCCGTCCAGGCTGGTCGAGGAGATCTTGCTGACGTCGTCCAGGCCGTCGAGGGCGTCTTCGATCGGGTCGGCGACCAGCTGCTCCATCTCGGCCGGCTCGGCCCCGGGCAGCACCGCGCGCACGATCACTACCGGGATCGGAAAGTGCGGATCCTCGGACCGCGGCGTGGTCATCAGGGCGTTCAGGCCCAGCATGGCCAGCAGGGCGAAGGCGACCAGCGTGAACTGCCAGTTGCGGACGGCGAAGGCGGCGACGTCGAACCTCATCGGCTCACTTCCCCGCCGAAGCCAGGTTGAGCTGCTTGGGATCGACCACCTGGACCTTCTCGCCGTCGGCGATGAAGCCGGCGCCCGCGGTGATCACCCGCGCGCCGGGCGGCAGGCCGGAGACCAGGGCGTCGTCGCCGTCGAAGCCGCCGAAGCTCACCGGCCGGCGGCGCGCGATGTCCTTGTCGACCATGAAGACGAAGGCCTTCTGGCCGTCGGCCTCCAGGATCGCCTCGGCCGGGACCCGCGCCATCGGCGTGGTGGGCGCGGCGCCGACCGAAATGTCGGCGGTGGCGATCTGGCCCGAGCGCAGCGGATGGGCGCCGAGCAGCTCGATCTCGACGTCGACGGCCCCGGTCTGGGGCCCGGCCCGCTCACCCACCCGGCTGACACGACCGGGCACGACGGCGGGGAGGCCGTCGATGCGGACGCTAGCGCTCTGGCCGACGCGAACGCGGATCACGTCGCGGTCGGCCAGGGGCGCGCGCAGGGTGAGCGGACTGGATTCGTCGGCGATGCGCAGCACCGCCTGTCCGGGCTGAACGACCTCGCCGGCCTGGGCGCTGCGCTGCAGGACCACGCCGCCGGCCGGCGAGACCAGCTGGGCCCATCGCCGGTCGAAGGCGGCCGATCCGGCGCGGGCCTGGGCCGCGCGCAGGGCGCTCTTGCGGTCGTCCAACCGCTGAACCGAGATGAAGCCCTTGTCGAACAGCGCCTGGTCGCGGGCCAAGTCGCGGCGGGCGCGTTCGACCTCGACGTCGGCCTGGGTCTGGGCGGCGGCCACCCCGGCCGGATCGAGGCTGGCCAGCACCTGGCCGGCCCGCACAACGTCGCCGTCGTCGACGTTCAGGGCGGTGATCACCCCGCCGATCCGGAACGACAGGGTCATTTCGCGCCGCCGCTCCAGCGGGCCGGTGGTGGTCAGGATCGCGCCGTCCGAGGGGCTGCGCACGGCCACCGCCTCCACCGCCGCGGGCGGCGGGGCCTCGGCGGTCTTCGGGGCCTTCGAACAGGCGGTGGCGGCGGCCAGGCTGGCGGCCGCCGCCACTCCGGCGCGCACGAGGCGTGGTCTCACAAAACGCCTGATACGCACCGGTGTCTCCAATTATCAATCAATGATAGGTGATCAGTGATCGATAATGTGCGATTGTCAAGCGAGGATGGCTTATGACAGGCATGCAGGAATGAATGCGCCGAGCTCACGTTCGCCCCGCAAGGCGAAGGGCCAGGGGGCCGAACGCCGCGAGGAAATCCTCGCCGCGGCGCTCAGCCTGTTCACTGAATTCGGGATCTACGCGGTTTCGACGCGCCAGATCGCCCAGGCGGTGGGTATCTCGCAGCCGACCCTCTACGCCTACTTCCCGACCAAGGACGATATCGGCCACGAGCTGCAGGATCGGGCC
Organism: Phenylobacterium sp. NIBR 498073; assembly: GCF_027286305.1. Lineage (NCBI taxonomy): Bacteria > Pseudomonadati > Pseudomonadota > Alphaproteobacteria > Caulobacterales > Caulobacteraceae > Phenylobacterium > Phenylobacterium sp. NIBR 498073. The sequence continues at coordinate 801,535 of NZ_CP114599.1, forward strand.
TTCGCGCTGCTGGCCAGGAAGCTGGCCGGCGACCGCGGCCCGATCGTCGACCTCGACGGCGTCGTTCGCATGCTGCGCATCTATGTCGACTTCGGGCTCGAGAACCCGGACATGTACCGCATCGCCTTCATGTCCGAGGGCCAGCACGTGCGCAAACTGCGGCACGAGCCGAAGGACATGGCCGCCTTGCCGGCGGTGCAGGAGACCTACGGCGTGCTGCGCGGCGAACTAGCCAAACTGCAGGGCCGCGGACTGACCATCGACCTCGACATCGAGACCCTGACCCAGTGCGCCTGGTCGGCGATGCATGGGTTGGTCTCGCTGCTGATCGCCAAGCCGGGTTTCCCGTGGGCCGAGCGCGAGCACCTGATCACCAGCCAGCTCGGGGTCATCGCCCGCGGCGTTTGGCGCGGGGGCCCCTAGCTCGCGACGACTTCTAGCCGCGGCGCGCCGTTGATCTCCAGACGGATCTGACCGCGGGCCGGGCGGGCCAGGCGGATCGGCGCGTTCTTTTCCTCCAGGCGGCGCCGCAGCAGGATCAGCCGGGTCTCCAGATTGTCCTTCAGGCCGGGCAGTTTCAGCGCCGGCTCCAGCCGGATCTCGCGGTTGGTGAAGTCGCGCCGACCGGTCTGTGCGAACACGGTCAGGAAGTGGAACAGCAGCCGCCCGGGCACACCCTTGATCAGGTAGGCGTCGTCGAGGAACAGGCTGTCGTCATGGGCGAAGTACTTCACCCGGATGTCGCCCCCGGCGCGGGCCGGCTCGCTCCTCGCCGCCGCGGTCTCGGCGTCGCGGGCCTCGAGTTCGGCCAGGCGCAGGCTGGCCGCCAGCTGGCCGCCGATCAGGACCAGCGCCTCCTCGTCCTCCGGCCCGAACCAGAAGCGCTCGGACGACTCGACGAACAGCACCCCCTGGACCTTGCCGCGGCTGACCATCGGCGCGGCCAGCTGGCTCTGCGGTTCGTCCAGGCCGGGCAGGGCGATCAGGCGCTCGGCGTCGAGCGTCGAGGTCGCCCGGACCGCCGCGGCCATGCGCCTGCCGCGGCTCATGTCGCTCAGCCGGACCGCCTGGCCGCTGGCTGCGGCGATGCCGATGGCGCCGTCGCCCAGCAACACCTCGGACCCGGCGCCGCGGTGGGCGTAGCCGCAGCTGGCCAGGGTGGTCAGCCGGCCGCCGTCGTCGTCGAGCATCAGCAGCATGGCGTTGGCGAATCCGAAGGCGCTTTCCAGCCCGTGGATCGCCGCGTCGATCATCAACTCGGCGTCCGACTGCGCGGCGATCGCCGCGGCGACCTTGGCGGCCAGGGCCAGCCGGTCCTGCACGGGCGGCGCAGGCATGTCGGCCGGCGGCGGGCCGGGGATCGCCCGGCACTCATTGACCCGGTAGAGCTCGGCGCTGCGCAGCACCATCGCCTCGCCGACGCCGTGCTGCGAGCTGATGGCGGTCAACTGCGCGGACATCTTGGCGAACACCGCGCCCTCGGTCAGCGAGGCCCGATGCTCGACATCGAGCGCGAACTGCTCGCCCGTCCGCCCGCTGACCAGCAGCACGTGCGCCCGGCCGGTCGCTGCGACATTGGCGGCGGTCTTGGAAAAGAACTGGTTCGACAGCGCCACGTGCTCGTCGTCCACCAGATAGACCTGGGACAGGTAGGAGACATTCGGCAGGCCGTCGGCGTCGAGGGTGGCGATGATCGACGGGATCACCCCCTCGAAACAGTCGCGGATGCTGGCCAGGGGCGTCTTCATGCGCCGCGGTCCGGCAGGCGCTCGCCCGCGTGCGGGCCGGGGGTCTGGCGGAAGGCCATGGTCGGCGCGAGGCGCAGGGTCATGAGGTCGCGGCCCCCGAGCCAGTGGGCCATCTGCTGGGGTTGAACGCCCAGCGCTGTCAGCGACTGCGAGACCTGCGCCACGTAGCGGTCGACGGCGGCGATGTCGCGAGCGTCAGCCGGCGCGATGGAGATCAACTCGCCCTTCAGCTGGAACGTTCGGTAGGTGTCGGGCTGGACGAAGGTGAAGGCCAGCGGCGCGCCCGGCGCCAGGCCGCCGAGCGCCTCGCCCCATTGGGCGGCGGGGGTGAAGATGTCCAAGGTCTCGCCGTCGGCGGCCGGGCGCGCGCCCAGCGCCCGCCCCAGGGCCGGCAGGCCAGCGGCGCTTCTGGCCGCGAACACCATCATTACCGGCTCGTGCAACAGAGCCGTCAGTTCCGCATCGATCACACCGGTTCCCCTGGCCGGGAAGCTAGCTCGATAGCGTTGTTTTAGGAACGGCGTTCGGCGTTTAGGAACCATTTAGGATGAGGCGCCCGCAGGCCGGGGGTAGGAGCGCGCCAACAGCCATCCGCCCCTCCAGGGGCCTTGCCGCGAGACGCTCCATGACCAGCACCGACCTCCTCGCCCTTTCGGCCGCGCGCCGCTGGGACATCTACGGCCCCATCCATAAGGGACTGCGCCGCGCCCACGGCGCGATGGCCGCGCGGCTGGGCTCGGCGGATTACGCCGCCGACCTGCGTCCGCTGCTCGCCGACCTGCGCGCCCACCTGGAAATCGCCGGCCAGCACCTGGCCCACGAAGAAGACTACATCCATGCGGCGCTGGCCGCCCGTGCGCCGGACGCGGTCGCGACCCTGGAGGACCAGCACGAGCATCACCGCGCCCGCTTTGCGGCGCTGGAGGCCGCGATCGCGCGCCTTGAACACGGGGCCGCCAGCGATCGCCCGGGACTTGGCCGCGTCCTCTATCTGGAGTTCAGCGCCTTCGTCGCCGAGGACCTCCTGCACATGCTGCATGAGGAGACAGTGACCTGGCCGTTGCTCTGCGCCCTGTTCAGCGACGAGGAACTGATGGAGACCGAGCAGGCGATCATCGCCTCGCTGTCGCCGGACGAAACCATCGCCACGATGCGGATGATGCTGCCGGCGATGAACCCGGAGGAGCGTACGGGCCTGCTGACGGGCATGAAGGCCGGCGCCCCGCCTGAAGCCTACGCGGCGGTGATCGAGCACGCCGCGCGGCCGACCCTGCCGCGGGCCGAGTTCGCCGATCTGGAGCGCCTGGGCCTGGCGGCCTGAGGCCGAGCTTCCCTCTCCGACACATCCGCGCAACAAATGCTGCGCTCCATGGGCTGGAAGAGGGAGGTGACGCCATGTGCGACGACGATATCCACCAGGGCCTGATTGAGGACCCGACCGTTTCGCGCCGGACGTTCGGCCTGATGACCGTAGCGGCGGCCGGCCTGACCGCCGCCAGCGCGCACGCCGCCGCGCCGGTCGTCGAGAAGGACGTCGAGATCAAGACCCCGGACGGGCTCGCCGATGCGGCGCTCTACTATCCGGAGGGCAAGGGCGCATGGCCCGCCGTCCTGCTGTGGCCCGACGTGCTCAGCCTGCGGCCGGTGTTCCGCGAGATGGGCAAGCGCCTGGCGGCCTCGGGCTATGTGGTGCTGGTCCCGAACCTCTACTATCGGGTCAAGAAGGCGCCGGTGATCGAGGGCGCGTTCAACTTCGCCAGCCCGGACGACCGGGCCAAACTGGCCCCGCTGCGCGCCAGCGTGACGCCGGACGGGACCGACCGAGACGCGGTCGCCTATCTCGCCTTCCTCGACGCCCAGCCGCAGACCGACCGGAAGAAGAAGGTCGGGACTCAGGGCTACTGCATGGGCGGTCCGCTCGCCTTCCGCACCGCCGGCGCGGTCCCGAACCGCGTCGGCGCGGTGGCCAGCTTCCATGGCGGCGGGCTCTTCACCGACGACCCGACCAGTCCGCACCTGCTGCTGCCGAAGACCCATGCGGAGTACATGGTCCTGGTCGCCGACAATGACGACAAGCAGGATCCCGCCGCGAAGGAAAAGCTCAAGGCCGCGCTCGACGCGGCCAAGCTCAAGAGCCGGGTCGAGGTCTATGCCGGCGCCGCGCACGGCTGGACGGTGAAGGGCAGCCCGGTCTACGCCGAGGCGGCCGCCGAAAAGGCCTGGGCCGAACTGCTCGACCTCTACAAGCGCGCGCTCTAGCGCCATGCGGCCGGCGGCGCGTCCGCCGGCCGCTTCCGCCGGCCTCAGAGCCGGGCGGCGTGCCAAGCGACGTGGTCGCCGATGAAGCTGGTGATGAAGAAGTAGGAGTGGTCGTAGCCTTCCTGCATGCGCAGGGTCAGGGCCGCGCCGCCCTCGGCCGCGGCCGCCTGCAGCAATTCGGGCTTGAGCTGTTCGGCCAGGAAGCTGTCGGCGCCGCCCTGGTCGACCAGGATCTCGCGGCCGCGCGCTTGGCCCGCGGCGATCAACAGGGCGCTGTCGTGCGCGGCCCAGGCCGCTTCGTCCTCGCCCAGATAGGCGCCCAGCGCCTTGCGGCCCCACGGGCAGCGGGTCGGCGAGGCGATCGGCGCGAAGGTCGACACCGTCCTGAAGAGCTGCGGATGACGCAGCGCCAGGGTGAGCGCCCCGTGGCCGCCCATCGAGTGGCCGAAAATCCCGCGCCGTCCGCCGTCCAGCGCGAAGGTCCCTTCCGCCGCAGCGATCAGGTCGGCGGCCACGTAGCTCTCCATACGAAAGTGCGGCGCCCACGGCGCCTGCACGGCGTCGACATAGAAGCCCGCGCCCTGGCCGAGGTCATAGGCCGGGTCGTCGGCGACCCCTTCGCCGCGCGGGCTGGTGTCGGGCGCGACGATGGCGACGCCGGCCTTGGCCGCGTACGCATAGGCGCCGGCCTTGGTGGTGAAGTTGTCCTCCGTGCAGGTCAGCCCCGACAGCCAGACCAGATAGGGGACCGGCGCCTGGGCCCCGCCCGGCATGAACACTGAAAACCGCATCGGCGTGCCGGTGGCCGCGCTCTGGTGGCGGACATAGCTCAGCGTCCCGCCATGGACCTTGTGCTGTTGAAGGATCTCTACGCTCATCTCGACCTCGCCGTGACGCCTGGCCGTTCCATAGCCGCCAAGGCCGGTCGAGGACAGACGTCGTGCCGCCGCCACAGTCCCGGTGTATGAGGTCGCGCCATGACCTCGACCCCTACGCTCCGCCCGCTGACGGACGCCGACATGCCCGCCGTCGCCGCCCTGCAGCTCGTCGCCTTTGCGCCGCTGTTCCATGAGCCGCAGGAGATCCTGGCCAGCCGCCTGACTGTGGCGCCGAACCTGTGCTGGGGCGCCTTCGACGACGACGACCTGCTCGCCTACATCCTCAGCCATCCGTGGCCGGCGGCCAGCCCGCCGCCGATCGGCGTGACGTTGAGCGCGCCGCCGCCCAGCGACAACTGGTTCGTCCATGACCTGGCGATCGGGCCCGCCGCGCGGGGCCTCGGCCTCGGCCGCGCTTTGGTCGGAGCGGCGTCCGGCGCGGCCCGGGGCGAGGGCCTGACCCGCGGCGACCTGGTCGCGGTCCAGGGCGCCTGGCGGTTCTGGGAGAAGCTCGGCTATGCGGTGCAGGACGATCTGCCGCCGCCGCTGCGCGACAAGGTCGCGGGCTATGGCGAGGACGCGCGCTACATGACCGCCGACCTCGCCGCGCTGAACGTCTAGCGGTCGGCTAGATCAGCGGCACGTGGCCCGCGGAGTCCCGCGGCGCCAGGCCCAGCAGCCGCGGATCGTCGGCGATCTCCACCTGACGGCGGAACGGGGTGAAGCCCGAGCGGACATAGAAGGCCAGCGCGCCCGGGTGGTCGAGGCTGCAGGTGTGCACCCAGAACCGCTTGATCGGCGCGGCCCAGGCCCGTTGCACGGCGCGGTTCATCATCCAGCGCCCCGCGCCGCCGCCGATCAGCCCCGGCGACACGCCGAAAAAGGTCAGCTCGCACTCGCCCTGGGTCCGGAAATCGAGCTCCAGGATGCCGACGCCCTCCGCGGCCTCCAGTCGATAGACCTCGACGCCGTCGGCGCCGATCGTGGCGGCCAGTTCGGCGTCGGGCATGAGCAGCCGCGAGAACCACAGCCAGTCGCGGCCAACGGCGGAATAGAGGTCGCGGTACTCGGCGACGCCGGGCTGCTCCAGGCGCCGCAGCGCCCAGCCGGCGCCGTCGGCCTCGGCCCGCGACGGCGGCGGCGCATGCATTTCCAGCGAGGTGACAATGGTGGCGATCTTGCCCGGCGCCACGTCGTGATACCCGTCCGCCAGCATCGATCGCTCCTTCTTCATCGAACCGGCCGGACCAAGGCCAGTGCTCCGCCTGGATGTCAACGCACGCTGCGCGGGAACTACAGCCGCGCTTTTCCATTAGAGTCGACGACCGGCGATTTGGGAGGACTGAATGCTGTCACGGATCATTCTGGCGTCTGCCGCCTTGCTGGCCTTGGCGGCGCCCGCCCAGGCCCAGGACCGCATGGCCCCCAACGCCCAGCTGTTCTCGGCGCCGAACTATCAGGGGCGGAGCCTGACCGTGATGCGCGACATGTCGACGATCCCGGCCACCTGGTCGGCGCGCAGCATCCGCATGGGCGGCGGCAGCTCCTGGGAGGTCTGCGAGCTGCCCAATTTCCGCGGCCGTTGCACCGTCGTCAGCGGCTCCAGCGCCAACCTTCAGGCTCAGATCGGGGTCAGCGGCGTGCGCTCGATCCGCGCCGCCTCGGGAGGGCCGACCCCGCTGCCGCAACCGGTTCCCGGCGGTGGTGGCGGTCGCTCGCTGAAGGGCATGGCCGCTGAGTTCTTCCCGGCGCCGGAGTATCGCGGCCGCCGCGTCGACGCCTGCGACCGCGAGGGCGGCAGCGCCGCCTGCATCGCCCGCGAATCCGACAACTTCTGCAAGTCGATCGGGTATGTCCGGTCCAAGAACGGCGCGGCCCAGACGGTCGGCGGCCGGATCTATCTCGCCGACGTCCTCTGCACGCGGTGGAACTGATGCGCCTGGTTTCGTCACTGCTCGGTCTCAGTCTTGCAGGCGTGGTCATGTCCGCCTGCGCGACCGCGTCGCCGCCGCCTTCCTCCGGAGGCGGCGGCGCGCTGGTCGGCCCGGAATGGCGGCTGGAGGACCTGGCCGGCGGCGGGATCATCGACCGCTCGCACGTCACCCTCACCCTGGCCAAGGACGGTTCGGCCGCCGGCGCCGGCGGTTGCAACCGCTACTTCGGAACCTGGACCCGCAAGGGCGACGGACTGACGTTCGGCAAGATGGGCTCGACCATGATGGCCTGCGCGCCCTCGCTGATGCAGCAGGAGGAGAAGTACCTGAAGGCGCTGGAGACCGCCTCGGGCTACAGCTTCACCGCGGACGGGGCCTTGGTGATCGCCACCGCCGCCGGCCCGCTGAAGTTCCGCACGGACTAGACCACCCGGCCGGCGATGCCGACGAACAGCGCGACGCCGGCCAGCAGCATCACGAGCGAAATGAATAGGGTCGGGCGACCGAGCCGGAACTCCTCGGTGCGGCGCAGGTCCTTCAGCGTCGTCCAGTAGCTGACCACGCCCAGCATCATCGACAGCGTGCCGACGCCGGCCAGGAACAGTCCGACCTGTTGGGGGCTGTCGGCGCGCGCGAGCTGGTCGCTCTGCACGGCGCTCTCGAGGAACTTGTAGATCGTGAAGCCGAAGCTGAGCATCGACAGCGAGGTGCGGACCCACGCCATCAGCGTGCGGTCGGCGGCCATGATCGTCCGCATGGCGCCCAGGTCGCTGGGCAGGCCCAAATTGCCCTTCGCACGCGAGGCGGTCATGGCGGGTCTCCGGTGGACGGTCGGAGAAGGGAACCATGCGGCTGCGCTCGCGGGCATCGGGCGTTACCCTGACCCGTCAGCCCATCTCGCCGAACACCTCGCGCGCCGCCTGGACGAAGGCGCTGGGGCGCGCAGCCTCGCCCGCGTAGCACAGGCCGATCACCCGCCGGGGGGTGAAGCCTTCGAGTCCGACCCGCGCTACCCCTGGGTCGCGGTAGCTGTCGGGCATGACGGTGATCCCCAGGCCGGCGCGGACCAGGGTCAGCACCTTCTCGTCACCGGCCCCGCGATAGCTGAAGAACGGCCGCACGCCGCGGTCGGTGAAGTAGCGGCTGGTCTGGGCCAGCACCTCGCAATGACGGCGGACCATCATCACTTCGTCCGCCAGGGCCTCGCCCTCGACGCTCCCCGCGCCGGCCAGCCGGTGCCCGGCCGGCAGGGCCAGGCCATAGCCCTCCTCGTGCAGCCGCTCGCCGGCGAAACGATCCGTAGACGGATTGATGGCGGTCAGCGCCGCCGCGACCCGGCCGCGGTCCAGCAGGCTGAGCACCTCCCGCTCGGTCCCTTCCAGCAGTTCGATGCGCTCGGCGCCGGGCGGGCGGCGGGTCAGGATCTCCTCGATCAGCGCGGCGGGAATGGTCGACAGCACCGCCACCCGCAGCAGCTGCGCCGGCGCCGCGCCGGCGACCGCCGCCTGGGCCAGGTTGAACTCGTGCTCGATGCGGCGCGCGTGGACCAGCAGGCGGCTGCCAGCCTCGGTCAGGTGGACGCGGCGATTGGTGCGGTCGAACAAGCGCGCCTGCAGCTGGGCCTCCAGCTTGGCGATGCCGGCCGACAGGGTGGGCTGGGCGACGTTCTCGCGCGCCGCGGCGCGGCTGAAGTTCCCGGTCTCGACGATGGCCAGGAAGTAGCGCAGCAGATAGCGGTCCATGATAGATCGCATCTATCATGTGCATCATGATCGTTCAATTTTGTGGATTGTTCTTCGGTAGCTAGTTTTGCGAGGCTAGTTCCAGACCGCCCCGCAGAAGGCAGCCCGAATGACCGGTCCCAGCTTCCATTTCGGCCTCGGCGAGACCGCCGACGCGATCCGCGAAACCACCGCGCGCTTCGCCGCCGACAAGATCGCCCCGATCGCCGCCCAGGTCGACGCCACCAACACCTTCCCGCGCGAGCTCTGGCCGCAGATGGGCGAGCTCGGCCTCCACGGCGTCACGGTCGAGGAGGAGTTCGGCGGCCTCGGCCTCGGCTATCTCGAGCACGTGGTGGCGATGGAAGAAGTCTCCCGCGCCTCGGCCTCGGTGGGCTTGTCCTACGGCGCCCACTCCAACCTCTGCGTCAACCAGATCCGCCGCTGGGGCAGCCCCGAGCAGAAGCGCAAGTATCTGCCCAAGCTGATCAGCGGCGAGCACGTCGGCTCGCTGGCGATGAGCGAGGTCGGTTCCGGCTCCGACGTCATCTCGATGCGCGCCCACGCCGAGCATCGCGGCGACCGCTACGTGCTGAACGGCACGAAGTTCTGGATCACCAACGCGCCGCACGCCGACACCCTGGTGGTCTACGCCAAGACCTCGCCCGACGAGGGCAGCCGCGGCGTCACCGCCTTCCTGGTCGAGAAGGGCATGAAGGGCTTCAGCGTCTCGCCCAAGCTGGACAAGATGGGCATGCGCGGCTCCGACACCGCCGAGCTGGTGTTCGAGGATTGTGAGATCCCCGAGGAGAATGTCATGGGCCCGCTGAACGGCGGCGCTGCGGTGCTGATGAGCGGCCTCGACTATGAGCGCGCCGTGCTCGCCGCCGGCCCGCTCGGCATCATGCAGGCCTGCCTCGATGTGGTCCTGCCCTATGTCCGCGAGCGTAAGCAGTTCGGCAAGCCGATCGGCTCGTTCCAGCTGATGCAGGGCAAGATCGCCGACATGTACGTCGCCCTGAACTCGGCCCGCACCTACGTCTATGCCGTGGCCAAGGCCTGCGACGCCGGCCTCACCACCCGCTTCGACGCGGCCGGCGCGATCCTGCTGGCCTCCGAAAACGCGGTGAAGGTCAGCCTGGAGGCGGTCCAGGCGCTGGGCGGCGCCGGCTACACCAAGGAATTTCCGGTCGAGCGGCTGGTACGCGACGCCAAGCTCTACGACATCGGCGCCGGCACCAACGAGATCCGCCGCTTCCTGATCGGCCGGGAGCTGCTGGGCGCATGAGCAAGCTCGCCACCGCGATCGATAAGGCCTCGGCGACGTTCCAGGCCAACGACACCCACAACCGCGCGCTCGCCGCCGAGCTGGCGCAGCACGCCGCCCATGCGGCGCTCGGCGGTCCCGAGCCGTCGCGCCAGCGCCACGCCGCGCGCGGCAAGCTGCTGCCGCGCCAGCGGGTCGAGCGGCTGCTCGATCCCGGCTCGCCGTTCCTGGAGGTCGCCGCCCTCGCCGCCCACGGCGTCTATCGCGACGAGGCTCCGGGCGCCGGCATCATCACCGGCATCGGCCGGGTCTGCGGCCGCGAGGTGATGATCGTCGCCAACGACGCAACGGTGAAGGGCGGGGCCTATTTCCCGACCACGGTGAAGAAGCATCTGCGGGCGCAGGAAATCGCCATGCAGAACCGCCTGCCGTGCGTCTACCTGGTCGACTCCGGCGGCGCGAACCTGCCGCACCAGGCCGAGGTCTTCCCCGACCGCGAGCACTTCGGCCGCATCTTCTTCAACCAGGCCCGGATGAGCGGCGAGGGCATCCCCCAGATCGCCTGCGTCATGGGCTCGTGCACCGCCGGCGGCGCCTATGTCCCGGCGATGTCCGACGAGACGGTGATCGTCCGCGGCCAGGGCACCATCTTCCTCGGCGGCCCGCCGCTGGTGAAGGCCGCCACCGGCGAGGTGATCACCGCCGAGGAGCTCGGCGGCGCCGACACCCACGGCCGCCGCTCCGGCGTCGTCGACTATGTGGCCGAGGACGACGAGCACGCCCTGACCATCGTCCGCTCGATCGTCGCCAACCTGAATACGACCAAGCAGGTGGACCAGGACCTGCGCGATCCGCGCCCGCCGGCCTACGATCCGGCCGAGCTCTACGGCATCGTGCCCACCGACGTGCGTGCGCCCTACGACGTGCGCGAGGTCATCGCCCGCATCGTCGACGGCTCGGACTTCGACGAGTTCAAGGCCCTCTACGGCACGACCCTGGTCTGCGGCTTCGCCCGCATCTGGGGCCAGCCGGTGGCGATCCTGGCCAACAACGGGGTGCTGTTCTCGGAAAGCGCGCTGAAGGGCGCGCACTTCATCGAACTGGCCTGCAAGCGCAAGATCCCGCTGGTCTTCCTGCAGAACATCTCCGGCTTCATGGTCGGCGGGAAGTACGAGGCCGGCGGCATCGCCAAGGACGGGGCCAAGCTGGTCACTGCGGTCGCCAGCGCCGAGGTCCCGAAGTTCACCGTCCTGATCGGCGGCTCGTTCGGGGCCGGCAACTACGGCATGTGCGGCCGCGCCTACTCGCCGCGCTTCCTGTGGACCTGGCCCAACAGCCGCATCAGCGTGATGGGCGGCGAGCAGGCCGCCAGCGTGCTGGCCACCGTGCACCGCGACGCCGACAAGTGGACGAGCGCCGAGGAGGAGGCCTTCAAGGCCCCGATCCGCGAGCGCTACGAGCACGAGGGCTCGCCCTATTTCGCCACCGCCCAGCTCTGGGACGACGGCATCATCGACCCGGTCCAGACGAGAGACGTCCTCGGCCTCTCCATCTCCGCCGCCCTCAACGCGCCGATCCCGGAAACCCGGTTCGGCGTCTTCCGGATGTGACCATGATCAGCAGCATTCTGGTCGCCAATCGTGGCGAGATCGCCTGCCGCGTGTTCCGCACCGCCCAGGCCATGGGCCTGTCCACCGTCGCCGTCTATTCCGAGGCTGACGAGGGCGCCCCGCACGTGCGCATGGCCGACCAGGCCGTGCTGATCGGCCCGGCCGCCGCGCGCGAGAGTTACCTGGTGGGCGAGAAGATCATCGACGCGGCGCTGGCCACCGGCGCCGACGCCATCCATCCCGGCTACGGCTTTCTCTCCGAGAACGCCGAGTTCGCCGAGGCGGTGGTCGCCGCCGGCCTGACCTGGATCGGCCCGCCGCCCGCCGCGATCCGCGCCATGGGCCTGAAGGACGCGGCCAAGTCGCTGATGGCCAATGCCGGCGTGCCGGTCACCCCCGGCTATCTCGGCGAGGACCAGAGCCCCGCGCGGCTGCAGGCCGAGGCCGACAAGATCGGCTATCCGGTGCTGATCAAGGCCGTCGCCGGCGGCGGCGGCAAGGGCATGCGCAAGGTCGATTCCGCCGAGGCCTTCGCTGCGGCCCTGACCTCGTGCCAGCGCGAGGCCGCCGCGTCGTTCGGCGACAACCGGGTGCTGCTGGAGACCTACGTCACCCGCCCGCGCCATATCGAGGTGCAGGTGTTCGGCGACAGCCAGGGCCAGGTCGTTCACCTCTATGAGCGCGACTGCTCGCTGCAGCGCCGCCACCAGAAGGTCATCGAGGAGGCGCCCGCGCCGGGCATGAGCGCGCAGGCCCGCGCCGCGGTGACGCAGGCCGCCGTGCGCGCCGCCCAGGCCGTCGGCTATGTCGGCGCCGGCACCGTCGAATTCATCGCCGACGCCAGCGAGGGCCTGCAGCCGGACCGCATCTGGTTCATGGAGATGAACACCCGCCTGCAGGTCGAGCATCCGGTCACCGAGGCGGTCACCGGCGTCGACCTCGTCGAATGGCAGATCCGCGTCGCCGCGGGCGAACCGCTGCCGCTGGCCCAGGAGGACATCGAGCTTTCCGGCCACGCCATGGAAGCGCGGCTCTACGCCGAAAACCCGTCCGCCGGCTTCCTGCCTTCGATCGGCCCGCTGGAGCACTTCAAGCTGCCCGAGGACCTGGTCCGCGTGGACACCGGCGTGGAGGAGGGCGGCGAGGTCTCGCCCTTCTACGACCCGATGATCGCCAAGCTGATCGCCCACGCCGCGACCCGCGAGGGCGCCTCCGACCTACTGGCGCAGGCCTGCAGCGAGGTCGAGGTCTGGCCGGTGAAGACCAACGCCGGCTTCCTGGCCCGCTGCCTCGATCATCCGGACTTCATCGCCGGCGACGTCGACACCGGCTTCATCGAGGCGCGGATCGAGGCCCTGGCCGCCCAGCCGGCCCCGTCCGAGCACGCGCTCGCCTCGGCCGCCATGGCCGTCACCCTCGACGAGGAAGACGCCCCCGCTGATCCGTGGGACGGGCTGACCGGCTTCCGGCTCAACGCCGCGCCGGCCGCCTCCATGCGGCTCTACCTCGGCGACCAGGGGTTCGATGCGCCGCTCTATTGCGACGACGTTCCGGGCGACGTGCTGCTGACCGACGACGGCGAGGTGGTGGTCTTCGACGCCGGCGAGACCTTCGTCCTCACCCTGCGTCCGCCGCTCAAGGACGCCGCCCACGGCGGCGGCGGCGACGGGGCGATCGCCTCGCCGATGCCGGGCAAGGTGGTCGCCGTCTCGGTCAGCGTCGGCGACAAGGTCGTGCGCGGCCAGGCCCTGCTCACCCTCGAAGCCATGAAGATGGAGCACGCCCTCAGCGCGCCCTTCGACGGCGAGGTCGAGTCGTTGTCGGTTTCTGTGGGCGACCAGGTCAGCGAGGGGGTGACATTGGCCCGGCTCGTCACCACCTAGCTCCATCGAACCTGGACTTTGGCGTGTGAGGAGGCGGCCATGTACGAGGTCGCTTCCATCGAGGATTATGTCCGCTGCATGCTGGAGGAGGCGGGGCTGCCGCACGGCTGCGCGCCCGTCGACGTCGTCGGCCACGGCCAGTCCGGCGACCTGATCGCCACCGTCGGCCCCTGCGTCGTCAAGTTCGCCCCCGGCGACCATCCGGGCAGCGCCGAGACCCTGGCGCGCGAGGCGCAGGTCGTGCGCTGGCTGGGCGGCCGGGTGCGCGTCGCCGCCAACCTCTGGAGCGGCGCCTTCGAGGGCGGCTTCTGCCTGATCAGCGAGCGGCTGCACGGCCAGGCCGTCTCCCACGTCAGCCCGCACGACGCCGCCGACGCCCTGGCCGCCACGGCCGATCTGCTGGCCCGCCTGCACGGCCTCGACGTCGCGGACTGCCCCTACGACATGAGCCTGGCCGCCAAGTTCGCCCTCGCCGAGCGCCACGTCGCCGCTGGCCTGGTCGACGAGGACGACTTCGACGACGAGCGCGCTGGCTGGACCGCGCGCCAGGCCCTCGACCACGCCATCGCCACCCGCCCGGCCACCGAGCGGCTGGTCCTCACCCACGGCGACGCCAGCCTGCCGAACTTCATCTGGAGCCCCGGCCGCCCGGTCGGCATGGTCGACCTCGGCCGCTTCGGCCTGGCCGACCCCTGGCAGGACCTGGCCCTCTTCCTGCGCTCAGCGAAGTTCAACCACCCCCACCTCGACGCCGCCGCCATCCTGCGCGACCGCTACCCGCTGACCGCCGTCGACGAAGCCGCCTGCGCCTTCTACCGGCTGATGGACGAGTTCTTCTGAGGGGCGCATAGCGCCGCCGTCAAGTCGAACGCCACAGGTTCGACGTCGTCGATGAACCTATATCGATAGCTGACCGAGCCGCCGCTTTGGAGGATGCCGCGGACCCCGGCATTTGCGCAAGCTTCTGCAGGGAGTTTGCTCTCGAGGAAGGCGAGCATCACGTCCCGCGATTGCGCTGGCTTGGTGATTTCATGGTTGAGAACCAGCTTCTGCTGTTCGCGACGGGCGCTGGTGAGAATGGTGATCTCATCCACCTTTAGGGGCAGCAGCGATGCGGAGGCTGCTATCTCGTCATCGATCATCGCCTCCACCGACATTGCAGCGGGAGCGTCCGCGCTAGGGGCCGACATCGAGGCGAAGTTCAAATAGAGGAGGCCCCCGGTCACCAGGGCGAGCGCCGTCAGTTCAACCGCCTTGCGTCCCTTCGATGCGCGCGCGATCGCGCCGTGATTGGACGGCTTGCCTTCGACATACAGGCGACGGACGATGTAGGCGACGCCGCTATAGAACACGACCAGGAAGATGATCCCGTAGAGCCCGAACAAGGGGCCGTCGTCCGTCGCTTGGCGGATTGCGCGGCTGATCAGACCGTCACGTTCCGGCTCGACCAGGCTTCCATTGCTGGCGAATAGGTACGTCGCAGCGGCCTGCCACAGCCACATCGCGCCAACCCACCGCCAGTACGAGAAGTAGCGGTATCGCAGGATGCCGAGCACCGCGGGAACGAAAACCAAGAGCCACATGAGAGTCGTCTCCGAGACACGCTTTGGCTGCGCAATGCAATATGTTCTTATTTTGTTCTTGTCAAGCTTGCGTCCTTGAGTTACATATATCTTCGTTATGCGGGCGAGGGGTCCGCGCAATTTCCCATAGCGAATGAGGCGTGGATGGCTGGGTTGTTGGACCCCGCGGCGGCGTTGAATGCCGCCAGCAAGTTCGTGGACAAGAAGCGTCGCGAAGCGGCAGGAACGATTGCGACGGTCAAGGGCGACCTTGCCCAAATGGAGCGTCAGCTTAAAGGTCAGGTCGCCGCCGCGGTCCTGAAGGTCGCCCATGATCCGAAGACGCCGCCGGGCGTGGCGAGGCAGGCGCTGCGCCTCGTCCCCGAGCTTGTTCCCAAGAAGGCGCCGTCTGCGAAGGCCACGCGGCCTGTCAGCGCGCCCACGTCGAAGCCGAAGGCCGCGGCTGCGCCAACTCTCCGAGAGCGGATCGACGAAAATCTCGGACGCGCTGGAGCCTTTGTGAACGGCGCCGGAGATGCTGCGACGCTCGGCTTGGCGAACCACCTGATGGTCATTCAGCAGATGAGGCAGGGCGCGGGGATCGGGCTGAATCCCATCGAGAACTACAAGCATCTTCTTGGGTTGCAGGAAGCTCAGGATCTTCTTGAAAAGGAGAAGTACCCGCTGTCGCGCGGCGCCGGCTCCGTGGTTGGCACTGTGGCGCCGCTCATCCTCTCCGGAGGCGCTAGCGCAGCTCCCCAGGGCTTTACAAGGATCGCGCCCCATGCGGTCAAGGGCATCGGTTGGGGTGGGCGTGCCTTGGTGAAGCGCTTTGTCCCCCAGGCTGGGGCCTCCCTCGCGAGCGGTGGCGTAAGCGCGGCGACGCAGGTTTTGGTCGACGCTGCTGACCCGCGTCGCGAAGTGAATCCCGCTGATACGGTCGGAGCTTTGGTGGGCGGCATGGCTGGTGGACTCACGACGCTTTATGGCGGGGTTCGGTCAGGCGCGATCAGTGACGCCGTAGCGACAGAGTTGACGCGTGCTGCGCTTCGCGGTGAGCGGCCTTCGATTGAGGCGATGGGCCAAAGTGCGGTCGCCGGCGTCTACTTGGGCAAGGTCGGCGGCGATGCGGCCAATCGCTGGTCGCGAAATCTACCAGCGAGCAAGTACTACAAGCGAGGGCGTCGGATCTCCAAGGAAGAGATCGGTGAGAAGCTATCTGAAACCAAGTCGCGCCTCCATGGTGAGCGTATTGTCGGACGTCAGGGGCGAATGGCCGTCTCCGGCGGCCATACAAAGCCCGATCACATCAGCGCCGGGGCCTTCTCCCGCGCTCGCGGCGAGACGTGGCCTCGCGAAAGTAAATTCGGCTTCTTCGCTGATCTTAAGCCTCGCCAGAAAGAGGCGGAGCGGGAATTGGCAGGCTATCGAGTTGATCACTTCACGCCTGATGACTTCGGCCGGATTGTGGGGGGCGCTCTCGCGTCAAGCGGCGGCCAGATCGTGACAGTCGATCGTTAGCGCAGGCCTGTCGCGGGCTAGGCGCGTGGTTAGAAGCGTGTCTCGACGATATGGTCGTTTTGAGCCGGTGCATTCGGGACGGCTCCTGCACCGACCCAGGCAGCGACATCGTCAAGACGAAGCTACGGGATCGGGGCCGAAAACCGCACCGCCCCCTCGGTCTCCGACCAGCCCTTCGCCAGCTCGGCCGCCGCCGGACCCGCGTCCCCCAACAACACGGCCCCTATCTTATCGCACGGCGTCGTCGCGGCGCGGACGCAGACCACTGGGCCGGCGGGCAGCGGGTCTGAGCGCCAGAGTTCCACCAGGCCGGCGGCGGCCTGGGGGTTGTCGGCTTTCAGCTTGCGCCAGGGCTCCTCGGCGAAGGCGGCGAGGTCGGCGTCGCCAGTCTGAAGGGCGGCCAGCGCCGCCTCGTGGGTTCCGGCCTGACGGACCTCTTTGAAGCGGCCCGGCGCCACGCCGACCTGCCGCAGGGCTGCGGCCTGGACCAGGGCACCGGAGGTCGAGCCGGGCAGCACCTCGGCATAGCGCAGGCGCGCGGCCTTCTCCGGCAGCTCGGCCATCGCCGTGACCCTTGCGTCCCGCCGCGCGACCAGCACGCCGCGATAGCGCCCGGCGGTCGCGGGCGGCACGTCCAGCACCGCCACGGCCTGCACCTTCGGGTCGGCCTGCACCGCCAGATAGGCGGCGAGGTTGGTCATGGCGACGTCGACCTCGCCGGCGGCGATCGCCTGGGCCAAGGCGTCCGGAGCCTCCAGCAGGACCACCTGGGTTTCGCGGCCCAGCGCCGCGCCCAACTGGTCGGCCATCGGCTTCAGCGCCGCGGCGCGGTCGTACTTCGGATAGGCGTAGGTCGCCACCTTCAGCGGCAGGGGCGGCGCGGCGGCCAGTTGCGCGGCGAGCAGGAGTGCGATCATGCCCGCCGCCCCTTGTCGCTAGAACACCACGACCGAGCGGATGCTCTCGCCCGCATGCATCAGGTCGAAGGCCTTGTTGATGTCTTCCAGCGGCATGACGTGGGTGATCATCGGATCGATCTGGATCTTCCCGTCCATGTACCAGTCGACGATCTTCGGCACGTCGGTGCGCCCGCGCGCGCCGCCGAAGGCCGAGCCCTTCCAGACGCGGCCGGTGACCAGCTGGAACGGGCGGGTGGCGATCTCCTTGCCGGCCTCCGCCACGCCGATGATCACGCTCTCGCCCCAGCCGCGATGGCAGGCTTCCAGCGCCTGGCGCATGACGTTGGTGTTGCCGGTGCAGTCGAAGGTGTAGTCCGCGCCGCCGTCGGTCAGGGCGACCAGGTGCGCGACGATGTCGGCGCCGCCGATGTCATTGGGATTGACGAAGTGGGTCATGCCGAACTTGCGGCCCCACTCCTCGCGGTCGGGGTTGATGTCGACGCCGACGATCATGTCGGCGCCCACCATCTTCAGGCCCTGGATGACGTTGAGGCCGATGCCGCCCAGGCCGAAGACGATGCAGTTCGAGCCCGGCTCGACGCCGGCGGTGTTGACCACCGCGCCGACCCCGGTGGTGACGCCGCAGCCGATGTAGCAGGCCTTGTCGAACGGCGCGTCCGGCCGGATCTTGGCCACTGCAATCTCGGGCAGCACGGTGTAGTTCGAGAAGGTCGAGCAGCCCATGTAGTGGGCGATGGCCTGGCCCTTGTAGCTGAACCGGCTGGTGCCGTCCGGCATTTGCCCCTTGCCCTGCGTGCCGCGGATCGCGGTGCAGAGGTTGGTCTTGCGCGACAGGCAGCTTTTGCACTGGCGGCATTCGGGCGTGTAGAGCGGGATCACGTGGTCGCCGGGCTTGACGCTGGTGACGCCGGGGCCGACCTCGACCACCACGCCCGCGCCCTCGTGACCGAGGATCGAGGGGAAGATGCCCTCAGAGTCCAGGCCGTCCAGCGTGTAGGCGTCGGTGTGGCAGATGCCCGTGGCCTTGATCTCGACCAGCACCTCGAACGCCTTGGGACCTTCCAGGTCGACCTCGACGATTTCCAGCGGCTTCTTGGCTTCGAAGGCGACGGCGGCGCGGGTCTTCATGGCGTCCTCATGGGCAGGTTTCGATTCGGCGCACCAGACGGCAGCGGGCGCGCGGAGGCAAGGCCCGTCTTCCGCTCTCTCAAAGGTGTCATCCCGGTTTCGGCGTAGCCGAAGACCGGGACCCATTCGCGCCGTCGTCGCGGGAATGGGCGCGACTGAGCCGCATCCTGCGCCATCAGGTGTTCATGGGGCCCGGCCTTGCTTCGCAAACCGGGATGACACCTGGGCGAGGCGTCAGCGCGAGCTGCGCCGCGCGTCCACCGGCCAGGTCTCGGAGGACCCGTCCTCGTCCACCACGATCAGCGCGTCATAGAGGTTGATGGTCGGGTCGATGTGGCCGGGCTGCAGCCAGACCACGTCGCCGACCTTCGGCGCGTCGGCCGGCCAGGCGATGGCGGCGTCCTCGTCGGCGGCGGTGATGCCGCCGGCGAAGTCGGCGCCGGCGGCCTTGATCACGCCCATCATCGCCGGGTGGAACAGGGCCGCGTGCTCGTCGCCCATCGGCCGCCAGCGCGCGCCCTGCGGGGCGCCGGCCACCACCCGCGCCGGCGGGCCGTCGACCGAGTGCGCCTTCAGCCCCGAGTCGCAGACCACGTGGGTCTTGTGGCGGGCCGAGACCACGCTAGTGGCGATGAACAGCGCCTGGGCGAACGGCCAGGCCTGGCCGTCGATGGCGCCGCAGTCCTCGTACTCGACGTCCATGAACACGTAGGAGCCGGCCTGGATCTCGTTGAACACGCCGCTGGCCAGGTCCTCGACATAGGTGCCGGTGCCGCCGCCGGTGACCAGTTCCGGCTTCAGGCCGGCCTCGGCCAGCTCGCCGACCAGCGCGCCCAGCCGCTGGCGGGTCACCTGGCAGGCGCCGCGCCGCGCCTCAAGGTCGGCCAGGTGCTGCAGGTGGCCGAGATAGGCCTGGATTCCGCGATAGCGCAGGCCCGGCGTCTGGCTGGCCAGCCGCGCCAGGTCCTCGACCTTTTCGGGCGGCACGCCGGTGCGATGGGTGCCGAGGTCGATGTCGACCACCAGGCCGATCGTGGTTCCCGCAGCTTGCGCCGCCGCGCCCAGCCGCGCGATCTGCCCGGCGTCGTCGGCGACCACCGCGATGTTCACGCCCGACTTGGCGATGGCGGCGATCTTTTCTGCGCCCCACGGCGCCGGCGGCGAGGTGATCAGCAGGTCGCGCACGCCGGCCTCGGCGTAGGCCATCGCCTCGCCCACCGTCTGGCAGCACAGCCCGACCGCGCCCAGTTCGACCTGTCGGCGGCCCAGCGTCGTGCACTTGTGCATCTTGCCGTGGGCCCGCAGGCCGACCCCGGCGGCGCTGCACGCAGCCTGCATGGTCGCCAGGTTCGCCTCCAGCGCCGCGCGCCGCACGACCAGGGCCGGCGTCACGGGAGGCTGGAACGAGAGCAGGGGGCCTAGGGTGTCGGTCACGGTTTCCTCGCCGGCGAATGGACGATGAGCTGGACTTCTACGATTCCGGTCTCACCGAGGACCCCGGTCGTACCAACCGCGGTCCAGGCTGGATAGGGCGGCTTGAAGTATTCGCCGACCATCTCCTCGAAGGCGGAGAACTGCTGGTCCTTGGTACCGGCGAAATTGGGCCCCTCCCAGACATGGAACGAGTTGATCATCGCCACGTCGGCGAAGGTCGCGCCCGATGCGGTCAGGGTCTTCTTCAGCTGTTCGAAACTGCGCCGGGTCTGGGCCTTGAAGGCCTCTGTGTCGTTGGCTTCGCCGGGCGCGCGGAACACCACCACGCCCGAGACGTAGAGCGTGTCGCCGGCCCGCCGCGCGGCGGCGTAACGCCACTCGTCGTGCGCCTTCTTGGCGCCGGCGTTCGGCAGGATCACCTCGCCGCCGGGGGTGGGAAGCCGGATCGGATATTCCTGGGCGCCGGCCGAACCGGCGGCCAGCAGAAGGACGGCGAGGATCAGGGCGCGCATGGGGGTTCTCGTCTGAAAGGCGGAGCTTCCGACAAGTTCCCCGCGCGCGCCAGCGGCAAGCGTCGGTCGACCGGGCCCGCCGCCCGGCCGACCAAGGCGCCTACTTCTTCGGCTTGGCGGCCTGGACCTCGATCTCGACCATCATGCCCGGCGCCACCAGGGCGGCGACCTGGCTGGTGATGCGGGCGGTCTTGTTGGGCTGGGTCTCGGTTCCGTAGAACTGCTTGTAGCCCTCCATCATGCCGGCGAAGTCCATCGCCCCGCCCTTGGCCGGGTCGCCGACCAGCAGCACCCGCATCATGAACACGTCGCCGTGGGTCAGGCCCTCGGCCTTCAGGATGTCCTCGATGCGCTTGAGGACGCCGATGGTCTGGGTCTTGGTGTCGCCGAACTGCGGCGGCGTTCCGGCCGGCGCCCCGGCGTTCAGCGCCGGCGGGGTGATGCCGCTGACGTACATGATGTCCGTGCCCGCCGGCACCACGGCCGCCTGCAGGATCGGCGAGGTCGCCGCTCCTATCCGCTTGACCTGGGCGGCGGCGGGCGTGGCGGCGACCAGCGCCAGCAGGGCGGCCGGCAGGATGAACTTTCGCATGAAATTCGGTTTCCTATGACTGAGCTTGGCTATTGGGCAGGCGATTGCGATGACGATCAAGCCGCCGCGCGGGGTTCCACCAATGCCCGCTGCTTCACCTGTTCGTTGAGCGCCGCGATCGTGCGTTGCGCCGAATAGACGGCGCCTTCCTGCCAGCCGGGCGTCTGGCTGAGGTGTGCGCCCGAAAAATGCACACGCCCGTGCGGCTGGTTCAGCAGCCGGTACTCCGCCGAATCGAAGTGCCCCTCCTGCACGCCGCCGCGCTCGCCCCAGCGCGGCCAGGGCCCCATGTTGTAGGGGATCTTGCTCCAGTTCACGACAACCGGATTGGTCAGCTCCGCGTCGCGTCCGGGGTGCAGTTTGCCGACCACGCTGCGGGCCATGGCGATCTGCTCGGCCAGCGGGCGCTTGGCGAAGCCCTCGGCGCGCGAGCCTGAGCCGTAGCAGGCCAGCAGCATGCCGCGCTCGGTGTGCAGGCCGTTGGACGGATACCAGACCAGGCTGGTCTCGCCGCCGACGAACGAGATGCCGCCGTAGATCTGCTCCTTCTCCCAGAACCGCGGCGCGTCGAAGCCGATCTTGTTGGAGAAATCGTTGGGCGCCGAGGCGATCGCCGCCTTCACGTCCTTGGCGAAGTTGTTGTCGATCTTGGCCAGCAGCGCCAGCGGCAGGGTGATGATCGTGTAGTCGCCCTCGACCGCCTGGGTCTTGCCGCTGACGGTGTCGCGATAGGTGATCTTCACGCCCTTGCCGTCGGCCCGGATCTGGGTGACCTCGGCGTTCCTGATCACCGGGCTGCGGATGGCGCGCTCGAAGCCGGCGATGATCTGGTCCATGCCGCCGACCGGCTGGAACATCGTCGCCTGCATGTTGATGTTGTCTTCGAACAGGGTGGCGCCGATCTGCGGGTGGCCGATCAGGTCGCGGAACGCCGCCGGATCGCGCGCCTTCGCGAACTGGTCCGCCGCGCCGGGCGCCTGCAGCAGGCCCGAACGCTCGGTGCCCTTGAACGCCATGTCCTCGCCGAGGTCGCCATAGGCCTTCAGGAACGGCAGCAGCTTTTCCTTGTCCTCGAGGCTCAGGTCCTGGTCGAGGGCGCCCTTGTTCACCGCCTTGGCCAGCAGCTCGGAGATGTAGCCGCGGGTGTCGTTGACCCCCTGGCGCATCTGCAGCTTCTTGCCGCCGTCGGCCCAGAGGTAGGCGCTGCGGCTGGAGTTGATCTCGACCTCCAGCGGCACGCCCAGCTTGCTGCAATAGGACAGCAGCCCCTGGTGATGGCTGGGAATGCGCGCCGGCCCCGCGTTCATGTAGAGCCCGTCGGAGAAGCGCACGGTCTGCGTCTCCTCGCCGACCATCTCGACCTTGTCGCCGTCGCGCAGCGTCCAGTTGCGCCCGCCCAGGCGCCCGCGCGCCTCCAGCAGCGTCACGTCATAGCCGGCCCGCTCCAGCTCATAGGCCGACACCAGGCCGGCGACGCCGCCGCCCAGAATGACCACCCGCTTGCCGCGGCCCGCGTCCGCGGCCATCGCCGGCGTCGCCGCCGACGCCACCGCGCCCATCAGACCCAAGGTCCGCATCGCCGAATAGGTCGCGCCGTAGCCGCCGGTCGCGCCAAGGCGGTGAAGAAACAGACGCCGACTGATCCCCATCTCTCAAGTTCCCCGATCAACCACCAAGGCGGTCATGACCGGCCCGCTCGCCTGTCGGTTCAAGCACGCGGCCGGTCTTCGGCCGGCTCCCTCGACGGCGTGATCAAGCGCGGGGCGCCGCCCGCTTGAATATTCCGCACTCGGAACACTGTCCGAATGCCAGGAAAAACCCATCCCGCAGGTATTGGTTAAAAGCGCAGGCGCCGGTGTACGAATGTCGGGCAGCAGTCGGCCCATCGGCAGCCTCGCGGGCGGGCGCTGATTGACAGTGGACGCCTGCCGCGCGGAGTCTTCCGACGTCGCGGCGGTTCATTTTCCTGCCTGGGCGCCAGTAGCGGCAAGACAAGAAGCAAAAGATGCGCCTGCGATGCCTGTGCCAAGTCCAGACG
Organism: Phenylobacterium sp. NIBR 498073; assembly: GCF_027286305.1. Lineage (NCBI taxonomy): Bacteria > Pseudomonadati > Pseudomonadota > Alphaproteobacteria > Caulobacterales > Caulobacteraceae > Phenylobacterium > Phenylobacterium sp. NIBR 498073. The sequence continues at coordinate 824,542 of NZ_CP114599.1, forward strand.
CGCCGATGCTCTGCGCATCGCTCGCTGCGACCCTTTTTCGAAACGTTCCGCCGCGATGCGGCCAGGCCCGCGCGCGCCCGGCAACGACGCGATCATCGACTGCGCCAAGATTCAGGTGAAGTTCTGATCCGAAATGGGGCGGCCTCGCGCGGGCCGCCCGATTTCGTCTCAGATCGCCTTGCCCATCCGCACCAGCGGCACCTTCACACCGTTCGAGGTCTGCGCCTCGAACGGTTCGATGCGCTGGTAGCCGCAGGCGGCGTAGAGCGGCTCGCCGGCCATGGTCGCGGCCATCTCGCAGCGGCTGAAGCCCTCGGCTTTCGCCTTCGCTTCGCAGGTGGCCAGGATCAGGCGTCCGACCCCGCATCGGGTGAAGTCGGGACTGGTGTACATCGCCCGCACCCGCGCCGGGTCTGTGGCGGGGTCGACCAGCGCCGCGTCGCGCCCGGCCGAGTGGTCGCCGCCGAACAGGGTGGCGCGCCGGCTCCAGCCGCCGCACCCGGCGATCGCGCCGTCGGCCTCGACCACATAGTAGGTGCCGTCCTCGATCAGCTGCGTGTCGAGGCCCATCACCTCCTGCGAGGCGAGCACCTCGGCCGGCGGCAGGAAGGCGGGCAGCAGCTCCTTGATCGCGCGGTCCATCACCGCCTTCAGGGCGGGGATGTCGCCGCTGACGGCGGAGCGAATGGTCAGGGTCTGGCTCATGGACATTAGCTAGCGACGCGGGCCGCCCGCGTCACCCTTACGGCTTTCACTAGGGGACGCCTTGCCCCGGCTTGGCGCAATTCACGCAATGACGTACCAACCTGCCATGGCGAGCGCGTTCGATTTGTTCAAGTTGGGTGTGGGCCCGTCCAGCTCGCACACCATGGGTCCGATGACCGCCGGCGCGCGCTTCCTGCGGCGCCTGGGCGACCAGGGGCGCTTGGCGAAGGTCACGCGCGTGGAGGCCGTGCTCTACGCCTCGCTGGCCCTGACCGGGCGCGGCCACGCCACCGACCGCGCGGTGATCCTGGGTCTCGCTGGCTTCGTGCCGGCCAGCATCGATCCCGACGCCGCCGACGCCGCCCTGGAGACGATCCGCGCGACCGGCCGCCTGAAGCTCGGCGACGAGGGGCCGGAGATCGACTTCGACGAGGCCCGCGACATCCTCTGGGAAGGCCGCACCCGCCTGCCGCAGCATCCCAACGGCCTGGCCTTCCGCGCCTTCGGCGGCGAGGCGATGCTCGACGAAAAACTCTACTTCTCGATCGGCGGCGGCTTCGTGGTCGACGAGGCCGAGTTGGCGGTCAACGCCGCGCCGGTCCGCGCCGCGGCCGAGCCCTATCCCTACGCCTCGGGCGCCGAACTGCTGGCCCAGGCGCAGGCCGCGGGCCTGACCATCGCGCAGCTGATGTTCGCCAACGAGACGGTCGTGCGGACCCCCGCCGAGGTCGAGGTCGGCCTCGACGCCATCTTCGCGGGCATGGAGGCCTGCATCGAGCGCGGCCTGCGCCAGGAGGGCTGCCTGCCCGGCGGCCTGAAGGTCCGCCGCCGCGCGCGGCAGATCCACACCGACCTGATGAGCAAGGTCGAACGCAACATCTCCGATCCGCTCGCCGCCCTCGACTGGGTCAATCTCTGGGCGCTGGCGGTGAATGAGGAGAACGCCGCCGGCGGCCGCGTCGTCACCGCCCCGACCAACGGCGCGGCCGGGCTGCTGCCGGCGGTGCTGCGCTACTACGACCGCTTTCACCGCGGCGGGCCGGAGGGGCGGCGGACCTTCCTGCTCACCGCTGCGGCGATCGGCTCGCTCTACAAGCGCAACGCCTCGATCTCGGGCGCCGAGGTCGGCTGCCAGGGCGAGGTGGGCGTCGCCTGCTCGATGGCCGCCGCGGGGCTCACCGCCGCGCTGGGCGGGACCAACGCCCAGATCGAGAACGCCGCCGAGATCGCCATGGAGCATAATCTGGGCCTCACCTGCGACCCGATCGGCGGCCTGGTCCAGATCCCCTGCATCGAGCGCAACGCCATGGGCGCGGTGAAGGCGATCGACGCCTCGCGCCTGGCCCTGCTCGGCGACGGCCAGCACACCGTCTCCCTCGACAAGGTCATCGCCACCATGAAACGCACCGGCGAGGACATGAACGAGATCTACAAGGAGACCTCGCTGGGCGGCCTGGCCGTCAACGTCGTCGAGTGCTGAGCCGCCCGATGAACGCCCGATGAACGACCCTCTCAAGGGCAGTTCAAGGCGTCGTTTCTAGCGTTCGGTCCTGGGCTGGGCGTCCTCTGAAAGGGACACGCGACATGAAGATCCTGATCGCCGCGCTCGCTGGAGGCGCGATGCTGCTGGGCGCAACGCTCGCCGCGGCGAACCCGGCCCCGAACTCCGCGACGGCCGAGCGCCCGCTCGGCGTCGACGCCCGCATTCCGTTCGCCGCCACCACCGGCATTCGCAACTTCCAGGCCGACGGCGACGATGCCCTGTGGATCGAGGGCCAGCGCGGCGAGTGGTATCGCGCCGAGCTGTTCGGCCCCTGCATCGGCCTCGACCATGCGATGAAGGTCGGCTTCGTGCCCCGCGGGACCAGTTCGCTCGACCGCTTCGGTCAGGTGCTGGTCGACGGCTCCAAGTGCCAGATCTCCAGCCTGGTGACCTCGGCCCCGCCGCCGGCCAAGGCCAAGAAGGCCAAGGCCTCCTAGGGCGGCGACAGCCGCAGCACGACCGCCTGGCCGCCCAGCGCGCCGCCCAACAGCGCCTCGCCCGGACGGCTGGCGTCGATATCTGACAGGTAGATGTTGGAGCCTGAATCCAGCAGCTTGGGCGCGGACACCGTTCCATTGTCGCCCAGGGTCAGCACCATCGCCCCGACTCGGCTGCTCACCGTCGGGTCCAAACCAAGTTCGTCTCGAAAGTCGACCTGAGCGACCTTTGCCGCGGCCACCAGGGTCCCGCCGTCGGCGCGCGGTCCCATCGCCCGCACCTCCGACCAGCCCAGGCTGTCGTCGCGATAGACGAGGCGCGACTGCAAGCCGGCGTCCAGCGCGATCACCCCGGCCTTCAGCTCGCCGTCGCAGGCGGCCATGAAGCCGCCGCCCAGCAGCACGCGCCCGCCCTGGGCCAGGGCCGTGGGCGCCGTCCAGCCGGTCAGCTGTTGAGACCCGATCAGCGCCCCGGTGCGGCGGTCGCGCAGCTCGGCCCAGGTGATCGGCACGCCCCTACAGGGCTCCAGCTCCCAGTCATCCTCACCGAACGGCGACCTTGGCGGCTCGGGATGGCGCGCGGAGTAGGTGAGCAACAGGTGCTCGCCCAGCATTGATAGCGTCGCGTCCTCGATCGCCATAGCTCGGGGCGGCGTGACGGCGAACAGCCGCCGCGGCCCCTGCGCGGCGTCAACCAGCATCACCTGCAGGCGGTCGGCGATCTCCTCGCCGCCGGTGTGGACACGCGCGGTCCTGTCCAAGATCGCCACCGCGGCCTGGCTCGACCCCAGCGCGACGCCGGTCGCAGCCAGCAACTCCCGTCCAGGCGCGCTCTCGCCGCGCCAGGTCGCGCGCACCGCGCCGCTGGCCGTGTCCAGGGTCATCAGCACGGGCGCCATCCGTCCGTCGTCGCCTAGGGCGCCGCCGCCGGCGATGACGCTGGAGCCCAGCTCGACCAGCAACTGGGTCGGGTGGTTCATGGCGGTCTCACGTCGCCAGCGCCCGATGCTTTCCACGTGGGAGCCCGCCGGAAAGTCCAGCACCCGCGCTAGCGAGGCCTCGCCGGAGCGTCGCAGCGCGACGACCTCGCCGCCGACGCCGGAGAGCGGCTCCACCGCCACGACCCCGCCCGCCCGCGGGGCCGGCGGCGGCGGTCGCGCGCCGTCGCCCAGTACGATCAGCGGCGCCCAGAACCGCGGATGCAGGTAGGCCCGCGAGGGCGGCGCGGTCAGGAACGCTCGTTGGGCGCCGGCCAGCGCCAGGGCCGGGCTCTCGCCATGCTCGGTCCGCAGGGTCGCGAAGGTGGTCGCCACCACCTCCTTGGTGGTCTCCGAATCCACCGCCCACAGCGAGCCCAGGGTCGAGGGCACGCCGGCCACCGCAAAGGCCGAGGCCAGGGCCGGCAGCTCGCCGGCCATCTGCGCGACGTCGTAGTTGGCGGTGTTGCAGGCCGACAGCGCCACGAACCGCGCCCCCAGGTTCAGGTCGGCGATCTCCGAGGCGGTCAGCAATCCGTCGTCCCAGGAATCGATCGACGAAATTGGGGTCAGGGCCAGCGCCGGCTCGCTCAGCCCCTCGATCTCGTCGCGTATCAGCCCATGCGTGGCGAACGACAGGTAGCGGTAGGATCCCAGAAGCTGGCCGCGCACGCCGCGCTCGGTCGCCGCGTTCTGGACCAGCAGCTTGGTCGAAGCGAACCCCTTGGCCGAACGCTCCAGCTCGTCCTTGGTCTCCGGCAGCGGCGCCAGGGCGGCCAGGCCCGCGCTGCGCGAGCCCTTGAGCAGCATCCTGGCGCGGTCCTCGCCCTGGTCGGTCGCCCCGCTCAGCACCGGGTCGCCGACGCCCAGAAAGTCGAAGTCCGACGCCGGGGCCAGCGCGCCTGAGCGCGCCGCCAGGATCGCGCCCGGCGAGCCGGCGTAGCTGACCGCGTGCCGGCGCATGAGCCAGTCGGCCTGCGCCAGGTCGTAGCCTTCGCCGAGCTTCGGCGGGGCCTGGGGCAACAGCACCGACAACGGCAGCGGCGTGACCGAGGCGTCGGCCAGCCACAGCAGGTGGTCGCCGGCCTTCACGCAGCCCTCGAACGGCGCGATCAGCAGCTTGTGCATCCGCACTGCCGCGGCGGCCGGGAACTGGGCGTCGAGCTCGTCGGAGGGCGCGTGCCCGGCGGTCAGCGCCGCCTGCAGGATCTTGATGTCCAGCGTGGCCTGCCGCAGGTCGGCCGGCGCGACCAGCCGCATCGCCCGGTCCTGGCGTACGCACATATAGGCCATGCCGCCCGGAACCATGGCCACGCTGAGCGCCGCCTCGCCGGGACGCAGCGCCGCCTGGAACCGCTTGAGGTCGACGAGGTTCGACCCCGTCGCCGGCTCGAGCGAACGGTCGATCTCCGCCAATCGGACGGCGAAGTCGCGCAGCGCTGCGCGCGTCCCCCAGACATGCGTCAGCGGGACGACCGGCTCCGGCGCCCGGGGCGCGGCCAGCTTGGTCAGTTCCGCGCGCTCGTACGCATCGCGCCGCGCCCGCAGCCGCAGGCCCTGGTGGATCGCGCGGCGCTGCAGCGCGTCCTTGGCCTGGGACAGGGCGACCAGGGCGTCGGCATCGATGTTCGCCTGCATCCGTCCGGCCAGCTGGAACAGGATGAAGTTCGTGTCGTCCGCCCTGGGACCATCCTGGTCGGCCTGGGTAAGGGCGAACGAGATCAGGATCTGCTCGATCGCGGCCGGCCGGCGCGAGGCCCCGACGCCCAAGGCCGGCGCCCGCTTCGCAGCGTCTGCGATCAGGCGGCCGGTCTGCGCCAGGCCCGCCTGCCGCTCGGCCCCCGGCGGCAGCGCCAGGGCGCGTCCGGCCATGCGGTAGATCGCGGCCGGCTCGGCGTTTGCCCCCGCGCCCGCCTCAAAGGGCGCGGCCTGCGCCAGGGCCTTGGCGACGACCGGGTCGGGCCGCTGTTCGATCGCCGCGACCAGGGCCCGCGCCGCCAGATAGGTGGTTTCCTCGAAATCGGCCGGGGTTCGTCCCGCGCGGTCGTAGAGCTTGCGGTAGGGATGGGCGTCGATCGCCTCGCGCGCGCACTCCGGCTTGAGCAGGGCGGTGCAGGCGACGGCCTTGCGGGTCAGGGCCTGGGCGGTCACGTAGGCGCGGCTGTCGGCGTCCAGCTCGATGGCGCCGGCGGTGGCGGCGGCCAGGTCCAGCACCGGCAGGGCGGCGGCGAACTGACCCTGCTCCAGCAGCAGTTCGGCCTCGATCAGGCGGTACATCATCGCATCGACGCTGTGCGGCGGCAGCGAGGCGGCGATGAACCCGCTGCCGGCCCGATAGACGCCGTAGGCGCGGTCGCTCTGGCCCAGCACCCGCAGGCTGTCGATGGCGTCCGACAGCGCCCAGGCGATCAGGAAGGCGTCGTCCTGCGGGTTCCTCAGCGAGGCGATCAGCGACAGGGTCTTGTCGACGCTCACGCGGGCGCCGGCGTAGTCGTCCTGTTCGAGCTGGATGCTCGAAGCCAGCGAGAGGCGGCGCAGGTAGAGGCTGGGGTTGGCGGCGTTCTCCTGGCGCCAGAGGTCGCCCTCCAGGATCTTCGCGGTCACCGGCGCGGCCCCGTAGGTGAACTTGCCGTAGTCCAGGAAGTAGCCGGTGCGCCGGACGTCCTCGCGCCGCGCAAGCTCGTTCGCCGCGGCCGGTGGGGGCAGGGCGATGTAGTTCGGAACCTGCTCCAGGACGCAGTCGCGGTCGCGGCCGTGGATGCAGATCTCCAGCAGCGTGGCGGTCGCCGCCCGGCGTGCGGTGGGATCCAGGTCCTTGCCTGCCAGCTGGCGCTCCAGCTGCTGGCGCGCGGTCTGGGCCTTGCCCTGGAAGTACAGGCCCCATGGCGAGGTCTCGGCCGCCACCGCCGGTTGCGAGCTGAGCAACAACGCGCCTGCGAGCGCGCTCCACGCCGCTAGGCTCCGCCTGGGCGAAGTCTTCGGGGGAAAAGGCGCCATGCGGCGGCTCCAAATCTGCGCGGCGGTGGTGCTTCTAGCTTCACCATCATACGGATTAGCGCAATCGGCGGTAGGCCATGCGGGCGGCGCGATGCCCGCTCCTGGTCCCGACGCGGTCGGCGGCAAGCGCCCGGTGGGCGCCGCCCCCTCGCTGCCCGGCGCGGCCGCGGCGCGCTATGCGGCGGCCCTGGACGGGGCGGCCGCGCAGCCCCGACAGGTCACCCGCGGGGCCAAGGACGCCCAGGTCTACCAGGCCGCTGCGCCCTCGGTGGTGCTGGTGCTGGCCGGCGACGGCTTCGGTTCCGGCGCCCTGATCAGCGCCGACGGCAAGATCGTCACCAACCTGCACGTCGTCGGCGACGCCAAGGAGGTCGGGGTGGTGTTCAAGCCGGCGGCCGAGGGCGCGTCCTTCGGCAAGGCCGACGTCCGCCGCGCCAAGGTGATCCGCCGCGACGAGGTCGCCGACCTCGCCCTGCTGCAGGTCTCCGAGGTGCCGGCCGGCGCCAAGCCGCTGCCGCTGGCCGCCTCGAGCGCGGTGCAGGTCGGCTCGGACGTCCACGCCATCGGTCACCCGACCGGCCAGGCCTGGACCTACACCCGCGGCATCGTCAGCCAGGTGCGCAAAGACTACGCCTGGCGCACCGAGATGGGCCTCGACCACAAGGCGACGGTCGTGCAGACCCAGACCCCGATCAATCCGGGCAATTCCGGGGGCCCGCTGCTGGACGACAATCTCGAGATCATCGGCATCAACAGCTTCAAGAGCGACGGCGAGGGGCTGAACTTCGCGGTCTCCGCCGACGACGTACGCGTCTTCCTGGCCTTGAAGGAGGATCGCCGTGCGAACCGGTCGGCCGGGCAGCGCGCGGTCTCCGCCGGCGGCGAGTGCGAGGCGGTGGCGCTGAAGGAGTGGGCCGTCTCCGATCCTAAGGGGCTCGGCTACCTGATCGACGTCAACTGCGACGCCGAGGGCGACTTCGTGATGATCGAGCCGGCCAAGAAGAGCGAGCCCTACACCTACCTGTTCGACCACGACGGCGACGGCAAGATTGACGCCGAGATCACCGACCTCGGCCGCGACGGGAACTTCGACGAGGCGCTGCTCGACGTCGACGGCGACGGGACCTACGACCTGGTCGGCCAGTTCAAGCCCGGCGAGTCCGACCCCTACCGCTACGAGCGCATCAAATAGCCGGCGGGGTCATTCCCCGCGCTGGAAGGTGATCCCCATCTCGTCGGCGGCCGACCACCAGGGGCCAGCAGGGCGAGGATGAGTTCGAACGCTTCGACGCCGTGCATCCGCTCGGTCCCCCGACGACGGCGCCGCGCGGCCGTCCAGCTGCTGGATCTCGAACGAATCGCGCTCGTGCGCCGGCCCGGACATCAACAGCCCACGTATCCGCCGGTCAGGCGCTACGCAAAGTCGTCATTGGGGGAATTTGGCGGTGAGAGAGGGAAGAGACCCTGAACTCTGGCCGATCGGTTAAGTCCATGTTTTCACGATAGCTTTGGGTCGAGTGGGGTCAATGTTGTGGAGCTCCGGGTGGAGCATTGTGGAGCAGGTGCCGTTGGATTGACGTTCTGAGCTTCAGGGGTGAGCCTCTCACCCCGTTTGGTCATCAGTCCACCGATCAGAGAAACCCCTCATCGGTTCGCCATGCACCACCGCTACCGAGCAAGCTCGCAAGGTCCTTTTCTGGAAGGGTGATGGGGGAACCCATTTTGTACCGCTGGGGAGCGCCCAGGAGCGGCAGAGCGGCCTGGGCGGGTAGGTTGGTAGCCCCGGCAAGAGGAGCCGCTGTAGGGCCCGAAACCTGAGCTGTCCTATCCACCGCTTGCAGGACTGAAAGGCGCAGATGGTGGAGCCGTTGCAGATGACTTCCTGCAGCGTGGACAAGCGCCTGCGCCTGGCTCGATGCGGTGAGCCCATAGTAGGCCAGTTCGACAGTGGTCGCCTCGAAATGGACCCGGTCGAACTCGGGAAGGGATAGCCGGAGGTTCAGAAGCCCGCCCTCGACCGCGAACACCGCGGCGAAAAGTGCGGACAGACGTGCCTCCGGCGGGGCAGGCGCCAGGACGGAGCCGACACCGGGGGTCCGCGCGAGCATTTGCAATGCGGCCCGACCCTCGCGCGTATGCATGTCGTAGGCGGCGGATAGCAGGGGGCCGATGCGCTCCTGGTTAGGCAGGCTGTTGCTGCGCAGCTCGATCTCGCGTGTGGCACCCTGGAATATCTGCCAGAGCGGCAGGAAGCTGACGAACATGCAGCCTCCGCCCCGCGTCGCCGCCCGGTCGGCCAACCAGTAGAAGATCAATGGCATTCCGCTGTCGGCCATCACCTTCATCAGGCTCCAGCGAGGGCGCGCATTGTCCGTCGGAACATTGACGTTCCAGTACCGCTTGGTCCCTGCCAGCAGCCATGCTGCGAGCATCCGACGCTCGACAGGCTGGACGAGATCCGTCGCCAGGGTCGTAAGGTCAGAGTCGGAAAGGAACTTCCACTCGTCCATCGTGGGATGCAGCGCGCGGTTGAAGTCCACGACGACGCAAAGGTTACACGCGCTTCGGTCCTTCCACCCCGAGGCCAGCAAGGCGGCCAGCCACACCGCTGCTTTCTGCTCCCCCGCGAGCTTCCGGCTTGGCCGATGTCCTGCTAGCGCCAGAGTGGCGGCCAACCGGGCGCAGTCGTGACCGGGACGGTGACATGGTCGCGGCGGGGCGCACCTGCCGGTCAGGCGGCTGTTCGGGTTGATCTGACGAAAGGCGACGCGGGCGTGGTGACGGTGGCCTTCGCATTGAACGGCAAGGCCCACCGGCAGGAAGTCATCATCACCTCGCGGCCCTTGCCCTATGGCGGTCACCGCTACTTCTTCACCTGTCCGGATACCGAGAAGCCATGCGAAGCCCTGGCGCTTGTGGGCGACAGGTTCGCGTCCCGGCAGGCGCATCGCCTCGCTTATTGGTCCCAAAGCGAAGACGGGCTTGGTCGTCTTCATCGTCGGGTTGACGCGCTCGGGGCTCGTCTCTGGCCTGGTGATCGTGGGCGACCGCGAGGGCGAAACCGAAAACGCCTCAGCGAGGCCTGGGCCGAGGCCAGCGCTCAGCTCGAAGCGCGGCTTGAAGCGGCCCTGGGCTCCGCCGCCGCCACCGAAGCTGGCCAGGAGAAGCCGGTGGAGGCGTTCGGCCTAGGGCGGCGTCAGTGGCCCTCGGCGGCGGCTCCGAAGCGCGGACGGCTGCGTCGGCGCGGGGCCGACTGACGCGTCGGCCCCGTAGCGCTTCACGGTGGCCTCTGAGAGGCCAAAGTGCTGGGCGGTCATTTTGATGCTGGCCCCTTGCTCACGCCGCCAGGCGATCACCTGGGCGGCGTCGGCGGCCTTTGGGCGGCCTAGGCTCTCCTTGCCCCGGTGCGTCCTCCCTGTGGCCTCCAGCGACGCCCTAGCGGCCTTTCGGCCCGCCTCGGTACGCTCGCGGATCTTGCGGCGCTCAAGGTCTGCGACTTGGGCCAGCACCGCTAAGATCAGTTCGCCTATGTCGCCTGAGATGGCGCCGAGGCCGTGGACGTGCACGGTGATGCCGTCCCGCATCAACCTGCGCACGGTAGCCTGCACGTCCAAAGCATCGCGGCCCAGGCGGTCCACCGCGTAGACATGCAGCTCGTCGCCCTTGCGGATCTGCTCTAGCAGCTTTGCGAAGCCAGCGCGTTCGGCAGCCATCACAGCGCCGCTCACGCCGTTGTCGTTGAACTCCCTGTCGAACGGACCACCAAGCGCCTGGCGCTGGGCCTCAATGGACTGATCGGCGGTCGACACTCGGTAGTAGGCGAAGCGCATGGCTGGTGGCTCAAAAGATAGGGTGACGATTTCTCTAGCTCATAAGGTGGCTCACATGTGCGCGTCAAGTATGTTGTGAGCCATCGCGCAAAAGGTACAAGTTGCGCGCTATGTGGCGGCTTCGAGGAATGCTGCAGTCGATTCCCTCCCGAGAATTTTCGCGCGGCTGTGCCCCCCCCGGCCCGCGATGGGTGGCCCTGGGGGAGGGGGCTCTTAAGCTGGAAGGGCGTTCGTCCGCATCTCCTAACCCGGGGGTACTTGTTCCTCTCTCCGCCCCGAACAGGTTACTTCCGTCATGGCCAGGCTGGCGCGCGGAGCGGTTCGGCGGCAAGATCGGAAGTCATGGTTCGTGCGACCGAATTTGGCGTGCCTACCGGTAGGTTACGGCGTGTCGGGTGATGCGCTCGGGGGGAGTCGTTGGAAGAACAGTTTCTGGATGCGCTCCGCGCCCTTGGCGGGTCGGCGGGGAATGGGCGGCTGCGTGAGGCGCTCGGCTGGGACGGGGCGGCCTATGACGGCGTACGCGCGACCCTGATCGAAAAGGGGCTGGTCAAGCCCGGGCGCGGGCGCGGCGGTTCGGTGGCGCTGGCCGACGGCGAAGGCTCGACCGATGGGGGCGCGGGCGAGAAGGCGGCGGCTCCCAAGCGTGCGCCCCGCGAGAAAGCCGCCAAGTCCGCCAACGGCGGCGATCTCGGTTTCGAAGGGGAGCTGTTCAAGGCGGCTGACAAGCTGCGTGGTAACCTGGAGCCCTCGGAGTACAAGCACGTCGCGCTCGGCCTGATCTTCCTCAAATACATCTCCGAGGCCTTCGAGGCGCAGTACGAGAGGCTACAGGCCGAGGAATTCGCCGATCCTGAGGACCCGGAGGAGTACCTGGCGGCCAACGTCTTCTGGGTGCCGCAAGAGGCGCGCTGGGCCAACCTCCAGGCCAACGCCAAGCGGCCCGAGATCGAGTTCTTCGATGTCGTCACCAAGCAAACCAAGAAGGGCGACATCGGTGGCCTGATCGACAACGCGATGGAGGCCATCGAACAGGCCAACGTCGCCGTCCTAAAGGACGTGCTGCCGAAGACCTACGCCCGGCCCCAGCTCGACAAGACCATGCTGGGCGAGCTGATCGACCTCTTCTCCAACATCGACCTGATGCACAAGCACGGCGAGGCGAAGGACCTCCTGGGGCGCGCCTACGAGTACTTCATCTCGCAGTTCGCCGGGGCGGAGGGAAAGCGGGGCGGCGAGTTCTTCACCCCTCGCTCGGTGGTGCGGACCATCGTGGCGATGCTGGAGCCGACCAAGGGCCGCGTCTACGACCCCTGCTGCGGGTCTGGTGGAATGTTCGTGCAGTCCGAGGCGTTCGTCGAAGAGCACCAGGGCAAGCGATCAGACATCGCCATCTACGGTCAGGAGCGCAACCACACGACTTGGCGGCTCTGCAAGATGAACCTCGCGGTGCGGGGCATTGACGCCGACATCAAGTGGAACAACGAGGGCTCCTTCATTCGCGACGAGTTCCCCCAACTCAAGTTCGACTACGTGATGGCGAACCCGCCGTTCAACATCTCGGACTGGTGGCAGGGGAGCCTGGACGGGGACGCGCGCTGGGCGTTCGGCACGCCACCGCAGGGGAACGCCAACTTCGCTTGGCTCCAGCACATCCTCCACCATCTGGCCCCGCGCGGCACGGCGGGCGTGGTGCTGGCCAACGGCTCGATGTCCTCACAGCAGTCCGGCGAGGGCGATATCCGCAAAGCCATGGTGGAGGCCGATGTTGTTGACTGCATGGTCGCGCTGCCGGGCCAGCTCTTCTACTCCACGCAGATTCCCGCCTGTCTGTGGTTCTTGGCCCGCGACAAGAGCGCCAACGGTCACCGCAACCGGGGCGGCGAAATCCTGTTCATCGACGCCCGCAAGATGGGCCACTTGGTGGATCGGACGCGGCGGGAGCTGTCCGAGGCGGATATTCAGACCATCGCGGACACCTATCATCGGTGGCGAGGGAACCCGGAGACGGTCGCGGCGCTCGGGCTGGAGCCTTACGCGGACCAGCCGGGGTTCTCCCGGTCGGCCTCGCTTGACGAGGTGCGGAGTCACGCTCACGTGCTCACGCCGGGGCGCTATGTCGGGACCACGAACGAGGAGGAAGACGGGATCAGCTTCCAGGAAACGTTCGGGAGGCTGCGGACGAAGTTGGAGGCGCAGTTCGCCGAGGCGCGAGCCTTGGAGGCGCGAATTGAAACCGCTCTCGGAAGGCTGAACTGATGCTTAGCCGCCCACTGGGTGAAATAGCCTCTTTCGTGAACGGCGACCGGAGTTCCAATTATCCGAGCGGAACGGATTTCGTGCCTGTCGGAGTGCCGTTCGTCAGCGCCGCTGATCTGGAAAACGGGGCAGTAGATTGGGCTTCGACAAGGAAGATATCCGAGGCTGCTTTTGATCGGTTGCGAAGTGGAAAAACGCTCATCGGAGACCTACTTTTTTGTCTTCGAGGCTCCTTGGGAAAGGTTGCCCGGGTTCAGGGACGAGACAGGGCCGCCATTGCATCCTCACTCGTTATCGTCCGCGCTAAGGAAGCGGTCCTCCAGGATTACCTCTTCTATGTCTTGAGTGGCCCTGTTGGTCAAAGAGCCGCGGAAATACTAAACAACGGTTCAGTTCAGGGGAATATATCGGTCCGAGATCTGCAAAGGACACCCGTTCCCCTGCCGTCCTTGGCTGAGCAGAAAGCAATAGTAGAAGTTCTTGGCGCTCTTGAAGACAGGATCGAGCTGAACCAGCGAATGAACAAAACGCTGGAGAAGATAGCTCAGGCGATTTTCCGCGATTGGTTTGTTGAATTCGGCCCCGTTCGACGCAAGCTTGCTGGTGTTTCTGACGCCACCAAAATACTGGGAGGTCTCGTCCCCGGTGAGAATAGGGCTGCGGAGCTTGCGCAACTATTCCCCTCGAAATTTTCGCCGGATGGTGCGCCTGAGAACTGGTCGCGAGCATTTCTAGGCGACTACTTCGCTCTTGAACGCGGCCTGTCCTACAAGGGAGAGTTTCTCGCCGACGAGGGCAATCCCATGATTAATCTGGGATGCTTCTTGGGGCGCGGACGATTTTCCAACGAAAGTCTAAAGCGTTATGTCGGTGAGTACCGACCGCGGCATACGGTGTCCATCGGGGATCTGGTGATAGCGAACACCGATATGACTCAGGATCGCGTTATATTGGGAAGCCCTCACATCGTAGAGGATTGCCCAGATACCCAGCCGCTGCTGTTCTCGCATCATGTCTACGCGGCGCGGCCACGATCCCCAGGCGCAGAAGCGTGGGTTCAATTCTTCTTTTATCATTTGCTGCAACCAGCGTTCCGTGAGCGCGCAGAGGGATTTGCGACTGGAACAACCGTCCTCGCGCTGCCCAAAGACGCTATTGAGCGGTTCGAATTCGTGATGCCGTCCGAGCCACTTTACCTTGAATTTCGTGAGATTGTCGGCCCGCTAAGGGCACGCCACGCTGCCAACCAGCGCGAATGCGTCACCCTGGCTGAAGCTCGCGACTACCTCATTCCTCGCCTCATGTCTGGCGAAGTCAAGGTGCGCGATGTCGCCCGCGGATTGGCGGCATAGGTCATGGCGGAGGGCTTCTCTGAGGACGTCGTCGAGCACGCCGGGATCGAAATCCTGAAGGACCTCGGCTGGGTACATCTCCATGGGGCGTCCATCGCGCCGGACGGTCCCGTGCCGCAGCGTCAGTCTTTCTCCGAGCCGCTGCTGATCAAGCGCCTCGCGACGGCCCTGGAGAAGCTCAACCCCACCGCCCCGCAGGGCGCACGGGAGGAGGCGATCCGCAAACTGGTCACCAGCGAGACCCCGTCGCTGGTCGAGGAGAACCGCCGCATCCATCGGATGATCACCGGCGGGGTCGATGTGGAGTACCGCGCGGCGGATGGCCGGATTGTCGGCGACAAGGTCTGGCTGATCGACCTTGCCAATCCCGACGCCAACGACTGGCTGGTGGTCAACCAATTCACCCTGATCGAGGGGCGGAACAACCGGCGGCCGGACCTCGTGCTGTTCGTCAACGGCCTTCCGCTGGCGGTGATTGAGTTGAAGAACGCGGCGACCGAGTTCGCGACCATCGCCGAGGCCTATAACCAGCTCCAGACCTATCGGGAGCAGATCCCCAGCCTGTTTCGCACCAATGCGGTGCTGATCACCTCGGACGGCATGGAGGCGCGCATCGGCTCGCTGACCGCCGACCAGGAGCGGTTCATGCCCTGGCGGACGGAGACCGGCGAGGACTTCGCCCATCGCGGCACGCCGGAACTGGAGACCCTTCTGCGCGGGGTGTTCAACAGAGAGCGCTTCCTGGCGCTGATCCGCGACTTCATCGTCTTCGGCGACAAGGGCGACGGGCCGTTCAAGATCATCGCGGGCTACCACCAGTTCTTCGGGGCGCGGAAGGCGGTGCGCGAGGCTGTGGAGGCCAGCCAGCCGGACGGCGACCGCAAGATCGGCGTGATCTGGCACACGCAAGGGTCCGGCAAGAGCTTCCTGATGGCCTTCTTCGCGGGTCTGGTGGTCAAGGCTCGTGAGCTGGAAAACCCTACGGTGGTCGTGCTGACCGACCGCAACGACCTGGACGATCAGCTCTTCTCGACGTTCAGCCTCTGCCAGGACCTGATCCGCCAGACGCCGCAACAGGCCGACAGCCGCGACGCCTTGAAGGCGCTCCTGGAACGCAACTCCGGCGGGGTGATCTTCACGACGGTCCAGAAGTTCTCGCCGGAGCGGGGCGAGGAGGTGTTCCCGCAGCTCAGCGACCGCCGCAACGTCATCGTCATGGCGGATGAGGCGCACCGCAGCCAGTACGGCTTCGACGCCAAGCTGAACCGCGAGACGGGCGTGCGGCGCTACGGCTACGCGCACTACATCCGTCAGGCCCTGCCGAACGCCTCGTTCATCGGCTTCACCGGCACGCCCATCGAGGCGGCCGACGTAAACACCCCAGCGATCTTCGGCGACTACATCGACATCTACGACATCAGCCGGGCGGTCGAGGACGGCGCGACGGTGCCGATCTACTATGAGAGCCGTCTGGCGCGCATCGAGCTGAACGAGGACGAGAAGCCGAAGATCGACGCCGAGATCGAGGCCCTGGTCGAGGACGAGGCCCTCACCGAAGCCGAGAAGATGAAGGCCAAGTGGTCCACGGTGGAGGCGCTGGTCGGGTCGAAGAAGCGCCTGTCGCTGATCGCCGCCGACCTCGTGCAACACCTGGACGCCCGCATCGATGCGCTGGACGGCAAGGCCATGGCGGTCTGCATGAGCCGCCGCATCTGCGTCGAGCTCTACAACGAGATCGTGGCCTTGCGGCCGCAATGGCATTCAGACGACGATGCGGCGGGGGCGATCAAGATCGTGATGACGGGCGCGGCGTCCGACCCGCTGGAGTGGCAGCAGCACATCGGCGGCAAGCGGCGGCGCGACGACCTCGCCAAGCGCGCGCGCAATCCCGACGATCCCCTGCGGCTGGTGCTGGTGCGTGACATGTGGCTGACCGGCTTCGACGCGCCGTGCATGAACACCATGTACATCGACAAGCCGATGCGCGGGCACGGGCTGATGCAGGCTATCGCGCGGGTGAACCGGGTGTTCAAGGACAAGCCCGGCGGGCTGATCGTGGACTACATCGGCATCGCCCAGAACCTGCGCTCTGCGCTCGGCCAGTACACGTCCTCGGATCGCGAGAAGACCGGCATCGACGAGGAAGCCGCCGTCGCGGCCATGTTAGAGCGGTACGAGATCGTGCGCGGCATCTTCCACGGCTTCGACTACATGCCGGGGATCACCGGCGCGCCGATGCAGCGCCTGAGCTGTCTGGCGGGAGCCATCGACTGGGTCCTGCGGTGGGGCGAGGCGGAGGCCGCCAAGGCCAAGACGCCGGACGACAAGAAGAAGGCCTTCCGCCGCTACCAGGACCTCATGCTCGAACTCGGCAAGGCCTACGCGCTGGCGTCCTCCAGCGACGCTGCAAGGGAAGTCCGCGACGAGGTCGGCTTCTTCCAGGCCGTCCGCGCAGCCATCGCCAAGAGCACGCTCAGCGGCAAGATCAGTGCCAAGGACCGCGCCTTCGCGGTGCAGCAGCTCATCGACCGCGCCGTGGCCTCCACCGAGATCGTGGACGTGCTCAAAGTGGCCGGGATCGAGACCCCGGACATCTCGATCCTGTCGGACGAGTTCCTGGTTGAAATCCAGGGCATGGAGAAGAAGAACCTCGCCCTGGAGGCCCTGCGGAAGCTCCTGAACGGGGAGATCGTCAGCCGCTCGCGGACCAACGTCGTGGAGAGCCGCGCGTTCTCAGCGCGGCTTGAGGAGGCTGTGGCCCGCTATCACGCCGGGGCGCTGTCGGCTGCGGAGATGATTTCCGAGCTGATCGCCATGGCGAAGGACATGAAAGAGGCCCGGCTGCGGGGCGACGCCCTGGGGCTGAGCGCCGAGGAGTTGGCCTTCTATGATGCGCTCGCCGAGAACGACAGCGCCCTCGAAGCCATGGGCGACGAGAAGCTGCGGGTGATCGCCCACGAGTTGCTCGAACACCTGCGGGCCAACGTCACTGTGGATTGGCAACACCGGGAAAGCGCGCGGGCGCGGATGCGAATCCTCGTGAAGCGCATCCTCAAGCGGTACGGCTACCCGCCTGACCTCGCCGACGACGCCGTGCAGACCGTCCTGGCCCAAGCCGAAATTCTTCTTCGTGAAGTGACGGCGCAGAGCGGTAAGTGAAGCGGTGGGGCAGAGGATGTTCGCCGTCGGATTCTTGAGGCTCTGACAATCTATCTTGGTCACCGCATTCTGGACCATACGCCTATCGCCTCGCTGGTTGGCGGGGTGATTGGCGGGTCGGGACGCGAAATCGCCTAAATATTCAATGAAATCAACGGGGGTTGGCGGATCGCATAGCCAGGCGCGAACGCGTCTCCAGCCTGGCCGCCGTGGCTGACGGGACCGATGCGCGCCTCACCCGCGAGGCGCGCATCTCGTCATGCGCATTACGCGTCCGGAGCGGGCGGCTTTCTGGCGACGAGGTCGATCAAGGCGGACATGCCCGAATGGCCTTGGCCTTCGTGCAGTTCGCTGTCGTGCTCGGCAAGTTGGAGAATCTCGAAATCAGCGAAGGCCTCTTCCAGCAGGCCTCGCGTATAGAGTTGTTCGCGCTGCCTCGGCCCGCCGGTGGCGTAGGCGATCTGTTCGGGCCTGTAGCCCTCCATCAGGATAAGGCCGCCGGGCTTCAGCGTGCGCTTCATGCCCTCGAAAATCACCGATCGGAGTTGGGGGGCGGCGAACTGGATGAAGATGGCCGCGACGACGTCGAAGCATTCGGCCCGCCATTCCCAGTCTTCGATCTGCGACAGCCGATAGTCGACCGCCACGCGCTTCTCGGCGGCAAGCTGGCGGGCCTTGCTCAGACCGGTGGTCGAGGCGTCAAAGGCCGTTACGCTCAGGCCTTGCGAGGCGAGCCACACGCTGTTCCGCCCCTCGCCGTCGGCGACGGCGAGCGCGGTCTGGCCCGGTTCAAGAAGATGACCGCAGGAGATCAGGAAGCGGTTGGGTTCGACGCCGAACACATAGTCCGCCCCCGAGTATCTTTGATCCCACATCAGCTATCTCCGTTCCGGGGCCGTCATGTTGCAAGCTTGCACGAGTGAAGGGCGATGAGGAGACGTCAGCTCCAGATCGCCGCTGCGCTGCGCCACAGCATGTAGGCGGCGACCGCGAAGATCAGGAGGGCGAAGATGGTGTTGAGCGCGCCCTTGTGGGCGGACAGCCGCTTCGAGAGCGCTGCGCCGACCAGGCCCCCGACCACCCCGCCCCCGATGAATACGGCCGCGAGCAGCCAATCGACCAGACCTGAAACCGCATAGTTGAGCGCGGCCGTGAGCCCGAAGGCGGCGACGGCGACCAGAGACGAGCCGATGGCGTTGCGCATCGGCATCCCGGTCGAGGCCATGAGGCCGGGCACGATCAGGAAGCCGCCGCCAATGCCGAAGAAGCCTGAGAACAGCCCGGTCGCGGCGCCATAGCCGAGCACCTTCGGCGCGTTCTCCCGGCGGCACTGGGCGTCGGGGTCGCCCGGATCGCCGCGCGTCTTCAGCATCAGCGCGCCGACGGCGATCATCAGCAGCGCGAAGAGGAACAGCAGCTTCTGGCCGTCGAACGCCTTGCCGAGCATCGATCCGGCATAGGCGCCCGCGACGCCGGCGGCGGCGAACATGCCTGCGCAACGCCATTTGACGGCGCCTTGGCGGGCATGTGGCATCAGATTGGCCCCGGCGTTGACGGCGACCGCAAGCGCGCTTGTGCCGATCGCGACGTGCGGCGAGGCGACGCCCACGAGATACACCATGAGGGGAACGGCGAGGATCGACCCGCCGCCGCCGACCAGGCCCAGCGTAAAGCCGACGAGCGAACCCGATCCCGCGCCGAGCAGATATTGGACGGGCTCCAGCGTCATGGCGTCAGAGCCTGTTGACCGGCAGCTTCAGGTAGCTCGCGCCGTTGTCTTCCGGCTCCGGCAGGCGGCCGCCGCGCATGTTGACCTGAATGGACGGCAGGATCAGCCGTGGCATGCCGAGCGTCGCATCGCGCGCCTGGCGCATGGCGACGAACTGGTCCTCGCTCACCCCGGCGTGGACATGGACATTATGCTCGCGCTCCTCGCCGACCGTCGTCTCCCAGGCGTAGGTGTCGCGGCCCGGGGCCTTGTAGTCGTGGCAGAGATGAAGGCTGGTCTGGTCCGGCAGCGACAGCAGGCGCCGGATGGAGCGGTAGAGCGTACGTGCGTCGCCGCCGGGGAAATCGGCGCGGGCGGTCCCGTAGTCGGGCATGAACAGCGTGTCGCCGATGAACGCGGCGGCGCCGATCACATAGGTCATGTCGGCCGGGGTGTGGCCGGGGACGTGCAGCGCGATCGCCTCGATCGAGCCGACCCTGAAGCGGTCGCCGTCATCGAACAGGCGGTCGAACTGCGACCCGTCGCGGGCGAAACGCGTGCCTTCGTTGAAGATCTTTCCGAAGACCTGCTGGACGGTGAGGATGTGACGGCCGATGGCGAGCCTGCCGCCCAGCTTTTCCTGGAGATAGGGCGCGGCGGAGAGGTGGTCGGCGTGGGCGTGGGTTTCGAGCAGCCATTCGACCTCCAGGCCCTCGTTCTCGACATAGGCGATCACCTTGTCGGCGGACGCATAGGAGGTGCGCCCCGACGCCGGGTCGAAGTCGAGCACGCTGTCGATGATCGCGGCCTTGCCGGTGGCCGGATCGGAGATGACGTGGGTGACGGTGAAGGTGTCCTCGTCGAAGAAGCTGCGGATGACCGCGGGCCGCGCCTTGCTCGCGGCCGCGATGATCCGGGCGGCTTCACCGATGTGCGGGTCGGTCATGGTCCTGTCCTTTCCTGACGAGCGGGCGCCGGCTTCGCGCGACGGGCCCGCGAAGCCGGCCGACCGGCTCAGAGCGTCTTCTTGCTGAAGTACCAGTCGGTGTAGTCGTAGCCCTCGTTGGCGCGGGCCTTGGCGGCCTCGGCGGTGGCGGGCGGCGGCACGATCACCGGCTCGCCGGGCCGCCAGTTCTCCGGCGTCGCCACCTTGTTCGCATCGGACGTCTGGAGCGCGGTGAGCAGGCGGATGAATTCTTCGACCGAGCGGCCGTTCGACATCGGGTAGTAGACCATCGCCCGGACGATCCCGTCCGGATCGATCAGGAAGGTCGCCCGCACGGCCGAGGTGTCGGACGCGCCGGGGTGGATCATCCCGAACGCCTTGGCGACGTTCATCGACAGGTCGTCGATGATGGGGAACGGGATCTCGACCCCGAACTTCTCCTCGATGCTGCGCATCCAGGCGATGTGCGAATGCACGGAGTCGATGGAGAGGCCCAGCAGCTCGCAATTGAGCGCCTGGAAGCGGTCGGCCGCTTTCGCGAAGCCCATGAACTCGGTCGTGCAGACCGGAGTGAAGTCCGCGGGGTGGGAGAAGAGGACCAGCCACTTGCCCCGGTAGTCGTCGAGCGAGCGCTCGCCGTGGGTGGTCCTCGCCTTGAAGGCCGGCGCCGGCTCGTTGATGCGCGGCATCGAGGGGCGGATGTCGGTTTGGTCTGTCACCGTGATCTCCTGCGGCTATGGTGCATAGCTATGAGATACATATTTCATTTAATCATGTGAATATAATTTAATTGATGCTCAGGATCGGATTTTTCAATGGGCCTGGAAACCCTTGTGCATATTGCGCGGGCGGCGATCGGCGGAGGCGTCTCTGGACGCTCCGCTGCGTTCAATTTCTGAAACTAAGCGATGGGGCGTCGCTCAGGCGGCCGATAGGACCTGCCTTACCCATGCCATGAGATGCGTGCGGTCCATGGCGCCGGCGACTCGGGCGATCTCGTTCCCGTTCCTGAAGGCTATGAGGGTGGGGATGGAGCGTATGGCCAATCGCCCGGCCAGGCGCGGCTCTGCTTCGGTGTCGACCTTCAGAAGGCGGACGTGCGGCTCCAGCTCCGCGGCCGCGCTCTTGAACGCGGGAGCCATGGCGCGGCACGGCCCGCACCAGTTCGCCCAGAAATCCACAATGACGGGCAGGCTGCCGCGATTGATGTGGCGATTGAACGCGGCCTCGTCGACCTCGATGGGCTGGCCCTGGAACAGCGGGGCTTTGCACCGGCCGCATTTCGGTGCGGCGTCGAGCTTGGCCTCGGGGATGCGGTTGATGCTCGCGCAGGCCGGGCACGTCACCAGTACGGGGTCGGGCATGAGGGCGTCCTCCAGGGCGAATTCGGCTGATCGTTTACCCGTATGATGTAACCGTGTAAAAGATGGATTCAATCCGTTACGGGAGCGGGATTTTGAACCCCAGTGCAGACGACGACGCGCTATCGCGGCCGAGGACGGTCCAGATCGGCGACGTCGCCCCCAATTTCCAGGCGCGCACCACGATGGGCGAGATGAGCCTGTCGGACTATCGCGGCCGCTGGGTGCTGCTGTTTTCGCATCCTGCGGATTTCACGCCGGTCTGCACGAGCGAGTTCGTCGCCCTGTCGCGGGCGAGCGACCGGTTCAAGGCGCTCAATTGTGAACTGGTCGCGATCTCGGTCGACAGCCTCTACGCCCACCTGGGCTGGATACGGGCGATCCATGAGCACTTCGGCGTGACCGTCAGTTTCCCGATCGTCGAAGACCCGTCGATGGTCATCGGCCGAGCCTACGGAATGCTGGCCGAGGACGCGCCGGACGCCGCGACGCTGCGCGCGACCTTCTTCATCGATCCGGACGGCGTCGTGCGCGCCAAGCTCTGCTATCCGGCCACCATCGGGAGGTCGGTGGACGAACTTCTGCGCGTGGTCGCCGCTCTGCAACGGGTCGACAGCGACAACGTGGTGACGCCCGAGGGCTGGCGGCCGGGCGACGATGTGCTCCTCCCACCCCATCAGGATCAGGCGTCCGCGCTGGATGCGTCCGGCGAGGCGTGCTGGTTCCATCGCACCCGGCCCGACAGGCAGGCAAAGGCAGGCAAGTGACGACCTTCACGGACAAGGAACTCGATGCGATCACCGACGTCCTGAAGGCGCTGGCCCACGACGTCCGGCTGAAGCTCATGCGGACGCTGCTCGAGAACGGGGAAAAGTCGGTCGGGGAGTTGGAAACCCTCACCGGTATCGGCCAGCCGGGGCTGTCGCAGCAGCTCGCCATTCTTCGCAAGGCCGAGCTGGTGCAGACGAGGCGCGATGCGAAGCTCGTATTCTACAGCCTTTCCTCGGACGCGTTGCGGGACACGGCGAGGCTGATTTGCGCATTGGGGGGCCTTTCCCCGAAGAGCAAGCCGATGACCACGAAAAGGGCTCAGTCGCGCGCGCGGGGTTCGGCGGCCGCCTTCGCCAAGATCCTGTAGCCGGCGCGGCGCGTCATTCCTCCTCGATCGGCGGCCTCGGCCGGCCGAACTGGTCGCACAGCATATCGATCAGCTGGCGGACGCCGTCGTCGGCGAGGCGATAGTAGATCGTCGTTCCCTCGCGGCGCGTGCGCACCAGGCCGCCGGCGCGCAGCTTGCCCAGGTGCTGCGAGACGCTGGACTGCGACTGCTCGCAAAGTTCCACCAGCTTGCCGACCGACAACTCTCCCTGGGTGAGGCGGCAGAGCAGCAGCAGTCGCTGCTCGTTGGCGAGCAGCTTCAGGATGTTCGCGGCTTCGGCCGCATGTTCCGCCAACTGCGCCAACGGCGTGTCGAGGGGCATCATCGGGTCGCGGGCCTCCCATCATCCCGAAGCAACACATAGATGGCCGGGATGACCAGAACAGTAAGCAGGGTCGAGGAGGCAAGCCCGAACAGGAGCGAGATCGCCAGGCCCTGGAATATGGGGTCGGTGAGGATCACGGCCGCGCCGATCATGGCGGCGAGCGCGGTCAGGAGGATCGGCTTGAACCGGATCGTACCAGCCTCGATGAGAACGTCCCGCAGCGGCTTGTCGGCCGTGGCCGCGTGCCGGATGAAGTCCACCAGCAGGATCGAGTTGCGCACGATGATCCCGGCCAAGGCGATGAAGCCGATCATCGACGTCGCCGTGAACGGCGCCCGGAACAGCATGTGGCCGATGACGATGCCGACCAGGGTCAGCGGCACCGGGGTCAGGATGACCAGCGGCAGGCGGAAGCTGCGGAACTGCGCGACGACCAGGACATAGATCCCCAGCAGGGCGACCATGAAGGCCGCGCCCATGTCGCGGAACGTGACCCAGGTGATTTCCCATTCCCCGTCCCAAAGCATGGATGACACGCTTTCGTCCGTCGGCTGCCCGTTGAGCCGGATGACGGGCTTTGAAAGGCCCTTGCCGGCCCAATCGTACTCGTTCACGGCGCGATCGACCGCCAGCATGCCGTAGATCGGCGCTTCATAGGCGCCGGCGAGTTCGGCCGTCACCATGTCGGCGTAACGGCCGTCGCGCCGGAAGATGGCGAGGCCGCCGGTCTCGGTCCTGGCTTCGACCACGGCGCCCAGGTCGATGAGCTGACCGCTCGACGTCCGTGCGATGGGCGTGCTCGAAAGGGTCTGCGTCCAGCTCCGGTCCTTTTGCTCTAGCGCGACGGTGATCGGGAGCGGCGAGCGCCCGTTCCCACGGGCGGCGTAGCCCACGGTCTGGCTGCCCATCAGCATGGCGAGGCTGTCGGCGACCTCACGCTCGGAGAGGCCGTAATAGTCGATGCGGTCCCGCTGCAGGTCGAGGCGCAGCTTGGGCCGGGGCGCGCCGAAGCTGTTGTCCACGTCGACGATGAAGGGGACGGACTTGAAGATCTTTTCCAGTTCGGCGGCGGTCCTCTGGCGGGTGGCTTCATCTGGACCATAGACTTCGGCCAGCAGCGTCGCGAGCACCGGCGGCCCCGGCGGCGTCTCGACGACCTTGACCGAGGCCCCGACCGGCAGTTTCAGAGCCTTCAACTGCTGGCGCAGATCGAGCGCGATCTCGTGGCTGGAGCGGCTGCGGTCGCTCTTGGGGAGGAGCGTCACCATCACGTCGCCCTGTTCGGGCTGCGAGCGCAGGAAATAGTGACGAACCAGGCCGTTGAAGTTGAACGGCGCCGATGTGCCGACATAGGCCTCCATCGACGTCGCTTCGGGCAGGCCGCGCGCGACGCCGGCGACGTCCTCCAGCACACGGCTCGTGCTTTCGAGAGCCGCGCCTTCGGGCATGTCCACCACCACCTGGACCTCCGACTTGTTGTCGAACGGCAGCAGCTTCACCGTCACGGCCTTGAAGTAGAACATCGAGCAGGCGAGGAGCGTCGCCACCCCGACCCCGATCAGGAAGTTGCGGGCCGACTTGCGGGTGTCGATCACGCGATGGGCGATGCGGGCGTAGAGCCGGCCCAGCCGGCCGCCGCTCTCGTCATGTCCATGGCCGTGGCCGTGGGCGAGGGTCTTCCGCGCGAAGCGGACCATCAGCCACGGCGCAATGACCACGGCGACGAAGAAGGAGAAGATCATCGCCGCCGAGGCGTTGACCGGGATCGGGGCCATGTAGGGGCCCATCAGCCCCGAGACGAACAGCATCGGCAGCAGGGCGGCGACCACGGTCAGGGTCGCCACCACGGTCGGGTTGCCGACCTCGGCCACGGCCTCGACCGCCGCCTGGGTGCGGCTGCGCCCGTCGTTCATCGCCCAGTGGCGGGCGATGTTCTCGATCATGACGATCGCATCGTCCACGAGGATGCCGATGGAGAAGATGAGCGCGAACAGGCTGACCCGGTTGATCGTGTAGCCCATCAGGTTCGAGGCGAACATGGTGAGCAGGATCGTGGTCGGGATCACCACGGCGGTGACGCCGGCCTCGCGCCAGCCGATGGCGAAGCCGATCAGGACCACGATCGAGACAGTGGCGAGCCCCAGGTGGAACAGGAGTTCGTTGGCCTTCTCGTTCGCCGTCTCGCCATAGTTGCGGGTGACGGCGACGGTGACGTCGTCGGGGATCAGCTTGCCGTGGAGGCTTTCGACGCGTTCGAGGATGGCCTCGGACACCACGACCGCATTGGCGCCGGCGCGCTTGGCGAACGCTATGCTGACGGCGGGTGCGGAGTCCCACTTGCCGTTTTCCGCCTTGGTCCAGCGCCAGGCTCGCGCCTGGTCCTCGCGAGGCCCCTGGGTGACCGTCGCGACGTCGCGCAGATAGACGGGCGCGCCGGCGCCGCTGCGCACGGTCAGAAGCCCGACCTCCTGCGCCGACGACAAGGTCCGGCCCGCGGCGACGCCGACCGCCTTGCCGTCCTCGCGGATATGGCCGAGCGGAAAGCTGCGGTTGGCCTGGCTCGCCGCCTCGATCACATTGCCCAACGGCACGCCGTATTGGCGCAGCTTTGCCGGATCGGGCGCGATGCGGATCTCCTCCGGGCGGCCGCCGACGAGGAAGGTGAGGCCCACATCGTCGACCTTGGCGATCTCGGTGCGCAGCTTCGAGGCCAGTTCGTAGAGGCTGGCGTCGTTCCATTGGCCTGCGGCGCCCGGCTTGGGGGTTAGGGTCAGGACGACGGCGGGCACGTCGTTGATGCCCCGCACCGTCACCTTGGGGTCGGGGATCCCGACCGGCTTCCTGTCCCAGTTGGCGCGCAGCTTCTCCTCGATGCGGATGGCCGCATCCTCGGGGTTCGACCCGACGAGGAAGCGGGCCGTGACCATCACGCCGTCGTCCTGGGCCTGGGTGTAGACGTGCTCCACCCCGTCGACGCTCTTGACGATCGTCTCCAGAGGGATGCCGACCAGCTCGGTCGCGTCGGCGGCGGAGAAGCCAGGGGCCATCACCTGGATGTCCACCATCGGCACGCTGATCTGCGGTTCTTCCTCCCGAGGGATGGAGATCAGCGCCAGCAAGCCGACCGCTATCGCGGCGAGCAGGAACAGCGGCGTCAGGGGCGATGCGATGGTGGCTTTGGTGAGGCGACCGGAGATGCCGAGGTTCATTGGCCGGCCGTCCCTGCAGGCCTTGCGGGCGCCCACAGGGCGTCGCCGGGCGACACGCCGCTCAGGATCTCGACCATGCCAGGATCGTCGGTGGGCGCGATCTGCACCGGAACCATGCTCAGACGCTTGCCGTCGGCCACCACCTGGACCTGATCTATGCCGTAGCGCGTGGTGACGAAGGTCTTGGGCGCCACCAGCGCCTTGCGCGTCCCGATCTCGACGGAAGCGCTCACGCGGCGGCCGACGAACTGGGCGGTGAGGTCGGGCAGAGTCGCATCGACGCGCACCTGACCGCCGGTGATCCCGGGATAGACCTGTGTCACGCTGCCCTGAGACGAGCTCGAAGGCATGTTCGCTTCGTTGACGATCACGCGCGCGCCGGGCCGCACCTGTCCGGCGACCGATTCCGGCAGCATCAGGCGCAGGATCGGCGGGCCTGCGGTGACGGTGGCGATCGACATGCCCGGCGCGACGACCGAGCCTGCCGGAATGTCCGCCCGAAGCACGCGCCCGGTCGCCGGCGCCAGGACCGCGCCTTGCTCGGCCACGCTGGCGCTGGCGCCCTGCTGGGCGCGCGCGGCGGCGACCTGGGCATTGGCCGCATGCGCGGCGGCCACGGCCTGGTCGAGCCGCGCCTTGGCGTAGACGCCGTTGTCGTAAAGGTCCCGGATGCGTGCGAGGTCGGCGTCGGCGCGTGCGACCTCGGCCTGGGCGGCGGCGACCTGGGCGCCATAGGCGCGCGTCTCGAAGCCTAGGCGGGAATCAACGATCAGGCCGATCTTCTGGCCCTTTCGCACCTCGTCGCCCGCGCGCACCGAGAGGGATGCCAGCACGCCAGGAATGCGGGCCAGCGCCTCGGCCTGGTCGCGCGTGGCGATCTCCGCGCCGACCACCTTCAGGTCGGCGATCTCCTTTGGCGCCAGACGCAGGATGTCGCCCGCCGGCAGGGGCGGCGCCGGCGGCTCGCGCTCCGGTTCACCCCCGCAGGCCGATAGCGCCAGCAGGGCGCCCGCCAACCAGACCCACTTGGCCATGCCGTTCACCGCCCGCCTGTCCGCGCCGCTTAACCGCTGATCACCGGAAGCCCGGCGTCCCGCCATGCGCCGATCCCGCCGGCGAGGTGGGTGTCGATGGCGCTCTGGGCCCGGGCGCATTGGTCGAGCGCCTGCCCCGACCGCTTTCCGCCCGCGCATTGCAGAACCACGGTCTTCCCCTGCGGATCGGGAAGGTCGGCCGGCGAAAAGCGCGACAGCGGCATATTCACGGCCCCGGCGATGTGGCCGTTCGCGAACTCATCCGGCTCGCGCACGTCGATCAGAAGCGCTGCGCCGCCCTCCAGCATGGACTGCAGTTCGCGCGCGCCGATCTCGCGGTGGCCGCCGGTTTTCTTCGATCCGAACATGGGAGCCTCTTAAGTTTGTAGATTGCTTATAATATGTAATCGTCATATATAGTCAACGCGACCGCAAGGCGGAAGGGAGCGCAACATGGGCAAGCCGTTGATCGTCGTGCTGGGGGCCGGTCTCGGCGGCGCGACCGCGTCCTTTGAGATCAAGGCCGCCGTCAAGGATCGCGCCGATGTGATGGTTGTGTCGGACTCGGATACCTATAGCTTTGTGCCGTCCAACCCTTGGGTGGCGGTTCGCTGGCGCGAGCCCGAAGCCATCCAGGTCCGCCTCCCCCCGGTGTTCGCGAAGAAGAAGATCGGCTTCACCTCGGTGGGCGCAAAGCGTCTCCACGCCGGCGAGAAGCGGCTGGAGCTCAATGACGGCGCCTCTATCAGTTACGATTATCTTGTAATCGCGACGGGCCCGGACCTCGCCTTCGACGAGATCGAAGGGCTCGGGCCGCAAGGACACACCGTCTCAGTCTGCCAGACCTCTCACGCCGCCGCCGCGGCCGACGCCTTCGACGCCTTCGTGGAGCAGCCGGGCCCGATCGTCGTCGGCGCGGTGCAGGGCGCGTCCTGCTACGGGCCGGCCTACGAGTTCGCCCTGATCCTCGACACCGAACTGCGCAAGCGCAAGATCCGCTACCGCGTGCCGATGACCTTCGTCACCGCCGAGCCCTATATCGGCCATCTGGGCCTTGATGGGGTCGGGGACACCAAGGGCCTGCTCGAAAGCGAACTGCGCGACCGTCACATCAAATGGATCACCAATGCGCGCGTCGCCAAGGTCGAGGCCGGCTTGATGCACGTCGAGGAGGTGGGCGAGGACGGCGCCGTGAAGAAGACGCACGATCTGCCGTTCGGCTATTCGATGATGCTTCCGGCCTTTCGGGGCGTGCCCGCAGTCCGGAACATCGAGGGGCTGACCAATCCCCGCGGCTTCATCATTGTCGACAAGCATCAGCGCAATCCGGCCTTCCCGGAGATCTTCGCCCTGGGCGTCTGCGTCGCCATCGCGCCGACCGGACCCACGCCGGTTCCGGTCGGGGTGCCGAAGACGGGCTTCATGATCGAATCCATGTCGACGGCGATCGCCGCCAATCTCGTCGCCGTCCTCGAGGAGAGGGAGCCGACCGCTGAAGCGACCTGGAACGCGGTCTGCCTGGCCGACTTCGGGGACGGGGGCGTCGCCTTCGTGGCCCAGCCCCAGATTCCGCCGCGCAACGTCAATTGGGCGTCCAGCGGCAAGTGGGTCCATCTGGCGAAGGTCGGCTTCGAAAAATACTTCCTGCGCAAGGTCCG
This sequence comes from Phenylobacterium sp. NIBR 498073, assembly GCF_027286305.1. Taxonomy (NCBI): domain Bacteria; kingdom Pseudomonadati; phylum Pseudomonadota; class Alphaproteobacteria; order Caulobacterales; family Caulobacteraceae; genus Phenylobacterium; species Phenylobacterium sp. NIBR 498073. The sequence continues at coordinate 853,201 of NZ_CP114599.1, forward strand.
CAAGGGCGAGAGCGAGCCCTTCTACGAGAAGCTGGCGCTCCACGTCATGGGTATCCGCAAGCTGCGCTTCTGATCTTCAAATCCTTGAATGAAGGAATGAAACGATGACTCTCGACCGCGCCGTCATGGTGTTCGCCGGCTGTGTCGTGCTGCTGGGCGTCGTCCTGTCGCTCACCGTGCATCCGTGGTGGATCGCCCTGACCGTCTTCGCCGGCCTGAACATGATCCAGGCCAGCTTCACCGGCTTCTGCCCGGCCGCGATGGTGTTCAAGTCGCTGGGGGTTCGCCCGGGCGCGGCCTTCAAATGAGGCTCAAGCGGTCGCTGATCGCCTGCCTCCTCGTGGGCGTCGCCGCGCCCGCCCATGCGACCACCCTGGAAGACGCGATCGCGGCCGCCCTGCGGCACGCCCCGGAAATCCAGGCGGCGCAAGCCGACGCCGATGCCGCCGATGCCCGGATCGGAGAGGCGAGGGGGCAAGGCCTGCCCAGCGTCGCTCTGACCGGAACGGTCGGGGCCGGGCGGCTCGATCCGCTGGGCTATTTCGGGCTTCAGGCGGCGAACGTCTCCCCCCGCGCCGCCCAGCTTACGATCGAGCAGCCCCTCTTCGCGGGCGGCAGGATCAGCTCTGCAATCGCCCAAGCCCGGGCGGGGAGCGCGGCGGCCCGCGCCGGCGAAGGCTCGACCCGCAGCCAGGTCGTCATCGCGACGGTGCAAGCCTATGGCGATGTGCTGACCGCGCACCGCACGATGTCGCTCTACGAGCAGATGGTCGCTCAGATGCAGGAGATCCAGCGTCAGGCCCAGCTCCGCTTCAGGGCCGGGGACAGCCCAAGCACCGATATCGCCCAGGCCGAGGCGCGGCTGGCGGAAGCCCAGGCCGGTCTCGAACGCGCCCGCGGGGGCGCCGTCTCAGCCGAGGCGAGATTCATGAACCTGACGGGCCTGGGGCCGCGGGATCTGCAACCCCTGCCGCCAAGCCCGCCTGGGCCGGCGACCATCGAAGAGGCGTTGGACATTGCGCGGGCGAAGAACCCTGGCCTGGCCCAGGCCGAAGCTGCGCTGGCCGCCGCGCGCGCGGCGGCTCGAAGCGCACGCGCCGAGCGCCTGCCGATGGTCGGCGCCTTCGCCGAGGGCTCCACGGTGCGCGACCAGTTCTTCCCCGACTATCGCGCAGACGGCGTGACCGTCGGCGTGCGCGGGCGCTGGCAGGTGTTCGCAGGCGGACGCATTTCCGCAAGGATCGCGGAATCCGACAGCGCGGTGAGGGCGGCCGATGCGCGCCTGCGCGCGGCCCGCGCCGCTCTCGACGAGCAGACGATCGGCGCCTTTCAGGGCGTTCGCTCGGCCGCCATGGTCGAAGCGGCCGCCACCCGCCAGGCCCTTGCCGCCGCCCAGGCGCGCGACGGTGTCCGCCATGAAGTTCGCGTCGGCATGAAGCCGCAACTCGACCTGCTCGACGCCGAGCGTGAAGCGACCGCCGCCGCGGTGAACGAGGCCAAGGCTCGAAGCGATCGCATCGTCGCGGCCTATCGGCTGCTCGCCCTGCTCGGGACCTGAGAGCCGGCCCACGCCCGGCGGATGCGGGCTGCGACCTCAGCCTGCGCAATCCCTCTCGCCAACACGAAACGGTGGCGCAGCCACCTGAAGGAGACACGCCTATGTCCGTGGACATGATCAAGGAAATCAACTGTCCGTCGTCAGAAGTTTTGGGACAGTGGGGCTTTGGATTTAGCGGAGGATTGGGCTCGTCTGGGGTTGATATCTAGGCGTGTCCGGCGTCAGCGCCGATGAGACAGATTGAGGGTGCCGCATTTAGGAGGGTTTTGGTCTCGTCGTAGTGACGAAGGAACGAAGATGAGACCAAAACCCTTGGCCGCGAAGACGACGCCCGGTGAGCGGGTGGCGAAGGATATCCGGCGGGCGACGCGCCGACATTTCTCGGCGGAAGACAAAATCCGGATCGTGTTGGACGGGCTGCGTGGGGAAGACAGCATCGCGGAGCTGTGCCGCAAGGAGGGGATCGCCCAGAGCCTGTACTACGTGTGGTCGAAGGAGTTTCTGGAGGCGGGCAAGCGCCGCCTGGCGGGCGACACCGCCCGGGCTGCGACCACGGACGAGGTGAAGGATCTGCGTCGGGAAGCCACCGCCCTGAAGGAGGTCGTCGCCGAGCAGGCGCTGGAGATCCGCCTGCTCAAAGATGGCCCTGGAGCATTCGGAGCTGAGCCCTCGGGAACTGGCCGCGCGGTTCACCGACAGCCAGGGCTACTTCGTCTCGGAGGCCAGTGTTTACAGGCTCCTGAAGGCCCATGACCTGATCACCAGCCCGGCCTTCATCGTCATGAAAGCGGCCAAGGCGTTCAGCGACAAGACCACGGCGCCCAACCAGATGTGGCAGACCGACTTCACCTACTTCAAGATCATCGGGTGGGGCTGGGTCTATCTGTCGACGGTCCTGGACGACTTCTCGCGCTACGTCGTGGCCTGGAAGCTGTGCACGACCATGAAGGCCGGCGACGTCACCGACACCCTGGAGCTGGCGCTCAAGGCCTGACACCCGAAGCGGTGCGGCTGAACCCCGCGGCCGGTCGGCTGCGCAACCTCGAAGGCTACGCCGCCCGGCCGCTACCGCCGGCGCTGCAGATCAACTATCAATCCCCTGGGCTCTCACAATGATCGAGGGACCGGCGGGGGGCAGGTCAAGGGGCAAGCCCTTCATCGTTGTGGCCGCCGTGTTCTTGGCAGCCATGTTGGCTGCGCAGCTTGCTTTGACGGCCGCATTTGAGGGTGGGCTTTCGTTTGCTCAGGTTTATGCCGGGGCGCGGTTTTCCGCGTTGCTTTATGTCGTCAGCTGCGCAGGTTTCTACTCGTTCAAATTGCTGAGGCGTGTGTGGCCGGAAAAGCCGCTTTCTACCCCCGATGAGATCGAGAAGGCCGCTTTCGAGCAGTTCGTCGGACCTAAGGATTAGGGCTGCTGACGTCCGCTATCTGGCGCTGAGTCGATGTCTCCCATTGGCGCGAAGTAGTCGCCATAGACGATGCAGGCTCGGGCAGTGCGTCGGCGACCTGGGCCACATGCGCTTCACGCGAGCCATCACGATGTTGCCTGCGGAAGCTGCGGCGTCCCGGGGCTCATTCGGTGCAGTCCTGCTACCCAACCAACTTCTGCGACTGCGGCGCGGCCGCCTTAGCGGTCGTTGTAACGTTTAAGGCCGCGGATCGTTTTGCTATGATAACGTCATTGGCGAACTATGCGCAGGAATCAACGTGAGCAATTTTGACCATCTGATCGCGGGCCGCACGAGTATCTCGGCCAAGATCCGGGCGCTGCATGAAGCTGGTGTTGCAGGCAAGGAAATAGCGAACTTCCTCGGCGTGAAAGAGAACCACGTCTACTCGACGATCTCTCGCGATCGCGCGCGCAAGAAAAATGCTAACGTTAGCGATTGCAACGATGTCAATGTTGCTGATAAGACTCGCGCCGCCGGTGACCGGCCGGCGTTGGATGACGAAGAGGTTGTCATGGTTGCGAGCGTGAACGAGCAGGGCGAACTGGTGCTGTCGCCCCAGGTGACGCAGGCGTTGGGTCTGGCGAACAAGGAGCAGGTGGTGGTCTTCGTACGGCCGGGCGATCTGCGCCTGATGAGCCGCGCCAAGGCGGTGGAGCGCCTGCAGGAGAGCGTGCGCCGCGCGGCGCCCGCAGAAGCGGCGCTTGCGAGCGCGCTGCTGAAGGTGGATGCGGACACGCGCAAGTGAGCCGCCTCCGCGTTGTAGACCGGCCGCAGGTGGACTTGCGGCCCGTCGCGGAGCTCAAGCCGGCCAGGCGAGTGCTCCGTACTCATTCCGAGCAGCAGATCGCCCAGATCATGGGATCGATCCGCCAGTTCGGCTTCACGCAACCAATCCTGCTTGGCGACGACAATCGCATCGTCGCAGGTCACGGACGGGTCGAGGCGGCAAAGCGATTGGGCATGGAGACTCTGCCGACGATCGCACTGTCCCATCTCGGGCCGGAAGAACTCCGTGCGTATGCCATTGCCGACAACAAGCTCGCGCTCAATTCCGGCTGGGATGAGGAACTCCTGAAGCTCGAAGTCGTCGAGCTTGCCGAGCTTCCGCTTGAGTTCGAACTCGACGTGACAGGCTTTTCAACCGTCGATCTGGATGTCTTGTTGGACACCGCGGAGGGGAAGGCGGCCGATCCCGACGACAATGACGAGCCTCCGCGTCGATGGCCGACCACAGCCCGAGGTGATCTCTGGAGCCTTGGGACGCACCGCCTGCTGTGCGGCGACTCTCAGGAACCGGGTTCGTTCGCCCGCCTCATGGGTGCGGATCGGGCGCGAATGGTGTTTTCCGATCCGCCGTACAATGTGCGTATCGATGGTCACGTCGGCGGCCTGGGCCGCGTCAAGCATCGCGAGTTCGCGATGGCGGCCGGCGAGATGAGTTCGAACGAGTTCTGCGCGTTCCTGCGGACCGTGTTCGAGAATGCTGCCGAAGTCAGCATCGACGGCGCTCTGCACTTCCAATGCATGGACTGGCGCCACATCGACGAGATGATGACGGCGGGACGCGCGGTCTACGACGAGCTGAAGAACGTCTGCATTTGGGCCAAGGACAACGGCGGCATGGGCTCGCTATACCGTTCAAGGCACGAGTTGGTGTTCCTGTGGAAGGTCGGCTCTGCTCCCCACCTCAACAACGTGGAGCTGGGCAAGAACGGTCGCTATCGCACCAATGTCTGGAACTATCGCGGCGCGACCAAGATCGGACCTGATGCCGAGCTTGCCCTGCACCCGACGGTGAAGCCCGTCGCGATGATCGCCGACGCGATCAAGGACGTTTCGGAAAGGGGCGACATCGTCCTCGATCCATTCGGTGGCAGCGGATCGACATTGATCGCGGCCGAACGCACCAAGCGGGCGGCCAGGTTGATCGAGTATGACGCCGGCTATTGCGACGTCATCGTTGATCGCTGGCAGCGGAAGACCCGGAAGTCGGCGGTCCTCGTCGAGACGGGCGAAGCCTTCGCCGAGGTCAAGGCGCGTCGGGACGAGGAGATAGAGCGGGCCGCTGACCGCGCGCTTGCGGAGGAAGCGGCGTGAACGACCCGATCAAGCGCGATGTGGGCGGGCGGTTCGTCAAGGGCCAATGCCCCAACAGGAATGGTCGCCGGGGCGCCAAGCCACAGTCCAGCGGCATGCATCGGTTTCCGTTCGACAACAGAGAGGCGGCGATGCGGATCGCCGAGCGGAAGGTGAAGATCAAGGTCGCCGGGAAGGAGGAGGAAATGACACTGTACGAAGCCAACCTCCTTCAACTCGGGATGTCCGGCGCCGGCGGCAAGCAGATCTCTGCCGGGAGGTTCATCCGCGAGGTGCAGGCGGCGGCGATCGAGAACGACCGCCACATAGAGATGCAGACGATCTTCTACGAAGGCTGGATGGAATCTCAGAAGGAGATCGAACGGCTCAAGGAGCTGCTGCGGGAAAGCGGCAGCGTTCCGCCGGAAAATGGCGGTGTCTGGACCGCGCCTCTCCCGAGGTGGAAGCGGTTGGCTACCGAGCAGGCGCAACGCGATAGTGATCCTGACGAGAAAGCGACGCTGGATCGTGAGTGATGGTCCTCAGGTCCCGTTCGCCAAGCGAGACCGCAACCGATCCACCAGCAGATTCAGAAGCCGGGTTCGGCCCGGCGGGAGCTCCGTTCCACCAAACCTTTCGCGGCGGTGCTCCATGAAGAGGGCGACCCAGAGTTCCAGGGCGTCGCCTTCCCAATCATCCGTTTGCATCGCCCGCTGCAACGTCTGGTCAGCATATGGGGCAGCGCCGGCCAAGGTCTGACTTTTCGTCAGACCGGCGTCAAACGCCAACTCGTAGCCGTCGATAAGGTGAGCGAGGCCGGCTGCGGCTTCGAAGGTGAGGTCTTGAGGAATCGCCGCGAAGCAGCCCATGCGAACCGCATCCAGCCAGCCTTGATCCAGGGGGGTGCTCTGTCGCGGGCGGGAGGCGAGGTGCGCGCGGAGGCGGCGGTCATTGGCAGATCCGAAGAGCGCTTCGGCGATCTCGTCGATCAAGTCGAGCCGTGAGAACCGGCCCCTAGGTATGCGTCGCAGGCCGGGCCGCACAGCTTTCTCGCCCTGCGCGTTCGCCTTGCTGTGCCGGACAGGTCGGTCGCCGAGCTCAGGGAGCGGTTGGCCGGGCCGCCCACCCAGCCAGTAGTAGGGTCCGATCTCGTATGTCGTCGGATCGACGAACATCCACAGAACGCACCCGCCGGGCTTCGTAGCCAGCATCGTAGAGACATCGACGTGCGCCCGCCGTCCGCCAATATGTGAGATCTTCAGCTGGACGTGGCGGACCACCGACGCGACTTCGAGGACGACATCGTAGCCGTAGCTGTCGTGTTCCGCCTTCAGGATTTCTGGCCCGCTACCAGTCTCCATCAGCAAATAGCGGGAGAGCTCACCAAGGAACAAGTGCTCGACCGCTTTTTCGCGATGCACGGAGGCCTCCGAAGGCCAGCTGCCGCTTCTGCTTTCAGTCATGAATACTACTCGTCTCGTTAGCGGGCATCAGCCATCGAACTTGTGTCGGATCAAGCTTGAATGAGATGAGTAGGCTGTAGATGAGGAGGCAGCGCCAACGCTGTCTCCAGTTATGGAGATCGAGCGTCGGCTTGCCGAACGGGTGAGAACTTACCGCAAGGCCAAGGGCTGGTCGCAGGAAGAGCTTGCCGATCAGGCCGGTCTTCACCGGACCTTCATCTCCCAGGTGGAGCGCGCTGCTAAGCGTACGACGATCCGTTCTGTCGAAAGGATCGCGAAGGCTCTTGGCGTCAGCTTCGGCCAACTGCTCGATTAGCCGCTCAACTTCGATGTCTCTGACTGGACTTCGCCGCCGACCAGAGCGCAATTGGTTGCGCGGAAGCGACGCCCGGAAGGCGCGCGCCGCAGCCCCGGCGATAGGTCGCGACGGGGCTCTGCCCGGTGGGACCGGCACGATGGCGTGCCGGCGAACACCGGAGCACCTGATGTCCAACCTAAAGCCTGCTCAGATTGAAGTCCTGAAATCCGCCGTTGGCGGCGATCTCGTAGCCGACAGGGTCGATGCGCGCATCGCCCATGCGCTTATCAAGCGTGGCTATCTCATCGCAGTGCCACGCGATGGCGAGGCGAGTCTGCTGACGATCACCCGCGAAGGCCGCGAAGCGGCCGGTGTGCGTGCGCCGAAGGCGACGCCTGTCCGCAAGATCGAGCCGGCCGAGTCCGCGCCGGTGGTCGAAATCGCAAGCGGCTTGAAGACCGCCACCCTGCGCGCCCTGCTGGAGCGACCTGAAGGCGCGACGGTCGCGCAAATGTCTGAAACGACGGGGTGGCTGCCGCACTCGGTGCGTGGCTTCATGGCTGGAACGCTGAAGAAGAAGCTCGGCCTGCAGCTAGTATCGGAGAAGACTGCGTCGGGCCGCGTCTACCGCCTTGTCGGCGCGACCGCGTGAGCCGACACGCGAAGGCGATGGAGGAAGTCCGGGCGCTGAACGCGCTCGGGCTTCAGTCGCTGCGGGAAATCTGGCGCGCGCGGTACGGCGCGCCGCCGCCGCTTCGCTCGCCCGACCTGCTTCGGCGTATTCTGGCCTGGCGGGTTCAGGCCGAGGTGTTTGGGGGCCTCGACGCCGAGACACAACGCGCGCTGAAGTCGAACGCGCAGCCGAGGGGGCTCGCGGCCGGCACGCTGCTGGTCCGAGAGTGGCGCGGCGTGCGTCACGAGGTGGAGGTCGCCGACAGCGGCTACATCTACGATGGCGAGCGCTGGACGAGCCTTTCCGAGATCGCTCGGGCGATCACCGGCACGCGGTGGAACGGTCCGCGTTTCTTCGGCCTTCGATCGGACGACGGCAAATGAGCCGCAAGCGTTGCGCCATCTATACGCGCAAGAGCTCGGAGGAGGGGCTCGATCAATCCTTCAACAGCCTGGACGCGCAGCGCGAAGCTTGTGAAGCCTATGTCCGCTCCCAGCTCGGCGAAGGCTGGAGGGCGTTGCCGGCCAAGTACGATGATGGTGGTTTCTCGGGCGGCTCGATGGAGCGCCCGGCGCTCGACCGGCTCCTGGCCGATATCCGCGCCGGCAAGATCGACATCGTCGTGGTGTACAAGGTCGATCGCCTGACGCGTTCTCTCGCGGACTTCGCGAAGATTGTCGAGGTGATGGACAAAGCCGGCGCGTCCTTTGTCTCGGTGACGCAGGCGTTCAACACGACCACCAGCATGGGGCGTCTGACGCTGAACGTCTTGCTGTCCTTTGCTCAATTCGAGCGAGAGGTCACCGGCGAGCGCATCCGTGACAAGATCGCCGCCTCCAAGGCCAAGGGTATGTGGATGGGGGGCAATCTGCCCCTGGGCTATGACTGCGAGGATCGCAAACTGGTGCCGAACCAGCCCGAGGCCGACACCGTCCGGGCGATCTTCGAACTCTATCTCGAACTCGGCTCCGTGCCGGCGCTATGCGCGGAGTTGAACCGCCGGGGCGTTTCTTCCAAGCAGCGAATGGCCAAGGCGGGCCACATCGTAGGCGGCGGTCCATTCGCTCGTGGCGCGCTGTTTCACCTACTCCGCAACCGGGTGTACCTGGGTGAAATCGTCCATCGAGACAAAAGCTATCCAGGCCTTCACGAGCCCATCATCGCCCCGGAGCTGTTCCAGGCGGTGCAGACCGCGCTCGACGACAATGTGCGGCGACACAAGGCGAAGGCACAAGCGAGCCCGAGCCGGTTGGTCGGTCGGATCGTCGATGCCAGGGGGCGACCGATGAGCCCAAGCCACACCAGGAACCGGCACGGGGCGACCTTCCGCTACTACGCTGCGGTGGAAGCATCCCGCGGTGAAAAGCCCGCACGCATCTCGGCGCCGGTGATCGAGGACTTCGTGCTCGAAAGGCTTCGCCTTCTCGCGGGCGCATCAACGGCGTCCTGGGAGGACCTCGCAGCCCATCTGCTCAAGGTGGAGCTGATGCCCGCTGGTGTGGCCATCGAGGTAGGAACCTCTATCGGGCGGGACTGGCAGGATCGCCTGGGACCCCACGACATGCTGGAACCCGCGCCGGAAGGTACGCTTCGGCTGATCCCTGGACAGAGGCCGGAGGTTCGCGGTGGTCGGACCTGGCTGAAGGCGGCAGGCGAGCGCGCCCGGCCGGACCGGACGCTGATCCGGGCGCTACGGCGGTCGCATGAAATTCTGCGGGAAAATGGCCTCGTGCCCGTGGCCGGACGAGGCGCTCTGCCGATGGGGCGGGGCGTCGCCGATCCCTACCAGCGCAAACTTGTCGAGCTCGCCTTTCTCGCGCCGGACATCCAGCAAGCCATCATGCATGGACGACAGCCGCCAGGCCTGACCTTGCACCAGCTGCTTGACATCGATCTGCCCATCGAGTGGAGCGAGCAGCGACGGGTGCTGGATTTCGACAGGTCCTGATTCAACGGGTTGCAGGTCCTGTTACCTGCGCTTGCAGGACCTGTTCCGGCCGATAGCAGGGCCTGTTTTTCTCCTGTTCTTTTTCAGTGCGCATCGCTCAACGGCGCTAAAGAAAACCCGTTAGATCAGATGTTTGTGACTAGGCCGGCTGTGCCGCCGGCCTAGTCACGACCGATCGATTGCGGGGAAACAGGACAACAGGGTGAAACTGTGTATGGCGGGGCGCCGCGAGAGACCGGCGACGCACAGGGGCGCTATTGCGCCGCTTACAGCGGCGGTTGCGCCGGACCAGTTGGCTAGGAAGCGGGAAAAGCGCCGCATTATCCGCGGCTTGGGCGTCCAGCGTCGAAAGAGAGACGAATTTTCAGACTGAATGGCGGTGAGAGAGGGATTCGAACCCTCGATAGGCTTTCACCTATACACGCTTTCCAAGCGTGCGCGATCGACCACTCCGCCACCTCACCACAGGCCCTGAAGGGCGCGTGGCCCCTCGCGGAAGGCGCGCAATATACTCATGACGCCCTTTCGGGCAAGCGGCCTTCCACCGTGGCGCGAAGGGTTTTCGGATCGAACAGCGATTGGCCCTCGCGCCGGCTGAGCTGTCGCGTCAGCGGCGACAGGCGTTCGCGCCAGTCGACGAGGCTCAGCGGCGCCTCGGGGCGCTGGCTGCGAACCTCCTCGGCGATGGCGGCCCTCGGCGTCGCGCGTGCAATCGGCCGCCGGCGATCTTATGTTCTGGTCCAAGTTCACACTGATCGGGCCCGCCATGATCTTCGCCAAGAAAACCCTTGAGCTTCCCACGGCCGATACGGCCCTGCCGGGCCGCGCGAGCCCGCTGCCGACCGCCGAGATTTCCTTCATCAACGGCCGGCCGCTGAAGGGGCCCTATCCGGACGGGCTGGAGATCGCCGACTTCGCCATGGGCTGCTTCTGGGGCGTGGAGCGCAAGTTCTGGCAGCTCCCGGGCGTCTGGGTGACCGCCGTCGGCTATGTGAACGGGATCACCCCGAACCCGACCTACGAGGAGGTCTGCAGCGGCGGCACCGGCCACGCCGAGGCGGTTCGTGTCGTCTATGACCCGCGCGTGGTCACCTACGAGGATCTGCTCAAGGTGTTCTGGGAGAACCACGACCCGACCCAGGGCATGCGCCAGGGCGCCGACATCGGCACCCAGTACCGCTCGGGCATCTACGTCCATAACGACGCGCAAGCCGCCGCCGCGGCGGCCTCGCTGCAATCCTACCAGCAGGCGCTGTCGGACAAGGGCTACGGCGCGGTGACCACCGAGATCGCCGAAGCGCCGGAGTTCTACTTCGCCGAGGACTATCACCAGCAGTACCTGGCCAAGAACCCGAACGGCTACTGTGGGATCGGCGGCACCGGCGTCACCTGTCCGATCGGCGTCGGCGTCAGCGCGTGACGCGCGAGGAGTTCGACGCCGCCGCGCGTGGGCTTCCCGGGGCGACCTCGCACGCCCCGGTCGCCGCCAAGCTGACCCGCAAGGCTCGCGCCGAGATCGGTCCGGCATGACCCGGCAGGAGGTGGAGGCGATCGCCTTAGGCCTGCCAGCGGCGACCAGGGTCGTCCAGTGGGGCGGCGCCGACGTCTACAAGGTCGGCGGCAAGGTGTTTGCGATCTGCGGCCTAGCCGGCGGGCTGTCGTTCAAGGTCACCGAGATCGGCTTCATGGTGCTGACCGACGAGGGCGGCCCCGGCCGCCAGGCGCCGTACCTGGCCAAGGGGAGCTGGGTCATCGTCGACCTGGACGACGCCGAGGCGGGCGAAGTCGCCGGCTGGATCGCGACCTCGCACGACCTCATAGCCGCCAAGCTGACCCGCAAGGCGCGGTCTGACCTCGGCCTCTAGTCCTCGCGGTCTTCTAGCAGCCCGCGGATCTCGCTGACCGCCAGGGCCGAGGGCGAGTGGCGCTGGCGCATGAACAGCAGCGCGACCGCCGAGAGCGTCACCGCCAGGAAGGCGAACGGGCCGAACAGCCAGGCCGCCGCCGCCAGGGCGAAGTAGTAGCCGCGCACCCCGCGGTTGAACGACGACAGCGCCGGGTTCAGCAGCCGCGCGGCGGCCTCGCCATAGGTGCGCTGGAAGCCCTTGTCCTCGGTGGTCGGCGTCGCTCCGATCACCGCCAGGCAGTAGTTCATCTGGCGAATCGCCCAGATGAAGTCGAGCAACCCGCGGGCCAGGGCCAGCAGCACCAGAGCGATCTGCGCCTCGAACAGCATCCGCGAGGAGGTCTTCAGCACCATCAGGCTCGAGGCGCTGCGGAACGCGCCCTCGCCGCCGAACAGGACCCCGGCCGCCCCGGCGATCAGGATCAGGTTGGACGAGGCGAAGAACGAGGCCGAGTTCAGGGTGTGGCCCAGCAGCTGGCCGTCCATGAACTTGTTCTCGCGCCCGGCCATGGTCCGCATCCAGGCGGCGCGGACGACGGTCATGTCGCTGTTGATCAGCCCCTTGCCGCGGGCCAGCATCTTCAGCAGCGGCTCATAGGCCAGCCAGACGAGGGTGAAGACGGCGAGGGCGACGATGTCCGCGCTCGAAAGGGCGTCGATCAGTTTCACGAAGGTCGGTTCCGGTGTCAGGCGAGGCCGATGGTAGGGCGCCTCGCCCGGCGTCGGCTAGCGGTCGGCGACGTCCGCGGTGTGGACCGCACGGTCGCCCTGCTTGACGCCCAGCGCATACAGCAGGCCGATGAACCAGCCCTTGGTCACGTGCAGCAGCACCAGGGTGACGATCGCCAGCGGAATCAGCGTCGCCGGCAGCACGATGGCGGGCGAGGCCTCCCAGATCACCGGGAAGATCAGCAGCGGGGCCACGACCAGGTGGCCGACGATCAGGATGGTGAAGTAGGCCGGGCCGTCGTCGGCCGGGTACTTGGCCAGGTCCAGCCCGCAGTGCGAACAGGTCGGCTGCACCTTCAGATAGCGGCTGAACAGCTTGCCTTCACCGCAGGCGGGGCAGCGGCCCTTCAGGCCGCGGAGCATCGATTGCACGAACATGGACACGATACCTGGGTGACGTCGCGGCTCGATATGCGCTTTGACGGACGTCAATGAAAGGGGCCCCGCGGCCGCAGGAGCAGGAACATCGTCGCTTTCGCGGCTTTAAATCTGCTGGCGGACGGCCGATCTTCGGTCCAACGCGAGGGAGCGCCCATGACCGACCAGCCCCACACGCCTGTCGAGAAGGATCCCCACGGCCACGTCGGACCCGCCACCGCGGCCGAGGACATCTCGCGCAGCGCCGACCCGGCGGTGGTCCCGCCGGAGGACAAGGCCCGCATCGCCGAACAGGCGTCCCGCGAGGAGGACGCCTGAACGAAACCGGAGCTTGCCCTAGCGCTTCATGTCGTTGGCGGCGCCGGTCACGGCCGCGCCGGCGGCCTGGGCGTCGCGGCCGAGGCCCTCGATGGTGTTGCAGGCCGACGTCATCAGCGCGGCGGCGACGGCGGCCAGGACGATGATCTTGCGCATGGAATTCCCCCGAATGGCGTGGCCGCCTCTTGGCCGCGCTTCCAGGCGATTTTTAGGCCTGCGCCGGGCCTCTGATCAACGGGGCGCCGCGGCGCTAGGATGAGGCATGGAATCCTTCGCCGTGCTGGTGCTGGCCGTGCACCTGGCGGTCATCGCCTTCAACCTGTTCGGCCTGGTCGCGATCCCGCTCGGCGCCTGGCGCGGCTGGGCGTTCGTGCGGGTGCGCTGGTGGCGGGCGCTGCATCTGGCCTCGCTCGCCGTCGTGGCGCTGCAGGCGCTGGCCGGCCGCGCCTGCTTCCTCACCATCTGGCAGGACGATCTGGCCGGCGCGGGGGAGGGGCCGCTGATCATGCGGGCGGTCAACAGCGTGATCTACTGGCCGCTGCCGATGTGGGCGTTCACCGCGGCCTACGCCGCGGTGTTCGTCTATGTGCTGGCGCTGTGGAAGCTGGTTCCGCCCAACCCTAGTCGGCGTCCATCTTCAGAGCGGCGATGAAGGCTTCCTGCGGGATCTCGACCTTGCCGAACTGGCGCATGCGCTTCTTGCCGGCCTTCTGCTTGTCCAGCAGCTTGCGCTTGCGGCTCATGTCGCCGCCATAACACTTGGCGGTGACGTCCTTGCGCAGGGCGCGGATGGTCTCGCGGGCCACGATCCGGCCGCCGATCGCCGCCTGCAGCGGGATCTGGAACTGGTGCGGGCTGATCAGGTCCTTCATCTTCTCGACCATGCCGCGGCCGCGGGTCTCGGCCCTGTCGCGGTGGACCAGCATCGACAGCGCGTCCACCGGTTCGCCGTTGACCAGGATCGACATCTTCACCAGATCGCCGACCCGATAGCCCTCGATCGCGTAGTCGAACGAGGCGTAGCCCTTCGAGACGCTCTTCAGCCGGTCGTAGAAGTCGAACACCACCTCGTTCAGCGGCAGGTCGTAGACCACCAGCGCGCGGCTGCCGACATAGCTCAGCTCCCGCTGCTCGCCGCGGCGGTCCTGGCAGAGCTTGATGACCGAGCCGAGGTACTCGTCCGGGGTCAGGATCGTCGCCTTGATCCACGGCTCGCTGATGTCGGCGATCTTCACCGGATCGGGCATGTCGGCCGGGTTGTGCAGCTCGATTTCCGTCCCGTCGGTCAGGTGGATCTTGTAGACGACGCTGGGCGCGGTCGCGATCAGGTCCAGATCGAACTCGCGGCTCAGGCGCTCCTGGATGATCTCCAGGTGCAGCAGCCCCAGGAACCCGCAGCGGAAGCCGAAGCCGAGCGCGGCGCTGGTCTCCATCTCGTAGGTGAAGCTGGCGTCGTTCAGGCGCAGGCGGCCGATGGCCGCGCGCAGGTCCTCGAAGTCGGCGGCGTCGACCGGGAACAGGCCGCAGAACACCACCGACTGGGCGACGCGGAAGCCGGGCAGGGAATGTTCGGTCTGGCGCTTTTCCTCGGTGATGGTGTCGCCGACGGCGGCGTCGGCCACCTGCTTTATCTGGGCGGTGATGTAGCCGATCTCGCCGGGGCCGAGCTCGGCGACCTCGGTCTGCTTGGGACGGAACACGCCGATCTTATCCACCTGGTGGGTGGCGCCGGCGTTCATCATCCGCACCTTCATGCCGGCCTTCAGCACGCCGTCGATGACCCGCACCAGCACCACGACGCCCAGGTAGGGGTCGTACCAGGCGTCGACCAGCAGCGCCTTCAGCGGCGCCTCGCGGTCGCCCTGCGGCGCGGGCAGGCGGGCGACCACGGCCTCCAGCACCTCGGCGATGCCTTCGCCGGTCTTGGCCGAGCACAGCACCGCGTCCGAGGCGTCGATGCCGATGACGTCCTCGATCTGCTGGCGCACCCGGTCGGGCTCGGAGGCCGGCAGGTCGATTTTGTTCAGGACCGGCACGATCTCGTGGTTGTTGTCGATCGCCTGGTAGACGTTGGCCAGGGTCTGAGCCTCGACGCCCTGCGAGGAGTCGACGACCAGGATCGAGCCTTCGCACGCGGCCAGCGAGCGGCTGACCTCATAGGCGAAGTCGACGTGGCCGGGGGTGTCCATCAGGTTGAGGACATAGGTCTCGCCGTCCTGGGCCTTGTACTCCAGGCGCACGGTCTGGGCCTTGATGGTGATCCCGCGCTCGCGCTCGATCTCCATGTTGTCGAGGACCTGCTCGGTCATCTCGCGCTTGGTCAGCGCGCCGGTCTCCTGGATGAGCCGGTCGGACAGGGTCGATTTCCCGTGGTCGATGTGAGCCACGATGGAGAAGTTGCGGATGCGGGACAGAGGCGTCGTCATGGTGGCCTGCCTCTAGCACATTCGGCGAATATCGCGAGCGCGGCGTCAATCTATGAGTGGGCGAGCGGGTGCTGGTCGACGAGCGTGAGCCGACCGACGCGCGTATCCTTCGCAAAGATGGCGCCCGGTGCGACGACGGCGTTGGCGCCGATGCGCGTGCCGTCGCCTGCCAAGGCGCCGAATTTCTCGACCTGGGTGTCGATCACGTCTTGGCCGAAGCGGATGCGGATGCGCTTGTCTTCAAGCTCGTTTCGATAGTTCGCCAGGATGCTGCCCGCCTCCAGGTTGACCGCGGCGCCTAGGATGCTGTCCCCGACAAAATTGAGGTGCGCGAGCTTCGAACCCTTGAACATGAAGGTGGTCTTGAGCTCCGCGGCGGGGCCGATGATGCAGTCGTCATCCATGAACACGCCGCCGCGCAGATAGGCGCTCGCGGCCACGAAGCATCGTGGGCCGATGATGGCCGGTCCCTTGACGACTGCGCCCGGCTCGACGCTCGCCGTCGCGTGGATCGCCACGTCGTTGGCGATCTCACAGCCAGCCGGCAGCTTCCCGATGGCCTCCAGCAGATGCGTCTCAGCATGCTGGATCACGCGCCACGGTGGTTCGGCGACATCGGCGAACAGTGAACTGGACCAACGCGCCACGTACTCGGCGACAACTATCGGCATGCTCGCTCCGGTCAGCTTCGGGCCGAAGACTGCGCCTTCGCATGGTTAATCGCCCGTTAAGCCTGGCCGCCGCATTCATGCCGTCTGGGGATATGAGGCTCGTTCACGCTTCAAGGGAATTTCATGGACCGCCGCACGCTGATTGTTTCGGGACTGGCCACGCTTGGAACCGCGGGCTGCGCCACCGCCCAGCCCGGTGGGCCTGCCGGGCCGGGTGAGCTGCCGCCGCCGAGCCCGAGCGCCACCGCCAATCCCAGCTATTCGACCGGCCAGGCCGAGACCTACAGCCGCGAGGAACTGGTCAACAACGTCTCCGATTTCCTCGGCGTCACCGCGGAGGCCGCCGGCGGCGCGGTCGAACGCGCCTTCCAGGACAATGGCCGGCCCACGGCCTACATCGCTGGCGAGGAAGCCTCCGGGGCCTTCGTGGGCGGCGCCCGCTATGGCCGCGGCCTGCTCTACATGAAGAACCGCCAGCCGATCGAAGTGTTCTGGCAGGGCCCGTCCGTGGGTTGGGACTTCGGCGGCAACGCCAGCCGCGTCTTCACCCTCTGCTACAATCTCCAGTACCCGGAAGTGATCTTCCAGCGGTTCCCTGGCGTCGAGGGCTCGGCCTATCTGGTCGCCGGTCTGGGCGTGAACTACCTGCGCTCGGACGACATTATCTTGGCTCCGATCCGCACCGGCGTCGGCGTCCGGCTCGGCGCCAATGTCGGCTATCTTGGATTCAGCCGGACTCGGCGCACCCTGCCCTTCTGAGGCGACGGGGGGGCGGCGCGATGCGGCCGGTCAGCGACACCAAGTGGATCCAATGCCAGACGCCGGCCGGCGACCTGCTGGTCTTCGCCGGCCGGCCCGAGCTTCGCGACCGCCACAAGTCGGTGGTGGTGCTGATCCACGACGTGCTCTCGACGCCGGGCTCGATGGCCCCCTGGTTCGCCCGCCTGGAGCCGGAGGCGGAGGTCATGCTGGCCACGCTGCCCGGCCACGGGACGGCGCCGCCGCTCTCGGCCCACGGCTGGGACGATCTCGTCAATGGAATGGGCCAGAGCCTGCGCACCGTGCTGCCCGGGCGGCGGGTGCTGGTGGCCGGGCTCGGTCTTGGCGGGCTGCTGGCCCTGGCGCTCAACGCCCGCGGCTACGCCGCCGTGGCGTTCGATCCGTTTTTCTCGACCGCCGGGCGCTGGCCGCTGGAGGTGGTGCTCGAACGCCGCGCCGCCCAGGGCGAGCTGCCCGTACCGGAGTTCCTGTTCGAAGCGCTCGGCTGGCGTGACGGGGCCATCGTCCAGAACCGCAGCTATGGCGGCCTGCTCGACCGGCTGAAGGCGCCGGCCCTGGTGGTTTGCGGCGACGTGCCGCTGGTTCCGCCCCGGGACCTGGCCATGGCCCCGTCGCTGATGGACGAGGCCGACCACGCCCTGGCGGCCGCCTATCCGAACCTGCGCATGCAGATCGCCGCAGGCTGCGGCCACGACGTGCTCAGCCAGGCGACCGACTTCTGCCGCGACATCATCCTCGACGAGCTGGCCCGCGCCTGAAGTCGAGAAGCCCGGGACGCCGGGCCTCAGTGCTTGTCGACCTTGGCCGCCAGCCAGTCCATCAGCGCCAGCAGCACGCCCGAGATCACGAAGGTCACGTGGATGACCACC
Source organism: Phenylobacterium sp. NIBR 498073 (assembly GCF_027286305.1). Lineage (NCBI taxonomy): Bacteria > Pseudomonadati > Pseudomonadota > Alphaproteobacteria > Caulobacterales > Caulobacteraceae > Phenylobacterium > Phenylobacterium sp. NIBR 498073. The sequence continues at coordinate 870,745 of NZ_CP114599.1, forward strand.
AGCCACATCAGGCTGCGGTCCGACAGATCCTTGCCTTCCGACAGCTCCATGAACGCCTTGAGCAGCGCGATCGCCGAGATCGCGACGATCGAGGCGATCAGCTTCATCTTTAGGCCCGAGAAGTCGACCGTGCCCATCCAGCTCGGCCGGTCCTCGTCGTCGGCGGTGTCGATCTTGGAGACGAAGTTCTCGTAGCCCGAGAAGATCACGATCAGCAGCAGGTTGCCGGCCAGCGACAGGTCGATGAGCTTCAGCACCATCATGATCGCCTGGTTCGGCGTCATGGTCAGCAGGCCCGACAGCTCGTGCACCGCCTCGTTGAAGAAGACGACCAGCAACGCCATCAGCGCGCCGACCAGGCCCACATAGAAGGGGGCCATCAGCCAGCGCGAATGAAACAGTCCAGCTTCCAGCACGCGTTCGGCGGCGGGTTTGGGCTTGCGGCTAGGGGTGTTCGGCATGCGGTCGGGGTCTCTCCTTGGCTTTAGGGAGAGACCCCGAGGCGCAGTTTCACGTCAAGCGCGCAGCTTGGCGCTCACGGCCTTTTCAGCGGCGGCGACCACCTTGGCCGACAGCGCCTCGATCTCGGCGTCGGTCAGGGTCTTCTCCCGCGGTTGCAGCAGGATCTCCACCGCCACCGACTTGGAGCCTTCGGCGACGCCCTGGCCGCGATAGACGTCGAACACGCGGGCCTCCGTGATCAACGCCTTGTCGGCGCCGGCCACGGCCTTGATCAGGTCGCCCGCGGCTACCGCCTCGTCGACCACGAAGGCGAAGTCGCGCGACAGCGGCATCAGCGCCGACAGCTCCAGCGCCGGCTTGGTCTTGGTCGCCTTCTTCTTCGGCTCCGGCACGTTGTCGAGGATCAGCTCGAAGCCCAGCACCGGGCCTTCGACGTCCAGCGCCTTGAGGATGCGCGGATGGATCTCGCCGAACTCGACCAGCGCGTTCTTGCCCAGCCGCAGCGCGGCCGAACGGCCCGGGTGCCACCAGTCGGCCAGCCCGCCCTGGACCGTCTGCAGCGAGCCCGTGGGCGCGCCCAGGTCGTCCAGCAGCGACAGCACGTCGGCCTTCAGCTCGAACAGGGCGTCGGCGGCGCCGCCGTCCCAGCGCCGTGGCGCGTGCGGGGCGACGATGGCGCTGATCGCGGTCAGCTGGTCGGCCGGCTGGTCGCCCTTGTAGATCGGGCCGATCTCGAACAGCGCCACGTCGGGGAAGCCGCGCCGCGCATTGCGGCCGGCCGCCTCGATCAGGTTCGGCAGGATCGACGGCCGCATGCAGTCGAGGTCCGAGGCGATCGGGTTGGTGATCACCAGCTCGGGCGCGCCGCCGCCGAACAGGGCCGCGGTCTCGCGCTTGGTGAAGCTCCAGGTGATGGTCTCGGCATAGCCCTTGGCGGCCATCGCCCGGCGGCCGGTCCGCACGCGAGTTTGGCGCGCGGTCAGCACGCCGCCGGCCGGCTGCGCCATCTCGGGCAGGGGCGAGGCGGGCAGGGCGTCATAGCCCTCGATCCGCGCCACTTCCTCGACCAGGTCGGCCTTGCCCTCGACGTCGCGCCGCCAGGTCGGCGGAAAGACCTTGTCGCCGTCCAGGACGAAGCCCAGGTCGGTCAGGATCTGGTCGATGCGCGCGGCCGGCAGGTCCAGGCCCGACAGCTGCTTCACATAGGCCCGGTCGAAGACCACGGGGTCGGGCGCAGCGGGGGCCTCGCCGACCACGGTCACTTCCGAGGCCTCGCCGCCGCAGAGTTCGAGGATCAGCTTGGTGGCCAGCTCCAGGCCTGGGACCTGGCTCGCCGGATCGACCGTGCGCGCGAAGCGGTACTGCGCGTCCGAGGTGATCCCGGTCGTGCGGCCGGTCTGGGCGATGCGGATCGGGTCGAACCAGGCGCTTTCCACGAAGACGTCGGTGGTCTCTTCCGAGCAGCCGGTCGAGAGGCCGCCCATCACCCCGCCCAGACCGATCACGCCCGAACCGTCGGCGATGACGGTGATTTCCGGCGTCACCGCATAGGTCTTGCCGTCCAGCGCCTCGACGCTCTCGCCGTCCTTGCCGGCGCGGGCCTCGATGAAGCCGCCGGAGAGCTTGCCCGCGTCATAGACGTGCAGCGGCCGGGCGCGGTCGTAGGAGATCAGGTTGGTGACGTCGACCAAGGCGTTGATGGGGCGCAGGCCGATCGAGGTGAGCTTCTGCTGCAGCCAGGCCGGCGAGGGGCCGTTCTTGACGCCGCGGATCAGCCGGCCGGTGAACTGGCGGCAGCCGTCCGATCCGTCCAGGCGGATCTCGATCGGGTTGGCGAACTGGCCGGCCACCGGCGCGACCGAGACGTCCTTCAGCTTGCCCAGGCCCGCGGCGGCCAGGTCGCGGGCGATGCCGACCACGCCCAGCCAGTCGGGGCGGTTGGGGGTGACCTCGAAGTCGATCACCGCTTCCAGACCCAGCGCCTCGGCGACAGGCACGCCCACCGCCAGGCTGTCGGGCAGCTCCATGATGCCGTCGGACTCCGACGCCGTCTCCAGCTCCGAGGCCGAGCACAGCATGCCGTGCGAGACGACGCCGCGCACCGGCTTCTCGACCAGGGTCACGCCCAGGCCGGGCACATAGGCGCCGATCGGGGCGTAGACGACGGTGATCCCGGCCCGCGCGTTCGGCGCGCCGCAGACGATCTCCTTGCGCCCGTCGCGGGTGTCCACCTGGCAGACGCGCAGCCGGTCGGCGTTGGGGTGCTGCACCGCCTCGACGATCTTGGCGACCGAGAACGCGGCCAGCTTGGCGGCCGGGTCGTCGACGTGTTCGACCTCCAGTCCGGCCATGGTCATGGCGTCGACGACCTGCTGCGTGGTCGCGTCGGTTTCGAGGTGGTCTTTCAACCAGGAGAGCGTGAACTTCATTGATCGGCTCCTTCGCCGATGATCTCGACCAGGCGGAAGCGTTCGCACCAGAGCATCATGTCGGGTGCGAAGGCGCCTTCGCGGGTGAAACAGTCTTCGTGGACGGCGGCCCAGTGGGCGTAGCTCAGGTCGCCTTCGCCTTCTTCGGCGGCGAAGTCGTCTGGAACCTCGTCGAACCGCCGCTGGACCAGTTCAGTGGACTCGATGACGACGCAGGGCGCGCCCGCGCCGTCGAGCACCACATAGCGGGCGCCGGCTGCGCTGCCCTTCAGCCCCTGCGACGCCGGCCAGCAGGTCGCGGTCTTCCTGCCCTGGAGCACCAGGGCCAGAAGCTCGTCGGCCATCGCCGGGCTGTCGCCGAAAGCAAAGTGCTCCAGCGTGCTGTAGGCGCTTGCGGGCATCAGCTCAGGCCAGAGGCCTGGTTCGGCGCCGCATAGGGGCTGAAGCCGTAGTGCTCCAGCCAGCGCACGTCGCTGGCGAACATGTCGCGCAGGTCGGGCATGCCGTACTTCAGCACCCCCAGCCGGTCGACGCCGCAGCCGAACGCGAAGCCCTGCCAGACGTCCGGGTCCAGGCCGCAGTTGCGCAGCACGTTCGGGTGCACCATCCCGCAGCCGAGGATCTCCAGCCAGTCGGTTCCCTGGCCGATCTTCACCTCGCCGCCGGAGCGGTCGCACTGGACGTCCATCTCGGCGCTCGGCTCGGTGAACGGGAAGTGGTGCGGGCGGAAGCGGGTGACCACCTCGGGCGTCTCGAAGTAGCGCGACAGGAAGGTCTCCAGCGTCCACTTCAGGTGGCCCATGTGGATGGCCTTGTCGATCACCAGGCCTTCGATCTGGTGGAACATCGGCGTGTGGGTCTGGTCTGAGTCCTTGCGGAACGTGCGGCCCGGCACGATCACCCGGATCGGCGGCTCCCCATTTCCTGAAGGAGGGCCGTTGGCGATCCAACCCGGCAGCTTCTCGTTGACCTTGTGCATGACCCGCACCTGCACCGGGCTGGTGTGGGTGCGCAGCACCTTGCGCTCGCCGTTGGCGTCCTCCGGCAGGAAGAAGGTGTCGTGCATCTCCCGCGCCGGGTGCTTGGGCGGGAAGTTCAGGGCCGTGAAGTTGTTGAAGTCGGTCTCGATGTCCGGGCCCTCGGCGACCGAGAAGCCCATCTCGGCGAACACCGCGATCATCTCGTCCATGACCTGCATGGTCGGATGCACGCTGCCCTTGCGGCGCGGCGGCGCCGGCAGGGTCAGGTCGACCTTCTCGGCCGCCAGCTTGGCGTCGAGTTCGGCCGCCTCCAGCACCTGCTTGCGCGCGGCGATGGCGGCCTGGACCCGGTCGCGCAGGCCGTTGATCTGCGGGCCGCGCTCGCGCCGCTCGTCGGGGCTCATGCCCCCCAGCGACTTGAGCAGGTCGGAAATGGAGCCGGACTTGCCGAGGGCGGAGACGCGCACGGCCTCAAGGGCGGCGGCGTCGCCCGCGCCGTCGACGGCGGCGAGGATGTCAGCTTCGAGTTGGGCGGTCATGACGGGCTGCTCTAAGGGATCGAATGGAGCGCGGGAAGCGGAGACAGCAAAAAGCCCTCCGGCGGTCCTCGCCGGAGGGCTTCTCGATTGCTCAGTTAAGTCTGTCGACTCAAACGGCCTCAAGCCAGCGCGGCGCGAACCTTGTCGGCGATGGCCTTGAACCCGGTGGGATCGTTACCCGCGATGTCCGAGAGGACCTTGCGGTCGATTTCGATCCCGGCCTTGTCCAGGCCGAAGATAAACTGCGAGTAGGTGAAGCCTTCCAGGCGAGCCGCAGCGTTGATGCGCTGGATCCACAGCGAACGGAAGTTGCGCTTGCGGACCTTGCGGTCGCGGTAGGCGTACTGACCGGCCTTGTCCACGGCCGCCTTGGCGGCGCGGATGGTGTTCTTGCGGCGCCCGTAGAAGCCCTTGGCTTGCTCGAGAACCTTCTTGTGCTTGGCGTGGGCGACAACGCCCCGTTTCACGCGAGCCATGTGTCAGTTCTCCTTAAAGGCCGTAGGGGAGCCAAAGCTTGACGATCTTGGTGTCAGCTTCGGTCATCACCTTGGTGCCGCGGTTCTGACGGATGTACTTCGCGTTGTGGCTGATCAGGCGGTGACGCTTGCCAGCGACGCCGGCCTTCAGCTTGCCGGTCGCGGTCATTTTGAAGCGTTTTTTAACGCCCGACTTGGTCTTCAACTTCGGCATTTCTCTGCGGAGCCTTGCGACCCCGTCCTCTGGCGTATTGATGAGCCGCCCTGGCATGCCTTTGGCCAGACGACTCCGAAGAGCGGGGCGTTTACGCGAAAGGGTGAGGGAAGGCAAGGCTTTGAGTCGGGTGCGGCGACTCGCCTGGGGCTGTCATATAGTCGTGACGCCCGCCTGGAACGAGGGTCCGATGACGCTGACGCCAGCCCCGCAAGCGCCCCGGCGGCGCATGCTCGGAACCTTCGTGGCGCGGCCGCGGCTGCTCGTCGCCGCCGCCGCGGGCCTGGCCGTCTGGACCGCTTGCCTGCTGATCCCCAGCGGCCTCAGCACGGTGACCACGGCGATTCTCGCCTGGGACGCCACCTGCCTGACCTTCATCGCCCTGGCGTTCCGCATGATGTGGGGCGCCGACTCTGCGCGGATGCGGGCGGTCGCCGCCACCCAGGACCAGGGGCAGGGGGTGATCCTCGCCCTGGTCATCGCCGCCGCCGCGGCCAGCATCTGGGTCATCGCCAAGGAGCTCTCGGCCGCCAAGGCCGATGTCGGCCTGGTCAAGGCGCTGCGGGTGATGCTGGTCTTCGCGACCGTCGCCGCGTCCTGGTTCATGGTCCAGCTGATCTTCGCCCTGCATTATGCGCACGAGTACTACGCGCCGGACGACGACACCCCGCGCGACGCCGGCGGCCTGCTGTTCCCCGGCGGCGAGGAGCCCGACTACTGGGACTTCCTGCACTTCTCGGTGGTCATCGGCGTGGCCAGCCAGACCGCCGACATCGCCTTCACCTCCAAGGAGCTGCGGCGCATCGGCACGGTCCACGGCGTCGTCGCCTTCACCTTCAACACCGTGGTCCTGGCCCTGACGATCAACCTTCTGGCCGGCCTGTTCTGAGCTTTCTCGTCGCTAGGGCGCGACCGCGCCTTCGTCGGCCAGCTCACGCGCCGCCGGATCGGTCAGGATCACCCCGACCGAGGCGGCGATGATCAGCCCGATCGCCAGCCATTGCGAGAGCGCCAGATACTCGCCCAGGATCAGCAGCCCGGCCACCGCCCCGGCCGCCGGCTCCAGGCTCAGCATGACCCCGAAGCTGCGTTTGGGAATGCCGCGCAGGGCGATCATCTCCAGCGAGTAGGGGATGGCGCTCGATACGATCGCCACCACCAGCCCCAGGGCCAGCAGCTTCGGGTCGAACAGCGCCGCGCCCGCCTCGATCAGGCCGAACGGCACGACGATCAGCGCCGCGGTCGTCATGCCCAGCGCCACCGACTGCCCTGCCGGCAGGTGGCCGGTCCGCTTGCCCAGCACGATATAGAGCGCCCAGCACACCGCCGCGGCCGCCGCGAAGCCCACCCCGACCGGGTCGAGCGCATGGGCCGCGTCGCGCAGCGGCAGGAGCAGCAGGAGGCCGAGGGCGGCCAGCCCGATCCAGACGAAGTGGATCGGGCGGCGCGCATGGACCAGGGCCAGGCTCAGCGGCCCGATGAACTCGATGGCGATGGCCAGCCCCAGCGGAATGGTGCGGATCGCCATGTAGAAGGAGAGGTTCATCAGCCCCAGGACCGCGCCGTACAGGGCCAGCCGGCCGAGATCGTCGCGGGTCAGCGGCTGGCGCCAGGGTCGCCAGATCAGGCAGAGCAGCAGCGCCGAGAATCCGACGCGATAGGCGGTCGCCCCCTGCGCGCCGACCAGCGGGAACAGCTGCTTGGCGAACGAGGTGCCCGCGCACAGCGACACGATCGCCCCGATCAGCGCCGCATAGGGGATCAGGGCGCGCGGCGCGGCGGCGTGTGCGGGGGATCGGGACATGGCGGCGACCTATTAGCGGAAGCGGCCCCCTCGCGTCACGCCGGCCGCGGCGACCGCTTCATGATCTGCAAGGCCATCACGGCGGCCGGCACGATCAGGATCGCCGTCACCACGAAGGCCGCGCCCGGATCGACCAGCGAGAACAGCTGGCCAGCGAAGATCGGCCCGCCGATCCGCGCCAGGGCCATGTTCGACATGTTGAGCCCCAGGGTCTCCCCCTGCCGCTCGGGCGGCGCGGCCTGCGAGATCAGCGCCGTCAGGCAGGGAAAGCAGATCGACTGGCCGAAGCAGACGAAGGCGAACCCGACCATCGCCACCGGCCAGTTGGGCGAGAAGAACTGGAAGAGCATGCCGATCCACATCGCCGCCAGGCCCGCCGTGAGGACCAGCGCCTCGCCGTGGCGGCGCACCAGCATTCCGGTCACCACCGCCTGGCAGAAGGCGCCCAGCACCCCGATGCCCATGAAGGCGAAGCCGATCTCGCGCGGGCCCCAGTTGAACCTGTGCTCTGTCCACAGGCCGTAGGTCGCTTCGATCCCGGCGAAGCCCGAAATGACCACGAAGCTGATCAGCATCACCCGCAGGATGATCGGGTGGGCCAGCGAGGCGCGCAGCACCTCCCGCCGGTTCGGCTGCGGGCCCCGGCGCGGCTCGGGCCGGCTCTCGCGCACGAATGCGAAGACCGCCAGCGCCGACAGCAGTCCAAAGCCCGCCGCCGCGAACAGCGGGATGTGGAAGCCCAGCGGTCCGAGCTCGGGCCGCGCCAGCAGCCCGCCCAGCGCCGGCCCGACCATGAAGCCGAGCGAGAAGGCCGAGCCCATCAGCCCCATCTTCGCGGCCCGCTCCTCGGGCCGGGTGATGTCGGCCAGCGCACCCTGCAGGGTCGAGATGTTGCCCGACAGGAAGCCGCCGACGAACCGCGCGGCGAAGGCCAGCCAGATGTTCGGCGCGAAGGCCAGCGCCACATAGGCCAGCGCCCCGCCGGCGATGGTGACCATCAGCACCGGGCGGCGGCCGAGCCGGTCGGACATCCGGCCCCAGAACGGCTCGCCCAGGAACTGCCCGAACGAGAAGGCCGAGAACAGGATGGCGATCTGCCAGGCTGGGGCGTCCAGCGACTTCCCGAAGAACGGCAGCAGCGGGATCACCAACCCGAAGCCGGCGATGTTGAGAAAGATCACCGACAAGAGGACGACCAGCGCCCGGTTCTCCTCCGCGCGCGAGGCGGCGGGCGGGCTCATGGCCCGGCGGCCGCGTCGTCCTGCCCCGCGGCGGCGACCTGGGCGCGGTGGGCGACGACCCGCCGGCTGGCGGCCAGCGCCAGGAAGATCGCCGGCGCCACCACCAGCGCGCCCAGGACGAACGGGCCGTTGATGTTCACCGGGAAGATCAGGCCCGCGCAGAACGGCCCCACCACCCGCGCCAGCGCGCCGGTGGCGTTGTTGAGCCCGAGGATCTGGCCCTGGCGGTGCGGGTCGGCGGTCTGCGAGATCATCGCCCCGACGTTGGGCCAGGCGACCGACTGGCCGATGGCGGTCAGGCACATCAGCGCGATGACCATCGGCATGTTGATCGAGAACGGCTGGCTGGCCGCCGCGATCACGGTCAGCCCCATGCCGATCGCCAGCATCTTGCCCTCGCCGTAGCGCTCGGACAGCCGGCCGGTGATGAAGGTCTGGGTCAGGGCCGCGGCGACGCCGGTGAAGGCGAAGACGATGCCGATCTCGCGCGGGCCCCAGTCGAACTTGGCCTGGGCCCAGAGCCCGAAGGTGCTTTCGATGCCGGTGAAGGCGAAGCCGACCATGAAGGTCAGCAGCATCAGCCGTCCGATGATCGGGCTGCCGACCACCTCGCTCAGCGCGCCCCAGCGGCTCGGCCGGTGGGTGATGGCCTTCTCGCGGGTCTTGCTCTCGCGGATGAAGACGATGATCGCCGCCACGCACAGCGCCGCCAGGCCCGAGGCGATGAACAGCGGCACCTGGAAGCCGATCGGCCCCATGTTCGGATGGGCGAAGATACCGCCGATCGACGGCCCGACGATCAGCCCGACGTTCCAGGCCGCGCCCTGGTAGGATAGCTGCCGGGCCCGCTTCTCGGGCGGGGTGACGTCGGCGATGTAGCCCTGGATGACCGCGCCGTTGCCGGCCGCCAGCCCGCCGATCAGCCGGATCACGAACGCCGCCCAGATGTTCGGGGCGAAGGCCAGCGCCAGGTAGCACAGGCAGTTGCCCATGATCGTCGAGATCAGCAGCGGCTTGCGGCCGTACTTGTCCGACAGCCGGCCCCAGAACGGCTCGCCGAAGAACGCGCCCACCGAATAGGCCGAGAAGATCAGCGCGATCTGCCAGGCCGGCGCGTCGAACGACTTGGCGTAGAACGGCAGCAACGGGACGATGATCCCGAAACCGAGCATGTTGATGAAGATGACGGCGATCAGGGACGGCGCCGCCCAGCGGGAGGGGGCCGTCTCCCGCGAAGCGGTGTCGGACATTTGAACGCTGTTAAGCGGACCCGCGTGACGCCGCAAGTCCGACCTCGGCGCTTGGTCGTTGTCGTCTGCGGGTGCGGCTCCTAGGTCGCAGTATGGCGCTCAGGCCAGTCGGATTATGGAGACTTGAGGGAGGCGAATGGTCGCGCTCAGCCGCCACCGGCGCGCGCCTCGCCATTCGCACCTTAGTCCAGGCCGCGCCGGCCGATGGCGTAGAACCGCGCTCTCCGCTGCGCGCGCAGGGCCGCCGGGTCGAGACCCTCCAGGGCGTCGAGTTCTTCCGCCAGCGCATCGCCCACCGACCTGACCGTCGCTTCCTTGTCGGCGTGGGCGCCGCCCGGCGGCTCGGCCACCACCCGGTCGACGATGTTCAATCGCAACAGATCCTGCGCGGTGATCTTCATGGCGCTGGCCGCCTCGCCAGGGGTGCGGGCCCCGCGCCAGAGGATCGAGTTGGCGCCTTCCGGGCTGATCACCGAATAGACCGAGTGCTCGAGGATCAGCACCTTGTTGGCCGCCGCCAGGGCCAGCGCCCCGCCGGACCCGCCTTCGCCGGTGATCACCGCGACATTGGCGACGCCCAGCGACAGTCCCCGCTCGATGGAGCGGGCGATGGCCTGCGCCACGCCGCGTTCTTCCGAGGCCGCGCCGGGATAGGCCCCGGCGGTATCCGCGAAGCTGACGACCGGCAGGTTGAAGCGCTCGGCCAGGTCCATCAGCCGGACCGCCTTGCGATACCCCTCCGGGCGGGCAGCTCCGAAGTTGTGCTTCAGCCGGGATGCGGTGTCGTGGCCCTTCTCGATGCCGATCGCCACCACCGGCCGCCCGCGGAAGCGGCCCAGCCCGCCGATGATCGTCTGGTCGTCGCCGAAGCCGCGGTCGCCGCGCAGCTCGACGAACTCCTCGATCAGTCCGGACAGGTAGTCGACGCAGTGCGGGCGTCCGGGGTGGCGGGCCACCTGGGTCTTCTGCCAGGCGTCGAGGCTGCGGTAGGTGTTCCGGCGCAGCTCGTCGGCCCGCGCCTTCATCGCCTCCAGCTCGGCCTCCAGGGCGCCCGACCCGAGCGTTTCGGCGAGCCTGGCCAGATCGGCGATCTTGGCTTCGAGCTCGGTGATCGGCCGTTCGAATTCTAGAGTGTTCAAGTGCGCCTCATGATTTGCCGAGGCGAAGGGTAGGGGCGCGGTTCAGCCTCTGTTACTCGACTTTCCATGTCGGCGATGAGGGCGGGGGTTCGGATGAGCGGCGTTGAAAACACTCGCAAAACGCCGCGGCAGCCGCGGGCGAAGCACTCGGTCGACGTCGTGCTCGAGGCCGCCGCTCAGCTTTTGGAGGCGACCGGCGAGGCCGGCTTCAACACCAACGCCGTGGCCGAACGGGCCGGGGTCAGCATCGGCACGCTCTATCGCTACTTCCCCGACAAGGCCTCGATCCTGCGGGCCTTGGCGCAGCGCGAGACCGAGGCGCACCGAAGCGCGGTGATGGCGGTGCTGGACGGCGGCAGTCCGGGCGTGGCGCGCGACCGGGCGATCATCCGGGCCTTCGTCCAGGCCTTCGCCGGCCGCACGAAGGCCCGGCGGATCGCCGTCTCGGCGATGCTGGCCCACGCCGACCACGGCGAGTTGGCGGCGCGGTTCACGGCCGTGGAGCACGGCATGCACGACGCCGAGGGCCGTCCGCTGACGAAGGTGCAGGCCTTCGTGCTCGGCCGGGCGGTGCAGGGCGCGATGCGGGCGGCCGTGCTCGAAGGCGCCGACTTCCTCGAGAGCCAGGAGTTCGAGGACGAGCTGGTGCGCCTGGGCCGCGCCTATCTGGGCTATTCGGTAGGGAAACGGGGCGGCTAGCGGCCTCAAACGAAAACGGCCGCCCGGGAGGGCGGCCGTTCGTCGATCTGTCGATGAACTCGAACCTAGCGCGGCGCCAGGATCATGATCATCTGGCGGCCTTCCATGCGCGGCTCGTACTCGACCTTGGCCACTTCGTCGAAGTCGGCTTTGACCTTCTGCAGCAGCTTCATGCCGAGCTCCGGGTGCGCCAGTTCGCGACCGCGGAAGCGCAGGGTGACCTTCACCTTGTCGCCTTCGTCGAAGAACCGGTGCATCGCCTTGGTCTTCACTTCGTAGTCGTGAATGTCGATGTTCGGACGGAGTTTGATCTCCTTGATCTCGACGACCTTCTGGCGCTTGCGCGCTTCGTTCTTCTTCTTCTGCTCCTGGAACTTGAACTTGCCATAGTCCAGGATCTTGCAGACCGGCGGATCCGCGTTCGGCACGATCTCGACCAGGTCGAGGCCGGCTTCTTCAGCGGCCTCCATGGCGGCCGACGTCGGCATCACGCCCTGCTTCTCGCCGTGCTGGTCGATAAGCAGAACCTTGGGGACGCGGATCTCATCATTGATGCGCGGTCCGTCTTTGACGGGCGGCGCCTGCATCGGGCGGCGAATAGGCTTTCGCTCCTAGAGCTGTTGAAACACGTGCGGCCGGCAGCGCGGGGCTCCGGTCGGGCAGCCATATATGACGAAGGCCATGCCCCCAATCAAGCGGTGCTAGGCTTGAGGCAGCAATGCGTTCGCCGCCTGTAGGACCTCGGCCACAGAAAGATCGCTCAGGCTGCCCGAGCGCAGCACCGTCACATGGCCGCGCGGGGCGGCCAGTTCCGGGTCCGAGGCGCTGGAGAACAGCACCACGGTCGGGGCGCCGGTCGCCGCGGCCAGGTGCAGCGGGCCGGTGTCGTTGCCGACCACCAGCGCGGCCTTGGCGCCCAGCATGGCGACCTTGGCGAAATCGGTGCGTCCGGTCAGGTCGCGGACATGACCGACCTCGCGCTGGATCTGCCGGGCCAGGGCGCTTTCCTGCGGGCCGCCGATGATGACGATGTCGTAGCCGCGCTCGGCCAGGATCTTGCCCAGCTGACCGTAGCGTTCGGCGCTCCAGCGCTTGTCCAGCCGGTGGGCCGAGCCGCCGGGCACGAACAGGGCGTAGGGCTTGGGCCTGACCCCGCCCGGCACCGGCCGCGTCTGGCTCGGCTTGGGCAGCACCCACGACAGGTCCGGCCCCGGCGCGCTGCCGGGTTCGGTCGGGGCGTCGGGCCAGATGCCGGCGTACTTCAGCTGGTCGGCGTGGCGCTCCAGCGTGTGCATCCGGTTGCGGTTGGGGTTCTTGTGCGGCAGCGAGCAGCCGGCCGCGATCCCCGACCATTCCGGCGGGAACGGCGCCAGCAAATGGAAAATCCGCGCCGACTGGGCCGAGGTCTGCAGGTCGTAGACCCGGTCGTACTTGGCCGCCTTGATCCGCTTGCGCAGGGCCAGCCACTCGCCCAGGCCTTCCGGCCGCCCGTCGGTCTCAACCGCGTTGAAGTACGGGCAGGCCTTGGCCAGGCTCTCGAACGGCGGGGTGGTGAGGAGGGTGATGTGCGCCCGCTTGTGGACCTGGCGGATCTTCTTCATCGCCGCCAGCGCCAGCACGAAGTCGCCCAGGGCTGACAGCTTGATGACCAGGATCTTCTTGATCTCGCGCGACATCAGCCCTGGAATCCCGAATTGCGGGCCGCCAGCACGCGGGCGTAGGCGTCCAGCGTCGCCTCGCACATGGCGTCGACCGAATAGAGCCGCCGCGCGCGGTTCGCCGCCGCCTGGCCCATGGCCGCCAGCCGCGGGCCGCCCATATCGATCGCCTTGCCCATGGCCGTGGCCCAGGCGTCGGGATCGTCGACCTTGACCAGCCAGCCGGTCTCGCCGTTCAGCACCGTCTCGGTGGTGCCGCCATGGTCGGAGGCCAGCACCGGCTTGCCCATCACCTGCGGCTCGACCGCGGTGCGGCCGAACGATTCCGGCTTGGTGGTGGGCAGCATGGCGATGTCGCAGATCTGGTAGGCGGCCGGCATGTCGTCGCAATGGCCGACCAGCCGCACATGTTCCGACAGGCCCGCCGCGACGATCGCCGCCTCGACCTCCTCGCGATAGCCGGTGCGGCCCTGGTCGTCGCCGGCGAACAGGATCAGGAAGTCCTCGACCCCGTCCTCGCGCATCCGCCGCGCGGCCTCGATGATCAGCAGGTGGCCCTTGATCCGGGTCAGCCGGCCGGCCAGCAGCAGCTTCACCCGCCGGTCGCGAGCCTCCACGCCCCAGGCCTCGCGCAGCGCCTGCACGCGCTCGGGCGTCACCCAGCTCGGGTTGAAGCGCTCCAGGTCGATGCCGCGCGGGATCGAGACGATCTTGTCGGGATCGAGCTTGTGCTCGGCCAGCACGTGGTCGCGGGTGTAGTCGGAATTGGCGATCACCAGATCGCCGCGGGTCATCACCGCGTTGTACCAGCGCTTGACGCTGTTCTTGGCCCCGTAGACGCCGTGATAGGTCGCTACGAACGGGGTACGGGTCGCCTGCGCCGCCCACAGCGCCGAGAACGCCGGGGCGCGGCTGCGGGCGTGGACGATCGACACCTTCTCCTTGCGGATCAGGTCGACCAGCCGTGCGGCGTTGCCGAGCATCACCAGCGGGTTCTTGGTCTGCACCGGCATCTGGGCCAGCCGCCCGCCGTCGGCCTCCAGCCGCGCGGCCATGCGCCCGCCGCGGGTCGCGACCAGCGCCTTGCCGCCGGCGCGCACGACCGCGTTGGCCACGTCGATGGTGGTCTGTTCGGCCCCGCCGGTCTCGAGTTCCGGCACGACCTGCAGGAGAGTGAAGTCTGGGGGAAGCGTCACGGGGTTCTGCATAGCGCAAGCCTCGGTTTGGTAAACCCTCTGCGCGCGCTTAACGATGTCACATCCGCGCGTTATGACCAGCTCATGGCTGAGACGAGCGGATTTCTGGAGCGGCCCGACGGGGCGAAACTGGCCTGGCGCGCGGTCGCCGGCGCGGGCCCCACCGTGGTCTGGCTGGGCGGCTTCCGCTCCGACATGGCCGGAACCAAGGCGCAGGTCCTCGCCGATTGGGCCCAGGCCCGGGGCCGCGCCTATGTCCGCTTCGACTATTTCGGCCACGGCGAGTCGCAGGGCGACTTCGCCCAGGGCACGATCACCCGCTGGCGCGACGACGCCCTGGCCGTGCTGGAGGCGCTGGTCGAGGGCCCGGCCGTGCTGGTCGGCTCGTCGATGGGCGGCTGGATCTCCTGCCTGGTCGCGGGCGCCGTCCCGCAGCGGGTGGCGGCCATGGTGCTGATCGCCCCGGCCCCTGACTTCACCGAAAAGCTGATGGCCCCGGAGATGACCGCCGCCGACCGCGCGCAGATGGCGGCGACCGGCGTCTGGTTGCGCCCCTCCGACTACGGCGAGCCCTATCCCATCGCCCGCGAGCTGCTGGAGGACGGGGCCCGCTGGTCGATCCTGCCCGGCCCGGTCAACATCGACTGTCCGGTCCGCATCCTGCAGGGCGGGGCCGATCCGGACGTGCCCTGGCGCCACGCGCTGGAGCTGGCCCAGGCGATCCGCGGCGACGACGTGGTCTTCAGCCTGATCAAGGACGGCGACCATCGGCTGTCGCGGCCTCAGGATCTCGCCCGCCTCACCGCCGCCCTCGACGAGCTCGGCGCCTAGCGCATGGCGCCGTCCCAGATCCCCAGCTTCTGGGAGGCGGCGCGGGTCTGGGCCCGCATCGGCGCTCTCAGCTTCGGCGGCCCGGCCGGCCAGATCGCCCTGATGCACAAGGTGCTGGTCGAGGAGCGCGGCTGGATCGGCGAGCGGCGGTTCCTGCACGCCCTCAACTACTGCATGCTGCTGCCGGGGCCCGAGGCCCAGCAACTGGCGACCTATGTCGGCTGGCTGATGCACCGCACCGCCGGCGGCCTGCTGGCCGGGCTGCTGTTCGTGATCCCCGGCGCTCTGGTCATGCTCGGCCTCAGCATCGCCTACGTGCTGCTCGGCGCCACGCCGCTGGCCGCCGCCCTGTTCCTGGGCGTGAAGTCGGCGGTGCTGGCCATTGTCGTCGAGGCGGTGCTCCGCGTCGGGCGCCGGGCGCTGAAGACCCGCGCCGCCGTGCTGATCGCCGCCGCCGCCTTCCTCGCGCTCTACGCCCTGCGGGTTCCATTCCCGCTGGTCATTCTGGCCGCGGGCCTGCTCGGCTGGTTCGCCCCGACGCTGATCGCCCCGTCGGCCCAGGGCGATGAGGCGCCCGACGCCCCCGACCTGGTCGACGCCGTGCAGGCGGCCGGGCAGGGCGGCCACCTGACCCCCTCGCGCGGCCGGGCGCTGCGGGTGCTGGCGGTCTGGCTGCCGATCTGGCTCGGCCCGCTGGTCGCGCTCTTGCTGCTAACCGGCGAGGCCAGCGTCTGGACCCGGCTGGCCGGGTTCTTCTCGACGATGGGCGTGGTCACCTTCGGCGGCGCCTATGCGGTGCTCTCCTATGTCGCCCAGGCCGCCGTCGAGGGCTTCGGCTGGCTGCGGCCCGGCGAAATGGCCGACGGCCTCGGCCTGGCCGAGACCACGCCAGGACCGCTGATCCTGGTGCTGCAGTTCGTCGGCTTCCTGGCCGCCTACCGCGAGAGCGGCGACCTCGATCCGCTGCTGGCCGGCGCGCTCGGAGCCCTGCTGACCACCTGGGTGACCTTCGCGCCGTGCTTCCTGTGGATCTTCCTCGGCGCGCCCTATGTCGAGGCCCTGCGCGGCCACCGCGCCGCCGCCGCCTCGCTCGGCGCCATCACCGCCGCCGTGGTCGGCGTCATCGCCAACCTCGCCCTGTGGTTCGGCCTGCACCTGCTGTTCGGCCAGGTGGTGCGGCTCGGCGGCGGGGGCCCCGACGTCCCGGTCCTGGCCAGCTTCGACTGGCGCCCGGCCCTGCTGGCGGCCGCAGCCGCACTCGCCATGCTGCGCTTCAAGGCCGGCCTGACCCCGACCCTGATCGCCTGCGCCCTCGGCGGTCTGGCGCTCGGGCAAATCTAGTTCCGCCCCTCCTGGGGGAGGCGGCGCGTATGCTTCGGTGTCATCCCGGTTTCGGCCGTCAGGCCGAAGACCTGGACCCATGAACGCCGGATCCAGTCAGCTCCGCCTCACCCCTTTTCTGCATGTCGGCGCGAATGGGTCCCGGTCTTGCTTCGCAAACCGGGATGACACCGCTTAGCAATCGAGGACATGTGCGATAGCCCCGCGACGTGGGGGAGCAACTAAGTCTGGCGCTCGCCGGCCAAAATCGCCGCCAGCCCCTCGCGATAGGTCGGGTAGGCCGGCCGCCAGCCCAGCTCGGCCTTGGCCCGCGCATTCGAGACCCGGCGGTTCTCGCGGTAGAACCGCTGCGCCTTGACCGGCAGGGCCTCGATGTCCAGCGGCGTCAGCGGCGGTTCAGGCAAACCCAGCAGGCGCGCCGCATAGGCGATCACCGCGCTGTTGGCCGCCGGCTCGTCGTCGACCAGGTTGTAGATCCCGCCGGCCCGCGGCCGCGCGATCGAGGCTTCCAGCCCCGCCGCCACGTCGTCGACATGCACCCGGCCGACCACATGCCCCGGCGCGTCGTAGCGCTTGGCCCGCCCCTCGCGCAGCCGCTCGAACGCCGAGCGGCCGAGGCCGTAGATTCCGGGCAGCCGGTGTACGGTGACGGTCAGGCCCATGCCGCGGCCGACCTCCAGCCAGTCGCGCTCGGCGGCCACCCGCCGCGCGCCCTCCGGCGATTGCGCGGCCAGGCGGCTGTCCTCGAACGCCCAGCCGCCGCGCCGGTCGCCATAGACGCCGGTGGTTGAGAGATAGCCGATCCAGTCGGGAAACGCCCCGGCCTTGGCCAGGGCCGGAACCAGCACCTGCAGCGCCGGGCAGCCCTCCGGCCCCGGCGGCGGCGTCACCAGCACCGCCTGCACGTCGGCCAGCCGCTCGGCGATCGCCTGCTTGTCCTCCGCGGGCAGGGGCTCGACGCCCTCGGCGCGCATCGCCTTGGCGGCGGACGGGTCGCGCCAGGTGGCCGCCACGTCCCAGCCGGCCGCCGCCATCCGCCGCGCCAGGGCGCGTCCGACGAAACCGTAGCCGTAGACTAGCAGTCGCACGGTTGCCTCCTAGAGCAGGTCCCCGATGGCCTTGCGGGCGGCGTCGGCGAACTCGGGGCGCTGCAGCGCAAAGGCGACATTGGCCCGCAGCAGGCCGATCTTGTCGCCGCAGTCAAAGGTGGTCCCGTCGTACTCCAGGGCGTGGAAGTCCTGGTCCTTCATCAGCTCGAGCATGGAGTCGGTCAGCTGGATCTCGCCGCCCGCGCCCTTGCCCTGGCGCTCCAGCAACGGGAAGATTTCGGGCTGCAGGATATAGCGGCCGGAGATGATCAGGTTCGACGGCGCGGTTCCCTGTTTGGGCTTCTCGACCATGGCGGTCATCCGGTTCAGCCGGCCCTCGCGCTGGTCCAGGGCGACGATGCCGTACTTGTGGGTCTCGCTGTCGGGCACCGGCTCGACCACGACGATGTTGCCGCCGACCTGCTCATAGGCGGCGACCGCCTGGGCCAGGGCCGGGGTCTGCGCGGCCATCAGCATGTCGGGCAGGATCACCGCGAACGGCTCGTCGCCGATGATGTCGCGGGCGCACCAGACCGCATGGCCCAGGCCCAGCGGCGCCATCTGGCGGATGAAGCTCATCGAGCCGGGCGGCAGGATGTCCCGCCGCACCTCGGCCAGGACGTCGGTCTTGCCCTTGGCCTCCAGCGCGCCCTCGATCTCCGGGTTGCCGTCGAAATAGTCCTCGATCGCGCCCTGGCCGCGGCTGGTGATGAACACGAAGTGCTCGATGCCGGCCGCCCGCGCCTCCTCGATCACATAGGACAGGATCGGTCGGTCGAAGACGTTCAGCAGGTTCTTCGGCGTGGCGCGCGCCACGGGCAGGACCCGGGTTCCCAGTCCAGCCACCGGCAGCACGGCCTTGCGCACGCGTTTGGTCATCCAAGCTCTCCCGCATTCCCCCGTACGGGATGCTCGATTGGCGAGGCCGCAACATGCCAGCCGAATGTGGACATCAGGTTTCGGCTAAGCTCGGCATCGCACGTTGGAAGAGCTTTTCAACCGATAGAGTTGCCTGAAAGCTAAGGTTTGTGAGTCGGCGCGTCAGCTCAAGCTGAGTTGAAGGGCGCTGTTTCAAAGGTGTTTCGTGATCGGCGGGCCGGAACTCACGAGGCCGTGAACGGTTCACGAGGCGCATTGGCAGTTCGAAATGGAGGGCATTCCATGAAACTTCGCACCTACACCGGTCTCATCGCGGCTTCGGCGATGGCCTTGACCTTGGCCGCCTGCGGCAAGAAGGCGGAGGAGGCGACCCCGGCCGCCGATACGACCGTGACTCCGCCAGCCGACAGCATGGCCGCGACCCCGCCGGTCGACGCCATGACCGCTACGCCGCCGGCGACCGGCTCGATGGCGACCACGCCGCCGGCTGATTCCATGAGCGCGACGCCGCCGGCCGCCGGTTCGATGGCGGCGACCCCGCCGCCGGCGACCGAAGTCCCGCCGGCGACCCCGCCGGCCAAGTAGGCCGCTACTCGACGGTCACCGACTTGGCCAGGTTGCGCGGCTGGTCGACATCCGCGCCCTTCTGGACGGCCACGTAATAGGCCAGCAACTGGATGGGCGCGGAGAAGACCAGCGGCGCGATCAGCGGATCGCAGGTCGGGGCCACGACGATCTTGACGCCCTTGGGCGCGCGCGCCGCGCCCTCGGCGTCGGTGATCAGCAGGATCGGGCCGCCCCGGGCCATCACCTCGCTCATGTTCGACATGGTCTTTTCGAAGAGGCCGTCGCTCGGGGCGATGACGATGACCGGGGTGGCCTCGTCGATCAGCGCGATCGGTCCGTGCTTCAGCTCGCCGGCGGCATAGCCCTCGGCGTGGATGTAGCTGATTTCCTTGAGCTTCAGGGCCCCTTCCAGGGCCAGGGCCGACATCGCCCCGCGGCCGAAATAGAGCACGTCCCGGGCCTTGGCCAGTTCCGGCGTCAGGGCGCGGATCGCCTCTTCGGCCTTGATGGATTCGGCGATCAGGCGAGGGGCTTCCAGCAGCAGTTTCGACAGCCGCGCTTCCTCCGCCGCGTCGATGTGGCCGCGCGCAGCCGCCGCTGCGACCGCCAACGCCGCCAGGGCGGTGACCTGGGCGGTGAAGGCCTTGGTCGAGGCGACGCCGATCTCGGGCCCGGCATGGGTCGGGAACAGCACGTCGGCTTCCCGCGCCATGGTGGATTCGTGGACGTTGACCACCGCGGCGGTCTTCAGGCCCTGGCTCTTGCACCAGCGCAGCGAGGCCAGGGTGTCAGCGGTCTCGCCCGACTGCGAGACCATCACCGCCAGCGTGCCCGGGGTCACCGGCGGCTCGCGGTAGCGGAACTCCGAGGCGACGTCGATGTCGACCGGCAGCCGCGCCAGGCGCTCGAACAGATAGCGGCTGATCAGGCCGGCGTAAAAGGCGGTGCCGCAGGCGACGATCTGCAGACGGTCGATCTTGGCGAAATCGACGCCGTCGGGCGCGGTCGCCGTGCCTGACACCGGGTCGATATAGGCCGACAGCGTGCGCTGCACGGCGTCCGGCTGGTCATGGATCTCTTTTTCCATGAAGTGGCGGTAGTTGCCCTTCTCGACCAGGGCGGCGGACGCCGAGACCACCTGCGTCTTGCGCTCCACCGGCCGGCCGGTCTCGTCGAAGATGCGCGCGCTCTTGTGGTCGATGGCGACGTAATCGCCCTCGTCCAGATAGGCGATCTTGTTGGTGAACGGGCCGACCGCCAGGGCGTCGGAGCCGATGAACATCTCGCCGTCGCCATAGCCGACCACCAGCGGGCTGCCGCGGCGCGCGCCCATCACCAGGTTGTCCTCGCCCTCGATCAGCACCCCGATGGCGTAGGCGCCGGTCAGCCGGTCGAGCGTGGCCTTCAGCGCCGCCAGCGGCTCCAGGCCGGTGGCCAGCTCGGAATCCAGCAGTTGGGCGATGACCTCGGTGTCGGTGTCGCTCTCGAACGTCCGGCCGGCCGCTTCCAGCTCGTGGCGCAGTTCGGCGAAGTTCTCGATGATGCCGTTGTGGACCAGGGTCACCTTGCCGGCGGTGTGCGGGTGGGCGTTGCGCTCCGACGGCGCGCCGTGGGTCGCCCAGCGGGTATGGCCGATGCCGACGCTGGCGTTCAGCGGATCGCTGGCGAGTACGTCTTCCAGCGCCCGGATCTTGCCCTTGGCGCGGCGGCGCTCGACCTTGCCGCCGACCACGCCGGCGATGCCGGCGCTGTCATAGCCGCGGTATTCCAGGCGCTTGAGGCTGTCGAGCAACCGGTCCTGGACCTGGATGTTGCCGACGATGCCGATGATGCCGCACATGCCGCCCTAGTTCCTTTCGCCGCTCGAAAGCGTGATAATCCTGCGTCGCCTTTAGCATTCGCAAACGCGGCGTCGACTAAATCTAAGTTTCGCATCGTTTCGGGAACACGAATGTCCAAACGCGCCTATTTCGGCACCGACGGTATCCGCGGTCAGGCCAACAGCCATCCGATGACCGCCGAAGTCGCCCTACGCGTCGGTCTGGCCGCCGCCAAGCTGTTCAAGTCCCAGGACGAGCGTCGCCACCTGGTGGTGATCGGCAAGGATACGCGGCTGTCGGGCTACATGGTCGAACCGGCCCTGGTCGCCGGCTTCGCCAGCGTCGGTATGGACGTGCGCCTGCTGGGGCCGATGCCGACCCCGGGCGTGGCGATGATGACCCGCTCCCTGCGCGCCGACCTCGGCGTGATGATCTCGGCTTCGCACAACCCCTACACCGACAACGGCATCAAGCTGTTCGGCCCGGACGGCTACAAGCTCTCCGACGACCGCGAACTCGAGATCGAGGCCCTGATGGGCCAGGACCTGCATGTGGGCCTGGCCTCGCCGACCGAACTCGGCCGCGTCGCCCGCGTCGAAGACAGCCAGGCCCGCTATGTCGAGATCGCCAAGGCGACCTTCCCGCGGCGCCTGTCGCTGTCGGGCCTGCGCATCGTCATCGATTGCGCCAACGGCGCGGCCTACAAGGTCGCCCCGGTGGTGCTCTACGAACTGGGCGCCGAGGTCATCAAGATTGGGGTCAGCCCCGACGGCACCAACATCAACGAGGACTGCGGCTCGACCCATCCGGAAGCCGTGGCCCGCGCGGTCAAGGAGTTCCGCGCCGACATCGGCATTGCTCTGGATGGCGACGCCGACCGGCTGATCATCTGCGACGAGAAGGGCCACGTGGTCGACGGCGACCAGATCATGGCCCTGATCGCCGACTACTGGGCGGGGCGCGATCGCCTCAACGGCGGCGGGGTGGTCGCCACGGTGATGTCGAACCTCGGCCTTGAACGTTTCCTGGCGGCCCGCAATCTCAAGCTCGAACGCACCAAGGTCGGCGACCGCTACGTCATGGCGCGGATGCGCGAGGGCGGCTTCAACCTCGGCGGCGAGCAGTCCGGCCACATGATCATGTCCGACTTCTCGACCACCGGCGACGGGCTGCTGGCCGCGCTGCAGGTGCTCGCCGTGCTCAAGGATTCGAACAAGCCGATGAGCGAACTGGCCCGCCAGTTCGAGCCGGTGCCGCAGATCCTGGAGAATGTCCGCTTCGCCGGCGGCAAGCCGCTGGAGACCGAGCACGTCAAGGGCGTCATCGCCGACGCCGAGCAGCGCCTGAACGGATCCGGCCGCATCGTGGTCCGCGCCTCGGGCACCGAGCCGCTGATCCGCGTCATGGCCGAGGGCGACGACGAAAAGCTGGTCCACGAGGTGGTCAAGGATATCGTCGGGGCGGTGAAGAAGGCGGCGGCTTGATGGGCGATCTGGCCGCCTTCATCCGCGGCCTGCCCAAGGCCGAACTGCACCTGCACATCGAGGGCAGCCTCGAGCCCGAGCAGATGTTCGAGTTCGCCCGCCGCAACGGCGTGAAGCTGCCCTTCGCCAGCGTCGAGGAGGTGAGGGCCGCCTACGCCTTCTCGAACCTGCAGGACTTCCTGGACATCTACTACCAGGGCGCCCAGGTGCTGCTGACGACGGCCGACTTCCACGACCTGGCCATGGCCTATTTCCGCCGCGTCGCCGCCGACGGCGCGCGCCACGCCGAGATCTTCTTCGATCCCCAGACCCACACCGATCGCGGCGTGCCGTTCGCGGTGGTGATCGAGGGGTTGCTGTCGGGCATGGACGAGGCCGAGCGGACCCTCGGCGTCACCTCCAAGCTGATCCTCTGCTTCCTGCGCCACCTCTCCGAAGAAGCGGCCTTCGTGACCCTGGAGCAGGCGAAGCCGTGGCTCGACCGCATCGCCGGGGTCGGGCTGGATTCCTCCGAGGTCGGCCATCCGCCGGCCAAGTTCGCCAAGGTCTTCGCCGCCGCCCGCAAGCTCGGCCTCAAGGTCGTCGCCCACGCCGGCGAGGAGGGGCCGCCCGACTATGTCTACGAGGCCCTCGATCTGCTCGAAGTCGACCGCATCGATCACGGCAACCGCGCCCTCGAGGACGACGCCCTCACCGAGCGGCTGGTCCGCGAGGGCATGACCCTGACCGTTTGCCCGCTGTCGAACCTCAAGCTCTGCGTGGTCGGCGACCTGACCGCCCATCCGCTCAAGCGGATGCTCGATCTTGGCCTGCGCGCGACGGTCAATTCCGACGATCCGGCCTATTTTGGCGGCTATCTGGGCCAGAACTGGATCGAGACCGCTGAGGCCCTCGACCTCTCGCGCGATGAGCTGATCGTTCTGGCGAAGAACAGCTTCACCGGCTCCTTCCTCGCCCCCGACGAAATCGCCCGCCACCTGGCCGACATCGACGCCTACGTCGCGGCGAACTGATCAAAGCTAGGTGTCATCCCGGCTTGCGAAGCAAGACCGGGACCCATGAACACCGGATCGTCCCGGATGCGGCTCGGACGTCGCCAACTCGACTGCCGCAGCGCGAATGGATCCCGGACAGCCGCTCTCGCGACTTCCGGGATGACACCTGGATCTACGCCTCCAGCGCCAGCAGCGCGAAGGTCGCCAGCCAGTGTTCGCCCATGTAGTCCCCGGCGACGTGCGCCAGCCCGGCGGCCAGGTGTTCGTCGGCGGCGGCCAGCGCCACGTCCCGGACGGGATCGCTCGCGGCCAACGACCGGGCGATCGCGCGCCAGCACCACGCCCGGCTGAGGTTCAAACCGTCCAGGTGGGCGATCTTGCCGTCGCTGCGGTCGCTGACCGTGGCGGGGGTGAACAGGGTCGCCGGCCGGCGCTCGGCGGCGTCCGGCAGGAACCTGGAGAACCACATCCGAAAATCTGGCGATGGCAGCACCCGGCGCAGGCATTCGGCCTCCATCAGGGTGGGCGACAGGAAATCGTCGCCGCTGGGCTCCCAGGCGACGGCGCCGGCGTCGCCGAGGTACCAGCCGCGGGCCGTGGTCTCGATCAGTCGGGTCAGGTCGTGGTCGCCGACCTCGCCCGCGTATTCGTGCGCCAGGGCGAGCGCAAACGCTGTGCTGTAATGGGTTCCGGTGCGGATCGGGTAGGTCGCCTTCGGCAGGAAGGCCTTGAAGCGGTCGGCGAAGGCGTGGGCCAGCGGCCGCAGGTTTGCGGCCCAGGGCCGGCCCTCGATGCGCTCCAATTCGGCGCTCAGCATCAGCAGCCAGGCCCAGCCATAGGGCCGCTCGAACCCGGCGCTGGTCGGCCGCTGCAGGTAGGCGAGCTCGCCGGCGACTTTGTCGGGGGTGAGCATCTCGTTGAACAGGCTGGCGATTTCGCGACCGGTAGGTTCTATCGGCAGGCGCCGGTAGAGCCGCGCCAGCAGCCAGTAGCCATGCACGCAGGAGTGCCAGTCGAAGCTGCCGTGGAAGATCGGGTGCAGCGTCCGCGGCGGCAGCACGTCTTCGTCGCCGGCCAGCACCTGGTCGAGCTTGAACGGGTAGGGCCGCCGTACATGGCCCAGCGCCAGCTGCGCGAACTTCAGGGCAAGGTCTTGATTCAGCTCAGAAACGGAAGACGAGGACATACATCAGCGCCGTGTTGGCCAGCAGGAGGATGATGGCGGTCGGGACCTGGGCGCGGATCACGCCGTTGCGGTCCTTGAGCTCCAGCAGCGCCGCCGGGACGATGTTGAAGTTGGCGGCCATCGGCGTCATCAGCGTCCCGCAGAAGCCCGAGAGCATCCCGATCGCGCCCATGATCGCCGGATCGCCGCCAAACCTTTGAACGATAAGCGGAAGTCCGATGCCCGCGGTCATCACCGGGAAGGCCGCGAAGGCGTTGCCCATGACCATCGTGAAGATCGCCATGCCGAAGGTATAGGCCGCCACCGCGGCCAGCCGGCTTCCGTCGGGCAGCCACTGGCCGGCCAGCTGGCCGATTACCGCCCCGACCCCGGCGGCGGCGAACACCGCACCCAGCGCCGCCAGCATCTGCGGCAGCACTGCGGCCCAGCCGACCGTGTCGAGCAGCCGGCGGCCTTCCTGCAACGGGGCTGCGGGACGCTCGCGCAGCATCGGCATGGCGATGGCCAGGGCGACGAACACCCCGAGGATCAGCGAGACCAGGGTCGCCTGCTTGGGATCGACTAGGCCGGCCAGTTCCGGGCGCTTGAAGAGGAAGGTTCCGGCCAGGGCCGTGGCGGGGATCGCCAGTGCCGGCAGGAACAGGCGGTCGCCCAGCCGCGCGGCGCTCTCGGCCCGCTCGGCCGGGCCGGTGGTCGCCGGCTCGCCGCGGCCCAGGCCGCCGAACCCGGCGACGGCGACCATGGCGATGACCACCAGTCCGTTGGCGAAGTCGGGCAGGTGCGAGCCGAACAGGAAGCTGATCGCGAACAGGCCCCAGAACGCTGTGTTCTTCCAGCGCTTGGGGTTGCTGGCGTCGCGGGCGCTGAGCACGGCGACGGCGGCGAAGAACGCCCCGCCGATGACATAGAGGACCTCCAGCCCGATCATGGCCGCCCCTGCGCCAGGGCCTGGGCCAGCCGCCGGTCCAGCAGCATCAACCGCGTCCCGTGAACCAGCAGCGCCACGAACGCCGTCGGGATCGCCCAGACCGAGAGCTGCAAGGGCTCGACGATGATTCCGTTCTGCTCAAGGAAGCCCTTGATCAGCAGGATGGAGGCGATGGCGATGAAGATGTCCTCGCCGAAGAACAGCGCGACGTTGTCGGCCGCCGCGGCGTGGGCGCGGATGGTCTGGCGGGCGTCGTCGGCCAGCGGGCCGTGGTGGGTCTCGGCGGCGGCCTCGGCCATCGGGGCGATCAGCGGGCGCACCATCTGCGCGTGGCCGCCCAGCGAGGTCAGGCCGAGCGCCGCGGACGCCTGGCGCAGGATGAAGTAGAGCAGCAGCAGGCGTCCGACCGTGGCCGCGCGGACCTGGCCGATCAGGCTCTTGGCGCGCTCCTGCAACCCGGCCCGCTCCAGCAGGCCGATGACCGGCAGCACCACCCAGACCACGGAAACATAACGATTTTCCTTGAACGCCTTGCCGAAAGTCTCGACCACCTCGACCGGCCCCATGCCGCCGGCGAGGCCCGTGACCAGCGCCGCGAGCGTGACCACCAGCAGCGGATTGAGCCGGGCCACGAACCCGACCACGACGACGGCGATGCCGATCAGTGGAAGCAATGCGTTCGGGCTCCCTGGCGGGCGCGACCAACAGCGCCGAGGCCCTGAACTCTAGCTCGCCCGGCGCGTTGCGTAATCGCAGGAAGATCCTCGGTCGACCGAGTTATCCACAGTGAAGATCGGCCAGCCGACGGGCTCTGTTCTTGCGCCTATTTGTCGCAAAGTCGCACGGGACTTTGCAGATCGGTTAATCCGTGTCAGCCTTCTCCCGTCCCCGCCGCTCGACCGGCAGGGATCAAAGAAAAGTCTGGGAGCGAAACATGCCACGACCCGTCGCCTTTGGAGGCGCATCGCGGGGAGCTGCTCGGGGCCTCACCTCGATCGCCTGCCTCGCCTTTGTCGGAATGCTCGCCATCGCCTTCTGGGCCGGCGCTCTTTGGATCGGCAACACCCTGATCCACCTGTTGGCCGGTTGACGCGAAAAAGGCGGCGCCCCTGCGAGCGCCGCCTTCATTGTTTGTGCGACGGGCCCTTTAGGCGCGGCCGATCGAGGCGTACTTGATGCCGCGGCCGCGCACGTCGTCCGGGCGATAGATGTTGCGCAGGTCGATCAGCGCCGGGGTCTTCATGACCTCCTTGACGCGATCGAGGTCGAGCGCGCGGAACTGATCCCATTCGGTGATGATCACCAGGGCGTCGGCGCCGGCCGCCGCCTCGTAGGAATCCGACTTGAACTCGACGCCGGGCAGCATGTGCTTGGCCTCGTGCGCGCCTTCCGGATCATAGGCCTGGACCTTGGCGCCCATGGCTTGCAGGGCCGGGATGATGTCCAGGCTCGGCGCGTCGCGCATGTCGTCGGTGTTGGGCTTGAAGGTCAGGCCGAGCACGCCGACGGTCTTGCCGGTCAGGTCGCCGTCCATGGTGTCTGCGACCTTCGTCGCCATGGCCTTCTTGCGTGCATCGTTGATCTCGACGGTGGCTTCGATCAGCCGGGTCGGCGCGCCGGCGGCGGCGGCGGTGCGCACCAGGGCCAGGGTGTCCTTCGGGAAGCAGGAGCCGCCGTAGCCAGGGCCCGCGTGCAGGAACTTGCTGCCGATCCGCTTGTCGAGGCCGATGCCGCGGGCGACCTGCTGGACGTCGGCGCCTACCGCCTCGCAGAGGTCGGCCATCTCGTTGATGAAGGTGATCTTCATGGCGAGGAAGGCGTTGGCCGCGTACTTGATCAGCTCGCTGGTGCGCCGGCCGGTGAACAGGATCGGCGTCTCGTTCAGGAACAGCGGGCGGTAGAGCTCGGTCATCACCGGGCGGGCGCGCTCGTCCTCCATGCCCACCACCACGCGGTCGGGGCGCTTGAAGTCCTCAATCGCCGCGCCTTCGCGCAGGAACTCAGGGTTCGAGACCACCGCGAACTGGGCGTCGGGACGCTTGGCCTTCACGATGCGTTCGATGTCGTCGCCGGTGCCGACCGGCACGGTCGACTTGGTGACGATGACGGTGAAGCCGTCCAGCAGGCCGGCGATCTCCTCGGCGGCGGCATGGACGTAGGTCATGTCGGCATGGCCGTTGTCGCGGCGCGGGGGCGTGCCCACGGCGATGAACACCGCGTCGGCCTTCTTCACCGCCTCGGCCGCGTCGGTGTCGAAGAACAGGCGGCCGGCCTGCACGTTCTTGGCGACCAGGACGTCGAGCCCCGGTTCATAGATCGGGATGCCGCCGGTGCGCAGGCGCTCGATCTTGCTGGCGTCCTTGTCGATGCAGGTCACCGTGTGACCGAAGTCGGCGAAACAGGCCCCGCTCACCAGGCCCACATAGCCGGTGCCGATCATCGTGACGTGCATGGGTTATCCTTGAGATCCGTTCCCGCCCCGTTTTTCACCACGCCGCGAGCGCCCCCGCAATCGCACGTCGATCCAGAACGGAACAATGTTGTTTTGAGTAAGCAAGCTGCGCGCCAGCGGCGCTAGACTTCCTGATTGTAGGCGCCGACCTGCGGACGTCTGGCCAGTCGCGGCTTTACTTCCTGTCGGAAGAGCGCGCGCATGTCGTCGTCGGACTGCGTGCTTTCCACCACCACGACGATCTCGGGCTTGTTGGACGAAGCCCGCACCAGCACCCAGGAGCCGTCCTCCAGCGCTACGCGCACACCGTTGACGGTGATCACCTCGACGATCTTGCGGCCGAGGATCGTGCCGCCCGAAGCGGCCAGGGCTTCGTATTCGGCGACCACGTCGGCGACGACGCCGTACTTTTCCTCGTCGGCGCAGTGCGGCGACATGGTCAGCGAGGTGAACGCCACCGGCAGGGCGGCCTTCAGCTGCGAGAGCGTCTTGCCAGGGTTGCGGTCCAGCATCGACAGGATCGCCGCCGCCGCGGTCAGGCCGCAGTCGTAGCCGTTGCCCAGGGGCGGATTGAAGAAGAAGTGGCCGCTTTTCTCGAACCCGGCCAGGGCGCCGATCTCGGCGGTCTTGCGCTTGATGTAGCTGTGGCCGGTCTTCCAGTAGACGGTGGTCGCGCCGTTGGCCTTCAGTACCGGATCGGTGGCGAACAGACCGGTGGACTTCACGTCGACCACGAAGGTCGCGTCCTTGTGCAGGGCCGAGAGGTCGCGCGCCAGCATCAGGCCGATCTTGTCGGCGAAGATTTCCTCGCCGGTGTCGTCGACCACGCCGCAGCGGTCGCCGTCGCCGTCGAAGCCCAGCGCCAGGTCCGCGCCATGCTCTTTGACGGCCTTGGCCATCTCCTTGAGCATCTCGTGGTCTTCCGGATTGGGGTTGTAGCGCGGGAAGGTCCAGTCGAGGTCACAGTCCATTTCGATGACCTCGACGCCCATGTTGCGCAGGGCCTGCGGCGCGAAGGCCCCGGCCGTGCCGTTGCCGCAGGCGCAGACCACCTTCAATGGCCGCTTGATCTGCGCGCGCTTGGAAACGTCGTCGATGAAGCTCTGGGCGAAGCCCTGCACATGGGTCAGCGAGCCGCCGGGACGGGTCTTGCCCTCGCCGCCCAGCACGATCTCCTTCAGGCGGCCCATCTCGACCGGGCCGAAGGTCAGCGGCCGCTGGGCGCCCATCTTCACGCCGGTCCAGCCGTTCTCGTTGTGGCTGGCGGTGACCATCGCCACGCAGGGCGCATCCAGCGCGAACTGCGCGAAATAGGCGGTCGGCGACAGCGCCAGGCCGATGTCGACCACCTCGCAGCCGGCGGCCACCAGCCCGACGGTCAGCGCCTGTTTGATCGACAGCGAATAGGACCGGTAGTCGTGACCGACGACGATTTTCGTCTGGCCGAGTTCCTGGATGTAGGTCCCTAGACCCAGCCCCAGCGCCTCGATCCCCAGAAGGTTGATCTCGGGCCCGAACAGCCAGCGCGCGTCGTATTCGCGGAAGCCCGTCGCCTTCACCAGCGGGGTGACTTCGTATTCGAACGTATTGGGCGTGAGATCGGCGCGCGGGACGGGCAGCATCGTAACTCCGTTATCTCTGTCTCGTGGTTCTTAAAGGCCCGCAGACCTTAAGACCATGCGAACGCGAACCTTCGAGGGACGTTTCGTGACGATCCGTCAGACCCCGGCGCGAACCAGATCGTGCACCCGCAGGATGCCGACCGGCCGCCCGTCATCGACCACGAACAGCACCGTGACCATCGGCAGCGGGTCGCTCATCAGCGCCAGGGCCTCGGCCGCCAGCATCTGCGGCGGCGCAGTTTTCTTGGGGCCTGCGGTCATCACCTCGCCGGCGGTACGGGTCAGCAGGCCGTCGAGATGGCGGCGCAGGTCGCCGTCGGTGATCACGCCCTTCAGCGCCCCGCTCGCATCGGTGACGCCGACGATCCCGAACGCCTTTTCGGTCATCACCAGCAGCGCCTCGGACATCGGCGTCGCCTCGCCGACCAGCGGCAGCTCGTCCTTGCCGTGCATCAGGTCGCCGACCGTGCGCAACATGGCGCCCAGCTTGCCGCCCGGGTGGAAGATCTTGAAGTCCTTGGCGCTGAACCCACGCCGCTCCAGCAACGACACCGCCAGGGCGTCGCCGATGGCGATCTGCAGGGTGGTGGAGGTGGTCGGCGCTTTGACCTCGGAGGTCACCTCGGTGGCGTCGGCCAGCAGCAGCGCGACGTCGGCGGCCTGGCCCAGCGGGCTGTCGGCGAAGGCGGTCAGCGCGATCAGCGGGATATGGAAGCGCCGGGAGTAGGCGATGACGTCGGCCAGTTCCTGGTTCTGGCCGGACTTCGACAGCGCCAGGATGACGTCGCCCTCGGCGATCATGCCCAGGTCGCCGTGGCTGGCCTCATTGGCGTGCACGAAGAAGGCCGGAGCCCCGGTCGAGGCGAAGGTCGCGGCGATCTTCTTGGCCACGTGCCCCGATTTGCCGATGCCGGTGCAGATCACCCGGCCCTTGGCGGCGAACAGCAGGTCGACGGCCTTCTCGAAGGCCTCGCCCAGGGTGTCGGCTTGCAGGCGCAGGGCGTCGGCCTCGGCGGTCAGCACGCGCCGACCCACGGCGACGGCGTCGAACTTGGTCATCTGGGCGGCGTCCGTCATTTCGTGGGGCTGAGCTTCTGGGCTTGGATGTCGGCGACCGCCTCGCGCGCGGCCTTGATCCGCTGCTCGGAGGCTTCGGTCTCGCGCTGCATGGCTGCCTTGGCCTGGGCGGTCTGCTGCACGGGCGTGTGGCCGAACGGTCCGGGCGAGCGGGCGCCCAGGCCCTGGGGCCAGACGGCGGCCAGCGCCAAAAGGGCGAGCGCCAGGATCGCGGCGAGCGGATAGAACAGGCGATCGGACATGGGTGCTCATATAGACAGCGCCGCCCTCATCGGCCAGCGGACCTTGACGCTGGGGGCGCCGGGCCTTAGCCCGCTGGCAACCTGCAGACGGAGCGCCGCGCCTTGCCCACCTTGATCCTTCTTCGCCACGGCCAGAGCCAATGGAACCTCGAAGACCGCTTCACCGGTTGGGTGGACGTCGACCTGACCGCCGAGGGGGAGGCCCAGGCCAGGAAGGGCGGCGAGCTGATCAAGGCGGCCGGGCTGCAGATCGACCGGGCCTACACCTCGGTGCTGACCCGCGCCATCCGCACCCTATGGCTGGCCCTGACCGCCGCTGGCCAGGTGTTCGTGCCCGAGACCAAGGACTGGCGCCTGAACGAGCGCCACTACGGCGGGCTGACCGGCCTCAACAAGACCGAGACCGCCGCCAAGCATGGCGATGACCAGGTCAAGGTGTGGCGTCGTTCGTACGACGTGCCGCCGCCGCCGCTGGCGCCGGGCGGCGAGTTCGATTTCTCCAAAGACCGCCGCTACGCCGGCGCGACGCTGCCCGACACCGAGAGCCTGAAGACCACCCTCGACCGCGTGCAGCCGTACTGGGACGCCGAGATCGCCCCGCACCTGAAGGCGGGTGAGACCCTGCTGGTTGCGGCGCATGGCAATTCTCTACGCGCGATTGTGAAGCTGCTGTTCGGCCTGTCAGACGAGGCCATCATCGGCGTTGAAATCCCGACCGGAAATCCGCTGCTGATCGAGCTCGACGCTAACCTTAAGCCGACCTCGGCGCGTTACCTCGACGAGGCCCGCGCCACGGCCCTACCGCCGGTCGCATGACCTCGGGCGCCGACCTTGCGCACATGCGCCGCGCCATCGCCCTGGCGCGGACGCATGTCGGCCTGACCGGGGACAATCCCAGCGTCGGCTGCGTTCTGGTCAAGGACGGCGTCGTCGTCGGCGAAGGGGTCACCGCCACAGGCGGTCGCCCGCATGCCGAGGAGCAGGCTATTGAAAAAGCAGGTGAAAATGCGCTGGGCGCTGTCGCCTACGTGACGCTTGAGCCGTGCGGCGCGCGCTCGTCCGGCGCGGCGTCCTGCTCGCAGCGGCTGGTCGTGGCCGGCGTCGCCGAGGTGGTGATCGCCTGCGAAGACGCCTCGCCCTACGCCTCCGGACAGGGGGCTGAGCGGCTGGCGGCGGCCGGCGTCCCGGTGCGCCTGGGCGTGCTCGCCGACGAGGCCGCGGGCCTCTATGAAACCTACCAGCCGCCCCGCAATTAACCACCGCAGCCTAACCCGCGGAAAGAGCGTGTTAATTACGCGAGCCTAGGATCGGACCCTGAAAGTCAGTGGGGTTTCCGATGTCCGCCCAGAGCGCTCCAGCCCAGGAGTTGCGCAGGCTCGATCAGCATGAGCTCGACGCCGTCTGCGCCAAGCACGACCGCCTTTGGACCTCGAAGCCGGGCGGCGCCCGCGCCGTGTTCGCGTGGAAGGATCTCTCGGGGCTCGACCTGCGCGGCAAGAACCTCTGTGACGCCGACCTGACCGGCGCCGTGCTCGCCGACTGCCAGATGCAGGGTGTCCGGCTGGACCATGCCAACCTGTTCGGCGCCGACCTGCAGAACGCCAACCTGACCGACGCCTCGCTGCGTCGGGCCGACTTGCGCGGCGCCTGCCTGCGCGGGGCCAACCTGACCGGCGCCGACATGTTCGAGGCCGACCTGCGCGAAGGCTCGATCGCCGTCGGCGACCGCGACAAGGGCCTGCGGGTGCTCGAACACATCAACCGCGTGGGCGAAGCGTCGGGCGCGATCCTGGCCGGGGCCAACCTCGAACGCTCGCGGCTGTCGGGCGTGATGGCGATCAAGGCCGACTTCAGCGACGCGATCCTCAAGGACGCCAAGCTGGTCCGGGCCAACCTGAAGCAGGCGAACATGTCGGGCGCCAATATGGCCGGCGCGGACCTGTCGGGAGCGGACCTGGCCGGCGCGGACCTGCGCGACGTCATCCTGGTCGGCGCCAAGACCTTCGCCTGGAACGTCAGCCAGGCCGACATGCGCGGCGTGCTGACCGACGATCCGGTCGGCAAGTCGGTGCAGGACCTGCCCTACAAGACGATGATCCGCGACCATGCCAAGTGGTGCGAGACCGGCGGGGCCGAAGGCACGCCCAGCGTCTTCGACAACGCCGACCTTCGGGCGCTGGAGACCATCCGCGGCTTCAACCTGACCGCCCTGTCGGCCAAGGGCGCGGTGTTCTACGGCCTCGACATGGAGGGCGTGCAGCTGCAGGGCGCGCAGCTCGACGGCGCGGACCTGCGCAACTGCAACCTGCGGCGCGCCGACCTGCGCGGCGCGCGCCTGATCGGGGCCAAGTTGTCGGGCGCCGACCTGCGCGACGCCCAGATGGGCCCGCTCCTGCTGGGGGCGGACCGCACCCTGCCGAGCAACCTGACCGGGGCGACGCTCAAGAACGCCGACCTGGCGCGCGCCGACTGCCGCCACGCGATCTTCGTGGACGCCGACCTCAGTCGCGCGAACTTCACCAGCGCCATGGTGCGCAACGCCAACCTGACAAACGCCCAGAAGTGGGGCGCGCGGGGGCTCGAAGACGTGATCTGACGCGGCTTGGGCTGACGCCCGGGCAAGAGGCTATCCTCGGCTTCAGCCAGGGAGAGCGCCGCATGCAAACCGTCAGTGTCGAAGTCCGCGGCCGCACAGCGGTCGTCACCATCGAGCGGCCCGAGCGCCGCAACGCCGTCGACGGCGCCACCGCCCAGGCGCTCTACGACGCCTTCAGGGCCTTCGACGCCGATGAGGCGCTGGATGTCGCGGTGCTGCAGGGCCGCGGCGGGGCCTTCTGCGCCGGCGCCGATCTCAAGGGCGTCAGCGAAGGGCGCGGCAATCCGGTCCACCGCGACGGCGACCTGGGGCCGATGGGCTGCACGCGCCTGGCCCTTTCCAAGCCGGTTATCGCCGCCGTCGAAGGCCACGCCGTCGCCGGCGGGCTTGAGGTGGCGGCCTGGTGCGACCTGCGCGTCGCGGCCGAGGACGCCGTGTTCGGGGTGTTCTGCCGCCGGTTCGGCGTGCCGCTGATCGATCTGGGCACTGTGCGGCTGCCGCGGCTGATCGGCCATTCGCGCGCCATGGACCTGATCCTGACCGGGCGTCCGGTCGGCGCGCGCGAGGCGTTCGAGATCGGCCTCGCCAACCGCCTGGCCCCCAGCGGCGGGGCGCTCGAGGCGGCGCTGGAGCTGGCCGCGCAGATCAGCGCCTTCCCGCAGTCCTGCCTGCGCAACGATCGGGCCTCGGCGATCGCCCAATGGTCGATGGACTGGGACAGCGCCACCCGCTTCGAGGTCGAGCTGGGCCGCGCCACCCTGGCCAGCGGCGAGGCGCGCGACGGCGCGACCCGCTTCACTTCCGGCCAGGGACGGCACGGCGCGTTCTGAGGCCAAAAGAAAGGGCGGCGCCTTGCGGAGCCGCCCTGCAAAGTCTGGGAGGGGAGTGGGGCGGCGCAGGTCGCTGCGCCGCCCCGGAGGGCTGGAAGCCGCCTCGGGGGGGAGGCTAGGCGGCCTTCTCGCCTTCGATCAGGTTGGCTTCGGTCGCGGTCGAAATCGCGATCGTGCGGGGTTTCAGGGCCTCGGGGAGCTCACGCTTCAGCGAGATGGACAGCAGGCCGTCTGCGAGCTTGGCCTCGGTGACCACCACGTAGTCGGCAAGCTGGAACCGGCGCTCGAAGTTGCGCTCGGCTAGGCCGCGGTGGAGGAACCGACGCTGGTCGTCGTTGGCAGCCTTGCGGCCCTGGACGGTCAGGAGGTTCTCCTTGACCTCGATGTTCAGTTCATCCGGACGGAAGCCGGCGACCGCGATCTCGACGCGATAGGCGTTCTCGTCGGTGCGCTCGATGTTGTAGGGCGGATAGCCCGCGGCGGCGTCGGCGCTGGCGGTCTCCAGCAGCGAGGCCAGGCGGTCGAAGCCCACGACAGAGCGGTAGAGCGGGGAGAAGTCGATCGTACGCATGAGTTGGTACCTTCTTGGCTTAAGCAAGGTTGCGTGGTTCGGACTGCACACGAGCCGCAATCGGCCTCGCCCTGTGTCCGGAAGGCCCAGATGACCAGCGCCTTCGAATGTCTAGGTGGGAGGCGATTTGTCCTGTTCAAGACCTGCGCCGGGCAACAATCGTGCATGGCCAGGCCCGCGAGCGTGCAAGCCGGGTTGTCAGCGGCGCGGGCCCCTCTAGGCTGCGCCGCGTCCAGGAAAACAACCAGAAGGCACGATGCAGATGTCCCCCCGTATGTTCGCGCTCGCCACCGCCGCGGCGATAGCCGTCATCGCCCAGCCGGCGATCGCGTCGGCCGAAGGCGCGGCCCTGAAGGCCGCCATCGCCGGCCCGCAGCGCAGCGCCGACCATGTCGCCCGCGACGCCGCGCGCCATCCCTATGAAAGCCTCGAATTCTGGGGCGTGAAGCCCAAGGCGACGGTCATCGAAATCTCACCCGGCTCGGGCTATTGGACCGAGATCCTGGCCCCCTACGCCAAGGCCACCGGCGGTACCTATGTCGCCGGCGTCGCCGATCTGGCCAATCCCAAGCTGTCGGACGGCGCCCGCAAGGGCCGGGCCGACTTCGAGGCCAAGTACGCCGACCAGGCCAAGTTCGGCCCGATCACCTATGTCGGCTTCGGCCCGGTCTCGGGTCCGCTCGGCGCGCCGGGTTCTGCCGACGTGGTGATCACCGCCCGCAATGTGCACAACTGGATGGGCCAGCCGGGCATGCTGGACAAGGTGTTCAAGGACTTCCACGACGTGCTGAAGCCCGGCGGCGTGCTGGCGGTCGAGGAGCATCGCTCCGATCCCACCCGCGCCCAGGTTCCGGGCGCTTCCGACGGCTATGTCGCGACCGACTTCGTGATCGCCACAGCCGAGAAGGCCGGCTTCAAGCTGGCCGCCAAGTCCGAGATCAACGCCAACGCCAAGGACACCAAGGACCACCCGTTCGGGGTCTGGACCCTGCCGCCGGTTCGCCGCTCGCCGGCTGCCGACAAGCCCGATCCGAGCTTCGACCGCGCCAAGTACGACGCCATCGGCGAAAGCGACCGGATGACCCTGCGGTTCGTCAAACAGTAGGGCCACGCTTTGACCATCGTCCCGGGTCAGGTAAGCCGCTCGGGACGATGGCGGGTTTGGAATTTACATGCGGCGTATTCTTGCAGGTTCGGCGGCTTCCTTCTCGCGGCGGGGCGCTCTGATCGGCGCCCTGGCGCTGGCCGCGTGCGGCAAGAAGGGGGAGGCCGAGCCCCCGCCGACCAAAGCCGCACGCAACATGACGCTGCAGGATGCGGTCGCCGGCGACTGGCGCCCGGCCGCCGACAAGGCGCGCGACGCCTGGCGCCATCCCGTCGAGACCCTTGAGTTCTGGGGCCTGAAGCCGGGCCAGACGGTGGTCGAGTTCTGGCCCGGCGCCGGCTGGTACACCGACATCCTCGCGCCGTATCTGGCGGCCAACAAGGGCAAGCTGATCGCCGCCGACCTAGAGCCGACCGACCCGGCCTCGACGGAGATCGTCGAAGCCTACCGCGCGCGTCTGAAGGCCAAGCCGAAGATCTATGGCGAGGTCGAGATCACCGCCTTCGGCCCGACCAGCGGCCCGGTGGCTCCGGCCGCCAGCGCCGACCTGGTGCTGTTCCTGCGCAACCTGCACAACTGGATGGCGGCCGGCATCGCCGAGAAGGCGTTCCGCGACGCCTTCGCCGCCCTCAAGCCCGGCGGCGTGCTGGGGATCGAGGAGCATCGCGCCCCGCCCGGCGGGGTGCAGGACGTCCTCGCCGCCAACGGCTATGTCCAGGAAGCCTACGCCGTGCGCCTGGCCCAGGAGGCCGGCTTCGTCCTCGACAAGACCAGCGAGATCAACGCCAACCCGGCCGACGACCGCGACCACCCGTTCGGGGTCTGGACCCTGCCGCCCGTGCGGCTCAGCGCGCCGCGCGGCGAACCGGCCGACCCCAACTTCGACCGGGCGCCCTACGACGCGATCGGCGAGAGCGACCGCATGACCCTGCGGCTGGTGAAACCCGCCAGCTAGAGCTGTTCCTTGTAGCTGGCGATGATCTGCTCGTTGGGGACCGGGACCTTTCCCATCTCCAGCTGCTCAAAGATCATCTCCGCGCCTGAGGGCAGGGCGCTGCGTTCGACCTGGGCGTCGGCCTCCCACAGCCGGGCGCGCATGATCGCCTTCGGACAGTGCAGGAAGACCTCCTCGACTGCGATCATCAGCACCAGGCGCGGCGTCTTGCCGAATTCGACGAACTTGGCGAGCAGGTCGGGATCGGCGGTGGCGCTGGCGCGGCCGTTGACCCGCAGCACGTCGTCGAAGCCCGGGATCATGAACATGAGGCCGATGCGGCCAGGGCCCGACAGCAGGTTGCGGATGGTGTCGAGCCGGTTGTTGCCGGGGCGGTCGGGCAGGTAGAGCGTCCGCCCGTCCTCGCTGACATGCACGAAGCCCGGCTCGCCGCCGCGGGGCGAGACGTCGATGGCGCCGTCCGGCCCGGCCGAACTGACCACGCAGAACGGCGAGAAACCGATGAAGGCGCGGCCGTGCTTCTCGACATGGTCCAACACCTTGTCGAGCACCAGCTTGCCCGGCTGGCGATAGAGCTCGTCGAGGCCGGTGAGATCGAGGGTCTTCATAGGCGTTCTCCCCGTTCTTGTTGAGAGTTGTTCGCAACATGCGCTTGATCCGGCGCGCTGTCATCCCAAGATGAACGGGCCTGCGCCCGGTTCTGTCAGCATGCAGTCACCTGCAAGCCG
The DNA here is from genome assembly GCF_027286305.1 of Phenylobacterium sp. NIBR 498073. Taxonomy (NCBI): domain Bacteria; kingdom Pseudomonadati; phylum Pseudomonadota; class Alphaproteobacteria; order Caulobacterales; family Caulobacteraceae; genus Phenylobacterium; species Phenylobacterium sp. NIBR 498073. The sequence goes on from NZ_CP114599.1 coordinate 908,129, forward strand.
CTAGCCTGGCCTGAACTCGATGCGCTAAAGGCCAGAAATGCTCCGAAACGCCCCGCTCGCCCTGATCCCCGCCGTCCTGCTGCTGGCAGCGCCCGCCGCCGCCCAGGAACAGACGATCCTGCCGGGCTACTGGGACGTGACGAACAAGGTCTCGGCGATCGTCAGCCAGACCAAGACCGAGAAGCGCTGCATCACGCCGGCCGAGGTCTCGAAGTTCGTGATGGGGCCGTCCAATCGCCACTACAAATGCGACTACCCGACCCGGGTGTTCAAGGATGGCAAGATCCGCCTGAAGGGCGCCTGCGCCACCAAGAACGGCAGCAAGGCCGCGCTCGAGGCGACCGGCACCTACTCGCCGACCACCTTCACCATGAACGCCAAGATCAGCACCACCTATGCCGGGGTGCCGCTCAGCGCCAACGCCATCACCACCGCCAAGCGGATAAGCGAGACCTGCCCGGCGGCGCCGCCCGCCTCTTAACCAAGCCTGCGACGAAATCGCCGCTCAAACCCTGGCTGAGCCGTTTACTTGGCTCGCGCTTGAGGCGAAGCTGCCGCTCACGACGATGTGAGGCGGTGCGTATGACGACGACACTTGAGGAACTGACCCGGCGCGTGGCGGCGGCAGTGGGCGAGGACGCCGGCCTGGGCAGGACGTTCAAGGTCGACCTGCGCGGCGAAGGCTTCATCCATATCGACGGCGCCTCGGTGACCAACGAGGACAAGCCCGCCGACCTGACGGTTTCGATCAGCCGCAAAGACCTCAAGGCGCTGGGTGCGGGCGAGCTCAACCCGATGACCGCGGTCATCACCGGCCGGCTCAAGGTGTCGGACATGGGCCTGGCCATGTCGCTGCAGCCGCAGATGCAGGCCTTGTTCGCCAAACTGGGATGAGCATGTCGCCGGCGCCTTTGATTTCCATTCCAAGCGCGCCGGTTCCGGCCGGCGCCGAGGCGGCCTGGTTCGAGGGCGCGGGCAAGGCCCGGCTTCGGGCGGCGCTGTTCCCAGCCCGCGGCGCGGTCCGCGGCTCCATCGTGCTCAGCGGCGGACGCACCGAGCCGATCGAGAAGTATTTCGAGGTCATCGAGGACCTCACCGGCCGCGGCTATGTCGTCCTGGCCCACGACTGGCGCGGCCAGGGCCTGTCGCATCGCGAGCTTCCCGACCGGCTGGCCGGCCACGCCCGCGGCTATGACGCGTTCCTGGCCGACTACCACGCGCTGCTCGCCGCCTATGAGAGCCGGCTGCCGCAACCGTGGTTCGCCATCGGCCATTCGATGGGCGGCTGCCTGACGCTGCTGGCGCTGGCCAAGGGCGAGGCGGCGCGGTTCCAGGGCGCCATCCTCTGCGCGCCGATGCTGGAGCTGCAATTGGGCAAGACGCCGCCGACGGCGGCGCGGCTGATGGCCGGTCTCAATGTCCTGCTCGGGCGGGGCGGGGCCTATGCGCGTCCGGCCGGTCCGGCCGAGACCTTCGAAACCAACGTCCTGACCCACGACCGCGCCCGCTACGAGCGGGCCAAGGCGCAGGTGCGGGCCGAACCCAAGCTGGACCTGGGCGGGCCCACCTGGGGCTGGATCGACTTCGCGCTGAAGGCCACCGCCTACCTGTCGCGGCCCGAGACCTTGAAAAGCGTGACGATTCCGGTCGTCATCGTGTCGGCCGAACAGGATCGACTCGTCGACAACACCGCCCAGCGTGTGGCCGCGAGGAACCTGCCCGCGGGCGAGTTCGTCAATGTCGCCGGCGCGTTCCACGAAATTCTCATGGAGACGGACACAATGCGGAACATCTTCCTGCGTGCGTTGGACGCCTTGCTGGGCCGCTCGGCCCCCGCGCCGGCGGCGCCCAAGCCTCTGGAGCCGACGCCCATGACCGCCGCAGCGCCGGCTTCCGCGCCCGCGCCCGCCCCGGCTCCGGTCGCCGAGGTCAAGCCCGCGCCGGCGCCTGCGTCCAAGGCCGCTGAACCCGCGCCGGCCGCTCCGGCCGCCGTCGTAGAGGTCAAGCCGGCTGCGCCGAAGGCGCCTGCCGAGCCCAAGGCGGCGCCGAAGCCGAAGGCCGAAGCCAAGCCCGCCGCCAAGTCGGCGGCCGCTGCGAAACCCAGGGCGGCCCCGGCCGCTAAACCCGCGGCGAAGGCGGCCGCCAAGCCGGCTGCGAAGGCCGCTGCGCCCAAGGCGGCTGCTGCGCCGAAGGCGGTGAAGCCGAAGGCCGAGGCCGCGCCGAAGGCCAAGCCTGCCGCCAAGGCCGCTCCCAAGGCGGCGGCGAAGCCCGCCGCTGCGAAGGCCCCGGGGACCAGGGCCGCAGCTCCGAAGACCACGGCTCCGAAGGCGGTCGCTAAGCCGGCGGCCAAGAAGGCTCCGGCCGCGAAGAAGTAGCTATTTCGCCGAGCGGCGCAGGGCGACCAGGGCCTCGTCGAGGCAGGCCCGGTCGCCGGCGATGGCGATCTGCCCGCCGTTCGGCCCCACCGGCTGGCCACGCCAGTTGGTGACCAGGCCGCCCGCCCCTTCGATCAGAGGGATGGCGGATTCGATATCCCAGGACTTCAGCCCCGCCTCGATCACCATGTCCACCTTGCCCATGGCGACCATGGCGTAGGCATAGGCGTCGCAGCCCAACCGCGCCAGCCGCGCGGCCGCGCGCACCTGGGTCCAGGCGCCCAGTTCGGCGCCGTCGAAACAGGTCTCGGGATCGGTGGTGGCGATGGTCGCGTCGGTCAGCTTGGGACAGGCGCGGACCTTCAGGGGGGTGACCTCCCCACGGGCCAGCAGGCGCGATCCGCCCGCATGGCCGATAAAGACCTCGTCCAGATACGGCTGGCCGATGGAGCCGAGGACCGGGCGGCCCTGGTGGCGTAGGCCGATCAGCGTCGTCCAGAGCGGCAGTCCGGCGACGAAGGCGCGCGTGCCGTCCACGGGATCGAGCACCCACACGAATTCAGCATCGGGACGGTCTTCGCCGTACTCCTCGCCTATGACGCCATGTTCCGGAAAGCGGGCGGCGATCAGCTCGCGGATCGCGGCCTCCGCGCCCTTGTCGGCGGCGGTGACGGGGTCGAAGCCGCGCATGCCGCCCTTGTCCTCCAGCCCGTGGTCGGACCGGAAGTAAGGCAGGGTCACGCGCGCCGCGGCGGCGTTGAGTTCGAGAAGGAAGGCGTCGAGTTCGGCCAGACGGCCGGCGGCAAGGGCGGGCATGGCGACCGCTTTACCCCGCCGCCGGCCTCCGCGATATCCCCTGCCGGAGATCGCCAGGTCGGGCGCAAGCAGTCGGGCGTCAGGCCGCTTCGTGTTCGCCGTTCAGCGACTTGGCGAGATCGAGCAGCCGGCGGCGCGGACGTTCGCCGAGTTGGTAGTAGGCGCGGATAAGGTCGAGGGTTTCCTTGCTGCCCAGGACTTCGCCGCCGGCCTCGCCCGGACCTTCGCCCAGCGCCTGCTCGCGCTGTGCGGCGTCCGCCAGGCCGTCGTAAAAGTAGCCGACCGGTACTTCGAGCGCTTCCGACAGCTGCCACAGGCGGGCTGCCGAAATGCGGTTGGCGCCGCACTCGTATTTCTGGATCTGCTGGAACCGCACGCCGCAGGCGCCCGCCAGCTGTTGTTGGGTCAGGCCCAGCAGGCGCCGCCGCCGGCGCAGCCTTTTGCCCAGGTGAACGTCGATGTTGCTGCCCATGGGTTCCATCGCCCCCAGTCCTTCTGCTTGCCGCCCGTCTCAAAGCGAGACGACCTGGGTTCAATTTCGCAAGTCGCGCGCCAAGCGAGCGCTGTTCGCGTTGCGCGACAGGGAACGACGCGACTACTAGAGGGCATGACGCAGGCTAAGCCCCCGGTGGCGCAGGATCTTTTGTGGCGGTTGGAGGCCCTGGCCTTCGACGTGGTGATCGCCTTCGCGCGGATGCTGCCAGTCGACCTGGTGTCAGATTTCGGCGCCTGGTTCTTCAAGACCCTCGGCCCGCTGACCAGCGCCCAGAAGGTGGCCGAGACCAATCTGCGCATCGCCTTCCCGCAGGCCTCGGACGCAGAGATCGCCGATCTGCTGAAGGCGCAGTGGGACAATACCGGCCGCACCTTCCTGGAACTGCTGATCATGGACCGGATCATCGGCGCGCCCGACCGGGTCGAGATCGTGAATGGCCAGCGTTTCGATGAGATCGCCGCCAACCAGGAACCGGTGGTGTTCGTTTCGGGTCACTTCGCGAACTTCGAGGTGATGCCCGCGGCGATCGTCAACTCGCCGGTGAAGTGTCAGATCACCTATCGGGCGATGAACAACCCGCACGTCGAAAAGCGGGTGCGCGACTACCGCTTCCGCTACGGGGTCCGCTATTTCGCGCCGAAGGGCGGCGACGGCGCGCGCGAACTGCTGGCGGCGCTCGGACGCGGCGAGTCCGTGGCGCTGATGAACGACCAGAAGTTCAATGGCGGGGTCGCTGCACCGTTCTTCGGCGTCACCTGCCACACCGCGCCGGGGCCGTCGCGGCTGGCGCTGCGCTTCAACACCGTGCTGCAGCCGATGTCGGTGCAGCGGGGGCGCAAGGCCCGCTTCCGGGTGGTGGTGCACGAGCCGATCCAGCTGGAGCATACCGGCAACACCGCCGCAGACATCGACGCGGCGGTGCGCAAGATCAACGCCATGATCGAAGGCTGGGTGCGTGAGCGTCCGGCCGAATGGTTCTGGACCCACAAGCGCTGGCCCAACGAGACCTATCGGCGCAATCGCTAGAGCATTTTCCGCCGATGTGGCCGCCGGTGCGGCGAAGAAAATGCTCCAAATTCAAAAAATTCATGAGCAAGTTCGATCCGATTGGATCGGAATTGCTCTAGGCAGGTCCGGGCACGCCGACCATCAACATCGGGTTCATGTGCCGCCCGCGCCACTTCAGCCGCCAGCATAGGTGCGGGCCGGTGGCTCGGCCAGTCGACCCGACTGCGCCGATGCGCTGGCCGCGCGCCAGGCTCTGGCCGCCGGCGACGTCGACGCTGCTGAGGTGAAGATAGGCCGAGACCACGCCCTGGCCGTGGTCGATCATGACGATGCCGCCCTCGTACAGCATCCGCGGGTCGGCCAGCACCACGAGTCCGCCGGCGGGAGCGGTCACCGGCGTGCCGGTCGGGGCGGCCAGGTCGATGCCGTAGTGCGGCGGGCGCGGCCGTCCGTCGACGATCCTCTGGCCGCCGAACCGCGCCGTCACGCGGAAGTCGCGCAGCGGCGCTGAGAAGCCAGTCCTGAAGTCGTCCCGATCGGTGACGCTGGCGAAGGCGGCGGCCTTGCGGCGGCTCTCCTCGGCGATGCGCGCCTCCAGTTCGGGACTGGCCTGGCCCTGATAGACCCGCCGCAGGCCCTTGATGCGCTGGACGTCGTACTCGGCGCGGTCGATCTGCAGTTGGCGCGTCAGATCCGCGCCGCGGGCGTCGATGCGCACCCGTGCGTGGGGGCCGGCGTCGCGGTCGAAGCCGAGATAGAAGAACCCGCCGTCGGAAGCGCGAGCGACCATCTGGCCGTCGAGGAACACCTTCGCGCGCGGCGTGGTGCGGCCGATGGCGAAGCCGCTCTGCTGCATGCGCCCGCTGAGCGCCAGGTCAGCGGCCTGGGTCGGGGCGGCGAGTGCGGCGGAGGCCAGCCCGAGAACCGCCGTCCGGCGGTTCAGCGCGCCGTCAGGGATGCAGTTCCTTCCACCGCGCCAGCGCTTCGACCGGCGTGGCGTAGGCTTCCTGGAGGGCTGGGTTCCAGTAGCGCAGGGCCTCCACCGGGATCTTCACCTTGGAGACGGCGCAGATCACGTAGCGTCCCGGCTTGAGCACGACGAATTCGCCGTCGCCGTAGTGGAGCGAGGCGATGTCGGAGCCGGTGAGGTCGCGGTCGTGAGCGTTCATGGAGATCTATGTAGCGCGCCGGAGGCGGCGAGAACAGGGCGCGGCCTGACTTCGCCGCTGCGATGCGGTCAGAACAGGTCGCCCTGGTTGGAGGGGACGGGCGGCGGCTTGGGCGCGCGCGGGGGCTTCGCGGCCGGCGTCGGGGTCACGGGCGGCGCGGCGCTCGGCGTCCCGTCGATGGTCGCCTCGCGGCTCTGATCGGCGAAGACCAGCCGCACGCCTTCGCCGCTGGTCAGGGTGGCGCCTTCCCGCACCAGCGAGCCGTCGGCGCGGTGCACCCGGGCGAAGCCCCGTTTCAGCGGCGCGCTCGGGTCGACCGAGGCGTAGAGCTTCGAAAGGCTGGAGAGCCGCTCGGCGGTGCGGTCCAGGCCGCGGGTCATCGCCGGCTTCAGGCGGACCACCAGCCGCGCCAGCCGGTCGGCGTGAACCTGCTGGGGCCGTTGCAGCAGGCTAGGCGACAGCCGCGAGGAGACCCGCACCAGGTCGGTGTGGTGCGCCGCCACGTTGCGCGACAGTCCCGCGCCCAGCCGGCTGGAGGCTAGGTTGAAGCGCTGGGCGGCCATCTCCACCAGGTCGGGGACGCGGGCCAGCGCGCGGCCGGCGTGCTCGACCCGGCCGCGGCGGTCCTCGACCGTACGGCCGCCGCAGCGGTGCAGGCGGGCCGAGAGGTCGCCGATATAGGCCTTCAACTCGGCTAAGACCGGCGTGGCCATCTCGGCGGCGGCGGTCGGCGTCGGGGCGCGGCGGTCGGACACGAAGTCGATCAGGGTGGTGTCGGTCTCGTGCCCGACGGCCGAAATCAGCGGGATGCTCCCGGCCGCCACCGCGCGGGCCAGGGCCTCGTCATTGAAGGCCCAGAGATCCTCGACCGAGCCGCCGCCGCGCGCCACGATCAGCACGTCCGGGCGCGGCACGGGGCCGTCGGGCGCCATGGCGTTGAAGCGGGCGATGGCGTTGGCGACCTGTCCGGCTGCTGCGTCGCCCTGGACGACGACCGGCCAGACGATCACCCGGCAGGGCCAGCGGTCGCGGATGCGATGCAGGATGTCGCGGATCACCGCGCCGGTCGGGCTGGTGATGACGCCGACGACAGCCGGCATGGTCGGCAGCGGCTGCTTGCGGGCCTGGTCGAACAGGCCCTCGCCATGCAGCTTGGCCTTCAGGCGCTCGAGTTGGGCCAGCAGCGCGCCGACGCCGGCGGCCTCCATGGTCTCGATGACCATCTGGTAGCGCGAGCCGGCCGGATAGGTGGTGATCTTGCCGGTGACCACAACCTCCATCCCCTGTTGCGGGCGGATGGAGAGGTTCTTGACCGATCCCTTCCAGACGACGCCGTCAATGGCGGCGCGCTCGTCCTTGATGGTCAGATAGACGTGGCCGTTGGAATGATGGGTGACCTTGGAGAGTTCGCCGCGCAGACGCACGAACCCGTAGGCGTCCTCCAGCGTGCGCTTCAGCGCGAACGCGAGCTCGGAGACCGAATAGGCCTTGGCGTTGCTGTCGGTGTCAGGCGCGACGTCGGTCATAGGGCAGACATAGCGGCGTGCGACGCCAAAAAGAAGTTCGGGCGCGCCCGACAGCGAAGCTGCCGATTGGCGCGCCCGGAACCCATCCCCCCGGATACTAGATGTAGCGGCGCAGCGAGCGGGCCAGTTCGTTGGCGCCGCCGCGCTTCTTGGTCTGCACCGGCTGATAGGCGACGCGGGCGTGCTCCATGCAGTAGGGGCCCTCGTCCTGGCGGCGGCCGCAGAAGGTGAAGCTGTCGCTCGACGGATCGCCGATCGGCCACTTGCACATGTGGGCGCCCAGGGTCAGCACCGTGGCCGTGCCCGGGGCTTCCTCGACATAGCGCACCGGCGACGGCGCCGGGGTCGGCGCGGCGGCCGCGACAGCGGCCGGTTCGGCGATGCGGCGCGGCGCGGCCGGAGCGGCGGCGGCCGGACGGGCCGGACGCGGGGCCTTGAAGGCCGGGCGCGCCGGCTTCGACGGTGCGGCGCGTCCCGACAGGCCCAGGCGGTGGACCTTGCCGATGACGGCGTTGCGGGTCACCCCGCCCAATTGTTTGGCGATCTGGCTGGCCGAGAGGCCGTCCTGCCAGAGCTTCTTCAGACTCTCGACGCGTTCGTCAGTCCAACCCATGTCTGGCTCCACCCGGTTGTACGCCCCCAGCGCCGCCCCCGCGGGTGGCTGGGATCTACATCTTGTGGCAGTCCGAAATCTGACCGCCCTCAACTACTAGATATCGTAACCCATCCATTAATGGCCACAATAGGCGCCCTCAGCTTCGTCCACAGAAACTAGATATTGATTCTGTCCACAGGGTTCGCGTTTTAAGCGGCGCCGTGACGGGTGCTTGCGATCCGGCCCAAGCGGGCGCACATCCTGGGCCATGAAGGACATGCCCGCCGCCGACGCCGTCATCCCGCCGCAGCCCCGCGACTACCACGGGTTCAACTGGGCCGGGTTCGGGACCCTCTACGCCCGCGAGGTGCGCCGGTTCTGGAAGGTCGGCATGCAGACCCTGGCCGCGCCGGTGGTGACGGCGCTGCTCTACATGATGGTGTTCGTGGTGGCCGTGCGGGGCGCCGCCCCGCCGATCCACGGCACGCCGTTCGCGGTGTTCGTGGCCCCGGGCCTGATCATGATGCAGATCCTGAACAACGCCTTCGCCAACTCCTCGTCGTCGCTGCTGCAGGCCAAGTTCAACGGGCTGGTCGGCGACTTCATGACCCCGCCGCTCACCCCGGTCGAGCAGGTGCTGGCTTTCGCGCTGGGCGCGGCGACCCGCGGGGTCGTGGTCGGGGCGGTGACCTTCGCGGCGATCCTGCCGTTCGCCGCCCTGCCGATCACCCACGTCTGGGCGGTGCTCTATTTCGGGATCAGCGCGGCGCTGATCCTGGGCATGCTGGGCATCATGGCCGGGCTGTGGGCCGAGAAGTTCGACCACATGGCGGTGGTCACCAACTTCATCATCATGCCCCTGACCTTCCTGTCGGGGACCTTCTATCTGGTCGACCGGCTGCCGGAGCCGTTCCGCACGGCCAGCCACTACAACCCGTTCTTCTATCTGATCGACGGGTTCCGCTACGGCTTCATCGGCCATGCGGAAGGCTCGCTGATCGCTGGCGTCGGCATGACCGCGGGGCTGGTGCTGGCCTTCGCCTGCCTGTGCCTCTGGATGTTCGAGACCGGCTATAAGCTGAAGACCTGAGCCGGCCCCGACGGTCTCAGCGCTGCGGCACGCCCACGGCGATCATCTCGACGTGGGTCGGCGCGCCGCGGGTGATCACGGGGGTGTGGGTGTCGGTGATGAACCGCAGCTTGCCATCGACCTCGATGCGGGCCGACACCGAATAGGTGTGGCGCGGGTCGATCTTCGCGGGGTCGTAGTTCAGCGTGAACTTGTAGGGCGGCGAGCCGCCGGTCAGGACCTGGGTGTCGATCACCTTGGCGGGGGCGTCCATCATCGAGGTGTCGGCCAGCGTCACCGTGACGGTCGCGGTAGGCGGCAGCATGATCCGTTCACGATAGAGCACCGAGCCGGTGACCTGGGCCTTGGCGGCGGGCGGGGGTTCCATGGATGCGCATCCGGCGATGGTCAGGGCGGCGAGCGGAGCGAGAGCAAAGATTGGCTTCATTCGGGGCCTCCTCGGGGATAAACGTGGCCAAACATGGACCCCTGCGGCCAAGTGGTCCATGAAGCTTCACAGAAGCGGTCATTGACAGACCGTCGTTCCCAGCGGAAAACGCCAAGCCTTCCAGTCCCCGCCGCCAATGCCGCGGGGACGCTTACGTTTTCGGAGGGCATCCCCGTGACTGAAAAGACCGCGCAACAAGCCGCGACCGTTCCCAGCGACCACATCATGGGCGTCTATAATCGCGCCCCGCTGGCGTTCGAACGAGGCGAGGGCGCGCGCCTGTTCACCACGGACGGAGAGGCCTATCTCGACTGCATGGCCGGCATCGCGGTGAACGCGCTCGGCCACTCGCACCCCAAGCTGGTGCAGGCGGTGAAGGACCAGGCCGAGAAGCTCTGGCACGTCTCCAACGTCTTCAAGATCCCGGGTCAGGAAAAGCTGGCCAAGGTGCTGACCGACGCCACCGGCCTGGACGAGGTGTTCTTCACCAATTCCGGCGCCGAGGCGATCGAGTGTGCGATCAAGACCGCGCGCAAGTATCACTGGGCCAAGGGCCAGCCCGAGCGGATCGACATCATCGGCTTCGACGGCTCGTTCCACGGCCGCACCCTGGCGGCGGTCAACGCCTCGGGCAACGCGGCCTATCTCGAAGGCTTCGGTCCGCGCATGCCGGGCTTCGTCCAGCTGCCGTTTGGCGACATGGAGGCCCTGAAGGCCGCCGTCGGCCCGACCACCGCGGCGATCATCGTCGAGCCGGTGCAAGGCGAGGGCGGCGCCCGCGCTCTGACCGACCAGCAGCTCCAGGCGATGCGCCAGCTCTGCGACGAGACCGGCACGCTGCTGATCCTCGACGAGATCCAGTGCGGTCTCGGCCGCACCGGCAAGCTGTTCGCCTGGGAATGGGCGGCCGGCGTGAAGCCGGACATCGTGGCCCTGGCCAAGGCCCTCGGCGGCGGCTTCCCGGTCGGCGCCTGCGTCACCAGCGCGGCGGCGGGCGCCGGCATGACCGTCGGCTCGCACGGCTCGACCTACGGCGGCAACCCGCTGGCCATGGCCGTGGCGCTCGCCTCGATGGAGGAGCTCGCCAAGCCCGAACTGATGGACCACGTCCGCGAACTGGCCGGCTACTTCACCCAGCAGTTCAACGGCCTGAAGGACCGCTACCCGGACGTCGTCCTAGACATCCGCGGCAAGGGCCTGCTGATCGGCCTGAAGCTCGCCACCAACAACCGTGAGTTCATGCAGCACGCCCGCGACGCGCACCTGCTGATCGCCGGCGGCGGCGACAACTGCGTGCGCCTGCTGCCGCCGCTGACCCTCACGCTCGAGGAGGCCCGCGAGGCGGTCGAAAAGCTGGAACGCGCCTGCGAAGCCGCCCGCGCCAAGGCCAAAGCCGCCGCCTGATCCCCATTCCGCCGCTCATTCCCGCGAAGGCGGGAACCCAAGCCGACTCCCAAGCGCATCGCATCGGCATTGCAGCTTGGGTCCCCGCCTTTGCGGGGATGAGCGGGTTTAGGACCTCACCATGACCCAACCCGTCAGACACTTTGTCGACCTCTGGAAGATCGAAGCTTCCGACCTGCGCGCCATCCTTGACGACGCCAAGGCGCGCAAGGCCGCCCGCCGTGGCTGGCCTCAGGGCCGCGTGGACGGCGACGCGCCGGCCCGCGAGCGGACCCTGGCGATGATCTTTCAGAAGAACTCCACCCGCACCCGCTTCTCGTTCGACGCGGCCATGCGCCAGCTGGGCGGCGACGTCATCATCTCGACCGCCAACGACATGCAGCTCGGCCGCGGCGAGACCATCGAGGACACCGCCAAGGTGCTGTCGCGCATGGTCGACGCCGTCATGCTGCGCGCCAACAGCCACGAGGACGTCGAGCGGCTGGCCTACGCCTCCACCGTGCCGGTCATCAACGGCCTGTCCGACAAGGGTCATCCCTGCCAGATCATCGCCGACCTGATGACCTTCGAGGAGCATCGCGGCCCGCTGGCCGGCAAGACCCTGGCCTGGGTCGGCGACGGCAACAACGTCTGCTCCAGCTTCATCCACGCCGCGCCCAAGCTCGGCTTCAAGCTGAACATCGCCAGCCCGGCGCTGTATCACCCGGACCTGATGGACCTGGCCCGCGCCGCCGACCTGCAGGGCCAGGTATTCACCACCGACGACCCGCGCGAGGCCGTGCGCGGCGCCGACTGCGTGATCACCGACACCTGGGTCTCGATGGGCGACGTCGACCATGACGAGCGCATGGAGGCCCTGGAGCCCTATCAGGTCGACGGCGATCTGATGTCGCTGGCCGCCAAGGACGGCGTCTTCCTGCATTGCCTGCCGGCCCACCGCGGCGAGGAAGTCACCGATGACGTCATCGACGGCCCGCAGTCGTTGATCTGGGACGAGGCGGAAAACCGCATTCACGCCCAGAAGTCGATCCTCGCCTGGTGCTTCGGGGCGATCTGACCGCGACAAGGGGAGGCGAGCGCTAAAGCTCGCAACTTCGGCCTCGCCCCCCTATATGCCGCCACCATGTCCGACACCGTCATGAACGCCATCCCCGACGACATCGTCGCCCCCTTCCAGATCGAGGGCGAGGCCGTGCGCGGCCGCCTCGTCCGCCTGGGCCCGGCGGTGCACGAGATCCTGTCCGGCCACGCCTATCCCGAACCGGTCGCCAACTTGCTGGGCGAGGCCTGCGCGCTCGCCGCCCTGGTCGGCTCCAGCCTGAAGTTCGACGGCCGGCTGATCGTCCAGGCCCAGGGCGACGGCCCGGTGCGCTATGTCGTGGTCGACTACGACACCAGCGGCGCTCTGCGCGGCTATTGCCGGTTCGACGCGGACGAGGTCGCCAAGCTCAGCACCGGCTTCGCGCGACCGGGCGCCAAGAGCCTGCTGGGCGGCGGCGTGTTCATCATGACCGTCGACCAAGGCCCGGACATGGACCGCTACCAGGGCGTCACCGCCATCGAGGGCGAGACCCTGGCACTCTGCGCCGAGCAGTATTTCGCCCAGTCGGAGCAAACCCCGACCCGCGTGCGCCTGGCCGTCGGCCAGGCCGACGTCGGCCAGGGGCCGCAATGGCGCGCTGGCGGCATGCTGATCCAGAACATCGCCGAGGACGACGCCCGCGGTTCGACCACCGAGGCCTGGGTGCGCACCCAGGCGTTCTTCGAGACCATCGGCGAAGACGAACTGCTCGACCCGACGATCTCGGCCGAGACGCTGCTGTTCCGTCTGTTCCACGAGGACGGCGTGCGGGTCTTCGAGCCCAAGTCGCTGCAGGCCTTCTGCCGCTGCTCGCAGGACCGCATCGAGACCGTCTTGAAGTCCTTCGGCGACGACGAGCGGGCCGACATGGTCGAGGACGACGGCCAGATCCGGGTGACCTGCGAATACTGCTCGACGGTCTACGCCATCGACCCGGCGGCGCTTAGCTCGTAGCGGTCGTCCCGGTTTGCGAAGCGAGACGGGGACCCATGAACACATGGTGCTATAGTCTCCAGCTCGAGTCTCGCCGTTTGGCGCGAATGGGTCCCAGTCTTCGGCTGCGCCGAACCCGGGATGCTAGCCTTTGCGGGCTGGTCTCCTGCGCCCGCTGACGCGACTATGGCGGCATGGACGACGCTGACCGCGAATTTGACGAACTCGCCGCCCTGACCGGCGCGCTTCTGGGCGCCTTGGAGGCGCTCGCCTTGATCGGCCGGCGGCTGAACCCGCCGGACCTGCCCGCGTTGCTGGCCGCGGTCGGCGCGCCCGAGGCGGCCCTGCACGAACACCTCCAAAGGGCGATCGCCTGGCAGGGCCCGGTCGCGGCGCTGCGGGGGCCGTTGGAAGAGGTCGGCCAGGCGGTCATTTCCGCCTTCGAGGGCCTGCGCGCGGGCGCGGCGGCCGGCGACGTGATGCAGTCGTTCAAGGCGCTGCGCCATGGGCCGCGGGCGCTCGAAGCGCTCTATCCCCTGGCCGGCCTGCTGCCGCCGGTGAGCCGCTTCTTCCTGGAGCCTGCCGTTCGCAGTGACGCAGAACTGCAGGCGCGCTTCAACGCTCCGGCTCCGCACACCGGCGTCATGCACGGCGGCGGCGAACCGGGCGCGCGCGGCGCGTTCTCGGTCTATGTGCCGGAGTACTATTCCCCCGACCGCGCCTGGCCGCTGGTCGTCGCCCTGCACGGGGGTTCGGGAAACGGCCGGGCGTTCCTGTGGAGCTGGCTGCGCGCCGCCCGCAGCCACGGCGCGATCGTGGTGGCTCCGACCGCGATCGGCCAGACCTGGGCGCTGACCGGCCCGGATCTCGACACTCCGAATTTGGCGCACATCATCTCCGAGGTCGGCGCGCGCTGGACCCTGGACAGCCAACGCTTGCTGCTCACCGGCATGAGCGACGGAGGCACCTTCAGCTATGTGAGCGGGCTGGAGCCGGCCTCCCCGTTCACCCATCTGGCGCCGGTGGCGGCCGCCTTCCACCCGATGCTGGCCCAGATGGCCGCTCCCGAGCGCCTGCGCGGCCTGCCGATCCAGGTCGTTCACGGGGCGCTGGATTGGATGTTCCCGGTCGATATGGCGCGCGAGGCCGTCCGCGCCTTGGACGCGGCCGGCGCCGACGTCGCCTATCAAGAGCTTCCCGACCTCGCGCACGCCTATCCGCTGGAGATGAGCGCGGAAATCCTGGCCTGGCTGACCTAACCCTTCCAAGGCCGCAGCCGCGGCAGCCAGCGCGGCACGTTGGCGAAATAGGGGCCGTACTGCGCCGGAAAACTGCGGCTCAGGGTCGGCTCTTCGTAGCCGATCAGCGAGTGCGTCCGGGTCATCGCAGGGCCTCCCGATGGAAAGCCCTGCGATCAGGCGCTCAAGTTCAGGCCGCGTCCAGCGCGCGGCTGACGTCGCGGGTCAGGTCGCCGGCGCCTTCGAGCCCGACGCTCATCCGCACCCAGCCCTCGGTCAGGCCGATTTCCAGCCGCTCGGCCTCAGGCATCGAGCGGTGCGTGGTGGTGCAGGGGTGCGTCGCCATCGACTTGGCGTCGCCGAGGTTGTTGGAGATGTCGATGATCTCCAGCGTGTCCAGGAACCGCCAGGCGGCTTCGCGGCTGCCCAGGTCGAAGGCCACGACATTGCCGCCGCCGGTCATCTGGTTGGCGACGAGCGCCGCCTGCGGGTGATCGGGCCGGGTCGGATAGAGCACCGTCTTGGCCTTCGAATGGGCGGCGACGACGTCGGCGATCTTGGCCGCGTTCTGAGCCTGGCGGGTGACGCGCAGCTCCAGGGTCTCCAGGCCCTTGAGCAGGACCCAGGCGTTGAACGGCGACAGGGCCGGCCCGGTGTGGCGCAGGATGTCCTTGTACGCCTCGGTCATCAGCTGCTCGGCGCCGAGGATCGCGCCGCCCAGCACCCGGCCCTGGCCGTCGATGTGCTTGGTGGCCGAGTAGACGACGATGTCGGCGCCCAGGGCCAGCGGCTTCTGGAAGACCGGCGTGGCGAACACGTTGTCGACCACCAGCTTGCCGCCGGCCGCATGGGCGATCTCGGCGACGGCGCCGATGGCGGTCACTTCCAGCAGCGGGTTGGCCGGGCTTTCGACCAGGAAGGCCTTGGTGTTGGGCCGCACCGCGTTCTTCCAGGCGGTGAGGTCGGTGGCGTCGACATAGGTCACCTCGACGCCGAAGCGCGGCATCCAATCCGACAGGATCCAGCGGCAGGAGCCGAACAGCGCCCGGCCCGCGACGATGTGGTCGCCGGCCCGCACCAGGCCCTGCAGCGCCACATGCACCGCCGCCATGCCCGAGGCGGTGGCCTTGCAGACCTCGGCGCCTTCCAGCAGCGCCAGGCGATCCTCGAACATCTGCGTCGTCGGGTTGCCGAAGCGCTGGTAGATGAAGCCCGGCTCCTCGCCGGAGAAGCGCTTGTCGGCGGCGCCGGCGCTCTCGTACGAAAAGCTCTGGGTCAGGAACAGCGCCTCGGAAATCTCTCCGTAGGGCGTGCGCGCCATGCCGCCGCGCACCAGCTTGGTCTCGAGCTCCCAGTCGCGCTTGTCTTCGGCCATGGTGGTTCCTTTCAGCTTAGGTTGGGCGTTCTAAACCTCGGTCCTGGCCTCCGCCACCAGTGAAAATCTGCCGCAGCTTGCAGGTGAAGCGGGCCTCCAGCCTTGCCAGACTCGTGGCGGACGGCGAGTGTCGCGGCGATGAGCCACGCCCCCGGTATCCTGCCTTCCCAATCCATCGACGAGCTGATCGCTGCGGGCGCCATCACGTCATCCCGCCCGTTCGACCTCGACCAGGTGCAGCCCGCCAGCCTCGACCTGCGCCTGGGCGCGCGGGCCTGGCGCGTACGCGCCTCGTTCCTGCCCGGGCTGGGGCGCACCGTGCCGCAGCGCCTTGAGGACGTGGCGATGCACGAACTCGACCTGACCCGTGGCGCGGTGCTCGAAAAGGGCTGCGTCTACATCGCCGAGCTGCAGGAAGGCCTGGCGCTGCCCAAGGGCATCTCGGCCCGAGCCAATCCCAAGAGCTCGACCGGCCGGGTCGATGTGTTCGTGCGACTGCTGACCAACAATTCCGTCGCCTTCGACGACGTGGCCGAAGGATACGCCGGACCGACCTTCATCGAGATCGCGCCGCAGACCTTCTCGATCTTGGTGCGCACCTCCACCCGCCTGAACCAGCTGCGTCTGAAGCGCGGCGAGCCGCCGAAGCTCCAGGTGCGCAGCGTCGGGGTCGACCTCTCCGATGGCGTCGCCGGCTTCCGCGCGCGCCGCCATGCCGGGGTGGTCGACATGGACCACGTCGACGGCCACGACCCCAAGGACTTCTGGGAGCCGCTGATCCCGCGCCGCGGCGAGCTGCTGCTCGACCCGGGCGAGTTCTACATCCTGGCCTCTAAGGAGGCCGTGGAGATCCCGGTCATGGAGGCGGCGGAAATGACCCCGATCGATCCCTCGGTCGGCGAGTTCCGTGTCCACTACGCCGGCTTCTTCGATCCGGGCTTCGGCACCGAGGAGGCGGGCGGCGTCGGCTCGCGCGGCGTGCTCGAGGTGCGCAGCCACGAGACGCCGTTTCTGCTCGAGGACGGCCAGACCGTCGCTCGGCTGGTTTATGAGCCGCTGACCGCGAAACCTGCCCGTCTCTACGGCGAAGGCGGCTCGCACTACCAGCGCCAGGGGCTGAAGCTCTCGAAGCATTTCCGAATCTGGAGCTAGGCGCGTGTGCTATGCTGGCCGCCTCCCCGCGGAGGACGGCCGGCATGCTGAAGCTGGACCATGTGGTGTTTCCGGTGCGCGACGCCGGCGCCAGCCTCGCCTTCTATCGCGATGTCGTCGGGCTTGAGCTCGTCGAGGCCCACGAGGGCGACGACTGGGGCGACTACGCCTGGTTGATGATGATCTTCGCCTTGCCGGGCGGCGGCGAGATCGTGCTGGTGGAGCTGAAGGGGGCGCCGGCGCCGCTCTATCGCGACCTTCCCAAGGACGCCCGCCACTACGCGATGTCAGCCGACGCCGTCGCCGAGCTCGCCAATTGGCGAATGCGCCTGAGGGAGGCCGGCGTCCGCTACTGGGAAGAAGACCACGGCGCCCAGCAGTCGATCTACTTCCAGGACCCGGACGGGGTGGTGCTCGAGGTCACCGCTCCGCCCAGCCGCCCGCCCGCCAAAACGTCGGAACGCGCCCGGGCGACAGTTCGGCGCTGGATCGACGGCGGGCCCGGCGTTCCCCATCCTTGACCGCCGCGCCTGCGCGCGCCAAACGCTCGCTCATGAACATCCTCCTCGTCGGCTCGGGCGGGCGCGAACATGCGCTGGCCTGGAAGATCGCGGCCTCGCCGCTGGTGAAGCGTCTGGTAATGGCGCCGGGCAATCCGGGCATGGCCGCCTTAGGCGAGCTCGCGCCGCTGAAGGCCACCGACGTCGCCGGCCTGCTGGCGCTGGCCAAGGAGATGCCCGCCGACCTAGTGGTCATCGGCCCGGAGGTTTCTGTCGAGGCTGGCCTCGCCGACGCGCTCAACGCGGCGCAGATCCCGTGTTTCGGCCCGGTCGCCGCCGCCGGCCAGCTGGAATCGTCCAAGGCCTTCACCAAGGCCTTCACCGACCGCCATGGCTTGCCGACCTCCGGCTACAAGGTCTGCGACACCGCAGAGGCCGGCAAGGCCGCGCTCGACGCGTTCCAGCCGCCCTATGTAATCAAGGCCGACGGCCTTGCGGCGGGGAAGGGCGTGGTCATCGCCCAGGACCGGGCCGAAGCCGAAGCCGCCATCGACGACGCCCTGGGCGGGCGGTTCGGGGCGGCCGGCGCGCGGGTGGTGATCGAGGAGTTCCTAGAGGGCGAGATCGGCTCGCTGTTCGCGCTCTGCGACGGCAAGGACTCCATCGTCTTCGGCGCGGCCCAGGACCATAAGCGCGCCTATGACGGCGAGGTCGGTCCGAACACCGGCGGCATGGGCACCTATTCGCCGGCCCCGGTCTTTACGCCCGACCTCGTTGAGCAGGTCCGCACGCGCCTGGCCGAGCCCGCCTTCGCCGGCATCGCCGCGGAAGGCGCGCCCTACAAGGGCGTGCTGTTCGTCGAGCTGATGGCCACCAAGGACGGCCCCAAGCTGGTCGAGTTCAACGTCCGCTTCGGCGATCCCGAATGCCAGGTGCTGATGCTGCGCCTGGAGAGCGACCTGGTTCCCTATCTCGTGGCCTGCGCCAACGGCACGCTGGGCCAGATGCCGGCGCCGGTCTGGCGCGACGAGTCGGCGATCTGCGTGGTGCTGGCCGCCGACGGCTATCCGGAGAGCCCGGTCACAGGCTCGATCATCCGAGGCGCGGAACAGGACTTCGGGCCGGACGTCGCGGTCTTTCACGCCGGCACCTCGCGCGACGCCGACGGGACCCTGCGGGCCTCGGGCGGGCGGGTGCTGAACGTCTGCGCCCGCGGCGCGACCCTGCAGGCGGCTCGCGACAAGGCCTATGCGGCGATCGCGCGGATCGACTGGCCGGGCGGCTTCCATCGCACCGACATCGGCTGGCGGGCGTTGCAGCCCCGCTGACGTTCCCGCCGCGGAACGGCTTGCTCGCCATGCCGTGGCCTCGGTATGGTGGTTCAAACAACTGTACGAACCGCCGAGGGAACCGCCATGTCCGACACCGCCGAGCAGCAGCGCGAACAGCTCAACAGCGGCACCAAGGAGGTCGCCGAGTCCCATCGTTTCGATGAGGCCGCGCTGGCCGCCTGGATGCAGGCCAATGTCGAGGGCTACGCCGGTCCGCTGGAAGTGCGCCAGTTCAAGGGCGGCCAGTCGAACCCGACCTATCAGCTGATCACCCCGACCAAGAAATACGTCATGCGGCGCAAGCCGCCGGGCAAGCTGCTGCCCTCGGCGCACGCGGTCGACCGCGAGTACAAGGTGATCACCGCGCTCTACCCGACCGGTTTCCCGGTCGCTCGCTCCTACGGCCTCTGCACGGACGAGGCGGTCATCGGCACCATGTTCTACGTGATGGACATGGTCGAAGGGCGGATCCTCTGGGACCAGCAGCTGCCGCAGTACGAGCCGGCCGAGCGCCATGCGATCTTCATGGCCAAGATCAACACCCTGGCCGACCTGCATAACACCGACTACCAGGCCATCGGCCTCGGCGACTACGGCAAGCCCGGCAACTATATGGGCCGTCAGGTCGACCGTTGGACCAAGCAGTACAAGGCCTCGGAAACCGTCCACATCGAGGAGATGGAGCGGCTGATCGACTGGCTGCCCAAGACCCTGCCCGAGCAGGAGCGCACCTCGATCGTCCATGGCGACTACCGCCTGGACAACATGGTCATCCACCCGACCGAGCCGCGCGTCATCGCCGTGCTCGACTGGGAGCTGGGCACCCTCGGCGAACCGCTCGCCGACTTCACCTATCTCCTGATGAACTGGGTCAACGGCACCATCTCGCAGCTGCCCGACCTGAAGGCGCATGGCATCCCGACCATCGAGGAGGCGGTCGAGGCCTATTGCGCCCGCACCGGCCGCTCGGGCCTGCATCACCTCGACTGGTTCCTGTCCTACAACATGTTCCGCCTGGCCGGGATCTGCCAGGGCATCGTCGGCCGGGTGCGCGACGGCACGGCCAACAGCCCGCAGGCCGCGGCGATGGCCGAGCGGGTGCCTCTGCTGGCCAAGTCGGCGTGGGAGTACGCCCAGCGGGCGGGGGCCTAGCAAGGTCTCTCGCGGCGTGCGAAGAGGGCGATCGGCCGATCGCCCAACGTCCGAGTACGGAGCCCCATGACCGAGCTTACCGGCGCACCCGAAGTCGTGCGCGAACGGCCGCCGATCTGGCGCCGCCGCCCCTGGCAGATCGCCGCTGGCGCGGTGCTCGCCATGGTCGCCGTGATCGTCTTCATGGTCTGGTCGCTGCCGCTGGGGCGGGCGTTGGAGCCG
This sequence comes from Phenylobacterium sp. NIBR 498073, assembly GCF_027286305.1. Taxonomy (NCBI): domain Bacteria; kingdom Pseudomonadati; phylum Pseudomonadota; class Alphaproteobacteria; order Caulobacterales; family Caulobacteraceae; genus Phenylobacterium; species Phenylobacterium sp. NIBR 498073. The sequence continues at coordinate 928,019 of NZ_CP114599.1, forward strand.
TTGCCCGATCCAACGCTGGTGCTGGTCACCGCCGACGGCAAGCCGTTCGCCCGGCGCGGCTCCTACAAGGAGCAGCCGGTCGATGCGACCAAGCTGCCCAAGTATGTTCCCGGCGCGTTCATCGCCATTGAGGACCGGCGCTTCTACAGCCATTTCGGCATAGATTTGAAGGCCTTGACCCGCGCCCTGCAGCGCAATGTCTCGGCCGGCGAGGTCCAGCAGGGCGGCTCGACCATCACACAGCAGCTGGCGAAGAACGCCTTCCTCAGCAACAAGCGCAGCCTGCGCCGCAAGGCCCAGGAAGCGATGATCGCGCTCTATCTCGAGGCGCGGCTGTCGAAGGACGAGATCCTCTCGCGCTACCTTTCCACTGTCTATTTCGGCGACGGGGTGTTCGGCCTGCGGGCCGCAGCTCGGCACTACTTCGATAAGACCCCCGAGACGCTCTCGATCGGCGAGGCGGCGATGCTGGCCGGTATGGTCAAAGCGCCCTCGCGCCTGGCGCCGACAGAGGATCTCGCCGCCGCCCGCGCCCGAGCCCGGATCGTGGTCGCGGCCATGGAGGAGCAGGGCGTCATAACGCCGCAGCAGGCCCGCGGCGTCCGCCCGGCCAGCGTCCGTTCCGGCCGCGAGAAGCTGCCGGTCGGCTCTTACTTCGCCGACTGGGTCTCGTCCCAGGCGCGTGAGGCGTTCGAGGCCGCCTATGGCGAGGTGATGGTCCCGACCACGCTGGATTCGATCCTGCAGGACCGCGCCGAGGAGATCGTGCGCACGGCCCTCAAGCGCCACGGCGGCTATCTCCACGCCAGCCAGGCGGCGCTGGTCGCCATGCGCCCGGACGGCCGGGTGATCGTGATGGTCGGCGGCGACGACTACAAGACCAGCCAATTCAACCGCGTCACCGACGCCCAGCGCCAGCCGGGCTCGGCGTTCAAGCTGTTCGTCTACCAGGCCGCCCTGCGCCAGGGCATGACCCCCGACAGCCTGATCCTCGACGCCCCGGTGACCATCGCCGACTGGTCGCCGAAGAACCACGAGGGCCACTACGCCAATCGCGAAATCCACCTGCGCAACGCCTTCGCAGGCTCGTCGAACGTGGCCGCCGCGCGCCTGGCCCAGCAGGTCGGGCGCGGGGCGATCATCAAGGCCGCCGAAGACATGGGCCTGCATTCGCAATTTCCGCCCGATCTGACCCTGGCGCTCGGCACTGCGCCGACGACGCTGCTGGACCTCACCGCGGCCTATGCCGGCGTGGCGGGCGGGCGCTACCCGGTGATCCCCTACGGCGTCATCCAGGCCCGAAAGCCCGCGCCGCACGAGCTGCCAGCCAAGGAGCGCGACGGCCTGCGCGACATGCTGCGTGCGGCGGTCACCTTCGGCACCGCCAACGGCGGCAACGTCTCGCCGTACGCCTACGGCAAGACCGGCACGACCCAGGATTATCGTGACGCGCTCTATCTCGGTTACGTCGGCGATCTGGTCATCGGCGTGTGGGTCGGCAACGACGACAACAGCCCGATGAACGGCGTGGCGGGCGCAGGCCTCCCGGCCGAGATCTGGCGCGACTTCGCGCGGTTCGCGATGAGCAAGGGCGTGGTGCGCGCCAATGGCCGCCAGATCGGCCTGGCCCCCGTCGCGCCGCCGCCGGTCGAGGCCCCGGAACTGTCGATCGACGATCTCATGCCGGTGGAGCCGGCCGACCCGGCCGCGCCGCCGCCTGAGGCCGCGCCTGCGCCGTCGCCGGCCGCGCCCGCGCAACCGGAACCCGCGCAGCCGATCTTCTAGCGATAAGGGGCCAGCAGGCGTTCGAGGGCGGCCTCGTCCTCGAACACCGCGCGCACGGGCCAGGCCCGCGCGCGGTCGCGCCAGGCAGGCGGCAGCCGCACCCAGTCCTTTTCGGTGGTCACCAGGCCAGCGTCGAAGATCTCGGCGCGGCCCTCGATCAGCTTCAGGGCGGCGGCGTCATAGGCGAAGTGGTCGGGGAACGGCACGAAGTCGACCAACTCGCAGCCCGCGGCCTTCAGCGCCCGCTCGACCTTCCAGGGCATGCCGATGCCGGCGAAGCCCACCTGCGGTCCGGGAGGGGGCGGTTCGGCCGGTTCAAGGCGCGCGACCAGCACCGGCTTGGCGGCGAGCGCGGCCAGCAGCTCGGGGTCAGGCCGCTCCAGGTCGGCCGGTAACATCAGTATCACCGCGTCGGCCCGCGCCAGCCCGACCGCCAGCGGTTCGCGCAGCGGCCCGGCCGGGAACACCGAGCCGTCGCCTAGCGGCCAGACCCCGTTGCGGGTCTCGCCATCGACGACGACCAGCGACAGAGCCTTCTTCAGGCTGGGGTTCTGATGGCCGTCGTCCATGATGATGGCGGACGCGCCGGCGTCGACGGCGGCCAGGGCGCCGGCGGCCCGGTCGCGCGCGATCCAGATCGGCGCTTCGGCCGCGAGCATCAGCGGCTCGTCACCTACCTCTGCGGCGGCGTGGCGGGCCGGATCGACCCGCAGCGGGCCGTGCTCCGAGCCGCCGTAGCCGCGCGACAGGCCGTGCGCGCCGGGCAGACGGCGCAACAGTTCGCGCACCACCGGCGTCTTGCCGGAGCCGCCGACCGTCAGGTTGCCGACGCAGATCACTGGCGCCCCGGGATCGACCGGCCGGGCGCGCGCCATGCGCCGCGCCGTGGCCGCCGTCCAGATCCAGGACATCGGCTTCAGCAGAGCCCGGGTGATCGGGGCGGGCGCGCCCTCGCGGACGTACCACCAGCGTGGGGTGGAGAGCTTCATGCCGGCAGCAGGGGGCTGAGCAGCGCCAGCGCCTGGTCCAGCGCCGCGCCCTGGCGTTCGGCGTAGGCCAGCGCCGCGCGCCCGATCCGAGGCGCGATGAGCGGCTCGTTCAGCAGCCCGCGCAGGTCGCGGGCCAGGGCCGCTTCCCCGGCGCAGCGGATGGCGGCGACGCGGTCGAACATCTCCTCGTAGGTGGCCGCGGCGTTGAACACGTCCGGACCGGTGAGGATCGGAACCCCGAGCCGGGCCGGCTCCAGCGGATTGTGGCCGCCGACGCCGGGCACGAAGCTGCCGCCCATCACCACGACGTCGCAGGCGCGGAAGAGCAGGCCCATCTCGCCCAGGGTGTCGGCCACATAGGCGGTGGTCGTGGCGCTCAGCGGCTCGCCCGCCGCCCGCCGCGCCGTGGAATAGCCCAGCTGGCTCAGCAGCGCGGCGACTGCTTGGCCGCGGTCAGGATGGCGTGGGGCGACGATCAGCAAGGCGCCGGTCCCGGCGGCGGCGCGGGCGATGATCTCGTCCTCGCCCGGATGGGTGCTGGCGGCCAGGATGACCCGGCGATCGCCGATCGCAGCCCGCAGCCGTTCGAGCTCCGCCGGATCGGCGGGCAGCGGCGCGCCGATGTTCTTGAGGTTCAGATGCGGCCCGGTCGTCGCGCCCAGGGCGTGCAGCCGCGCCTCGGTGTCGGCGTCCTGAGGCAGGATCAGGTCGAAGGCGCCGAGCACCGCCCGCGCCGCCGCGGGCGCGCGGCGCCATCCGTCGGCGCTGGCCTGGGTCATGCGCGCCGAGATCAGCGCCAGCTTCACGCCGCGCGCCTTCGCCCCCAGGATCAGGTTGGGCCAGAGTTCGCTCTCGACCTGGATGGCGGCGTCCGGGCGCCAGTGGTCGAGAAAGCGTCGAACGGCGCCGGGCGCGTCGACCGGCGCATACTGGTGGATGGCGCCGGGCGGCAGGCGCTTGCCCAGAAGTTCGGCCGAGGTGCGGGTCCCGGAAGTGACCAGGAGCGCCAGCCCAGGCCGCGCCAGCGCCTGGGCCAGCGGCAGCAGTGAGAGACTTTCACCGACGCTGACCCCATGCAGCCAAATCAGCGGCCCTGGCGGGCGGGCGACGCCGGCGCGGCCGAGGCGCTCGCCGATGCGGGCAGGGTCCTCCTTGCCGCGGGCGGCGCGCCGGCGCAGGAGCCCGGGCGCCAGGGGTTCGGCCAGCCCAGTGGCGGCGGCGTAGAGCGCGAGGGGAAGCGGACGCAAGGGGCGGGCTCAGATCGTGTGGGCGTTGGCGAGCCGGCAGGCCGCCGAGTGCCCCGTCTCGACCTGGAGGGTCGCATGTCCAATGCCGAACTTGCTGGCGAGGCCTTCGCAGGCCGCGTGCAGAAAGTCGTCGCCGTCGCCGTTCTCGGGGCGCGTGACGTGAGCGGTCATGGCGGTCTCGGTGGTGCTCATCGCCCAGATATGCAGGTCGTGGACCTCGGTGACGCCCGGGCGCGTCAGCAGCCAGGCGCGCACAGCCTCGACATCCATCCCGCGCGGGGCGGCGTCCAGGACGAGGTCGACCGAATCGCGCAGCAGCGCCCAGGTGCCGATGACGATCACCGCGGCGATCAGCAGGCTGAGCGCCGGGTCGATCCACAACAGGCCGGTCAGCGCGATGGCGCCGGCGCCGATCATGACGGCCAGCGACACCGCCGCGTCGGCGGCCATGTGCAGGAAGGCGCCGCGGATGTTGAGGTCCTCGTGCCCCTTCATGAACATCAGCGCCGTGGCCGTGTTGATCACCACCCCGATGGCGGCGACGATCATCACCGGCCAGGTGGCGATCGGCGCGGGCTCGGCGAAGCGGTGGATGGCCTCGGAGACGATGACCCCGACGGCGACCAGCAGCAGCACCGCATTGGCCAGCGAGGCGAGAATGGTGGCCTTGCGCAGGCCGTAGGTGCGGCGCGAGGTCGGGGCGGACTTGGCCAGGATCGTCGCGCCCCAGGCCAGCAACAGGCTCAGTACGTCCGAGAGGTTGTGCCCGGCGTCGGCGAGCAGCGCCAGCGACCCGGACCAGACGCCGACGGCGGCCTCGGCCAGCACGAAGGCGAAGTTCAGCCCGACCCCGACGGCGAAGGCGCGGCCGAAGTCCTTGGGGGCATGGCTATGACCGCCAGGGCCGTGGGAATGGCCGTGGGCGTGATCATGGGCGCCATGATCATGGTCATGGTCGTGATCATCGTGACGATGGCCTGAGTGGTCGTGCGCCATGGCTCTATGTGTCACCCTGGCGCGGAAGGATCAACGTCGGCGGACCAGGGCTTCGGCGCGCCGCGTGGTGGCGGTCAGCTTGGCCGACAGGTCTTCGATCAGAGCCGCGATCTCGGCCTCGCCGGCGTCGGCGGGCACATAGTAGGGGCCGTCCCAGGCGGTAGCCCCGCGGCCGAACGGCCAGGCGAAGGTGACCTTGTCCCAGGTGTCGAGCACGATGGCCGGCGAGACCGCCAGGCCCATCAGATAGATCGGCGCGCCGGTCTTACGGGCGATCTGCAGCGAGCCGGGGGCGATCACCTCGGCCGGGCCGCGCGGGCCGTCCGGGGTGACGATCAGCACGCCGCCGCCGTTGACCCAGTTGATGGCCTCGCGGATCGCCGCGACCGCCTGGCGGGCCTTGTTGGTGTCGCCCTTCTTGGCTGAGGACGTGCGGATGGCCGGAAAGCCGGCCCGCGACAGGGCCTGGGCGATGAACTCGCCGTCAGCCGAGGGCGAGACCATGCAGCGGACCTTGTCGCGCCGCCACCAGACGGGCGCCAGGCCAAGACACAGCGGGATGCTGCCGTGCCAGAACAACGCCACAGCCGGTTTGCCGTCCTGCAGGATCGGCTCCACGCAGGCGAGGTTGTCGTGCGTCCAGCGGCGGCTTTTGAGCGTGATGATCAGATGCAGCCACAGCAGCCAGCTCAGAAAGGTCTGCACGCCGGGGTTACGCAGCAGGTTCTTCAAAGCACGGGTTCCATGTCGAGATCCTGGCTCTTGGCCAGCCGCGCGTAGAGGCCGCGCTTCTTGATCAGGCCCGCGTGGTCGCCGGACTCGACCACCTTGCCCTTCTCGATGACATAGATGCGGTCGGCGCCGCGCACCGTCGACAGGCGGTGAGCGATCAGGATGGTGGCGCGCCCGTGCATCAGTCGCGACAGCGCCGCCTGGACCTGGGCCTCGCTCTCGGTGTCGAGGGCGCTGGTGGCCTCGTCGAGCAGCAGGATGGGCGCGTCCTTGAGGAAGGCGCGGGCGATGGCGATGCGCTGGCGCTGGCCGCCGGACAGCCGCGCGCCGGCCTCGCCGACCAGGGTGTCATAGCCCTCGGGCAGGGCGCCGATGAACTCGTGGGCGGCCGCGGCCTTGGCGGCCTCGATCACCTGTTCCTGGGTGGCGCCCGGCCGGCCGTAGGCGATGTTGGCGCGGATGGTCTCGTCGAACAGGAACGGCTCCTGGGTGACGAGGGCGACATGGTCGCGCAGCGAGGCGAGGGTCACGTCGCGCACGTCGATCCCGTCGATGGTCACCTTGCCGCTGCTGGCGTCATAGAAGCGCGGGATCAGGTTGAGGATCGTGGTCTTGCCGCCGCCCGAGGGGCCGACCAGGGCGACCGTCTCGCCGCGCTTGACCTCGAAGCTGACACCCCGCAGCGCCGGCCGGTCCTCGGCGCTGTAGGCGAAGCCGACGTCGTCGAAGGCGACCGTGCCGTCGGTGATGACCAGCGGCTTGGCGCCGGGCCGTTCGCGGACCTCGGGCTCGACGTCGAGCGCGGCGAACAGGCGGCGCGCCGCCGACAGACCCTCGGCCATGACCGTCTGCAGGTTGGCGAGTTGGCGCAGCGACTGCGAGGCCAGGCCCAGGGCGCCGATGAAGGCGACGAAGGCCCCGACGTTCATGCCGCCAGACTGCGATCGCCAGCCGGCGTAGGCGATCACCCCGGCGGTGATCAGGGTCATCAGGGTCTCGGTGGCGGGCGCGGCGCGGGCGCGGGCGTTGGCGCCCTTGACCAGGAACTTCTGGCGGCGCTTCACGACCTCGGCGACGCGGTTTTCCTCATAGGCCTCGCGGTTTTCGATCTTCACCACCCGCACGCCGTCGAGGCTTTCCATGATCGCGGTCGAGAGCGCCGAGGTCTCGGCCATGGCCCCCTTGGTGGCCTTGACCGTGCGTTTGGAGAACCGGCGCATGACCCAAGTCGACAGCGGCGCGGCCACGACGAGGGTGAGCGACAGCATCGGGTCGTTGCTGACCATGACGACAATCGCCCCGATCACGGTCAGCAGGTGCTGGGTGTAGTTGATCACCCCGGCGGTGGCCGCCTCGCGGATCAGGCCGGCGTCGTAGAGCACCGACGACACGAACGAGCCGGTGTGCCCGGCGCGCAGGCGGGCGAGGTCGGCGCGCACCAGCTTACCGAACAGCTGCACCTGGACCTGACCGACGACCTCGTTGCCGATGCGGTTGACCTGGGTGGCCTGGATGACCTGCGACAGGCCGCGGGCGAGGGCCAGCCCGGCGATGGTCAGCGGCACCGCCAGCAGCGTTCCGGGCTTGTGATTAACCAACAGGTCGTTGATCGCCGGCTCAAGAATCTGGATCAGACTGGCGCTCAGATAGGCCACGGCGATCGCGGCGATCATGGCCACGGTCCAGCCCTTCCAGCGCGGCGCCATGTAGACGCGTGCGATCCGGGCGACGACGGCGCGGGTGGACAGTTCGGCGGCAGGCTCGCTCATCGGTCCTGGGGTCGGCTCTCGGCGCAGGGAAGTCAAGAAGGCGTCTTGGCCCGGCGCAAAGGCGGCATATGGTGTTGGTCGGGGCGAAACCGTGGCGTGCCGCCGATCCTCACCCGATCGGGCGCGCGCGGCGGTGGTCGTCGCCCCTATGGAGACTGTCATGCGCGCCGTCGCATTCATCCTGGCCTTGGCGTTGGCGCCCGCCGTCGCGGTCGGGCAGCCGACCCCGGCCACGCCCGCCGCCACGCCCGCCGCCAAGGCCGCCGCCGCGCCGCCTGCAAAGGCGGTCACGCCGCCCGCCGCCGCCAAGGCCGCGCCGGCGATCCCTGCCGTTCCGGCCCCGCCGGCCGCGCCGCCGGCCGCGCTTGGCCGGGAGCCCGAGCTGTCGCGGGCCCAGAACACCGCGATCGCCAAGTCCATCGCCGCCCTCAAGACGCCGGAAGAACGGCGCCTGGCGAGCGGCTGGAGCAACGCCAAGAAGGTGGCCGAGGTGATCTGTCGCCCGGCCGCTTTGCCGGCGCTGAAGAAGCAGGTGCCCAACGCCGATCGCGTGTTCCTGGGCACCGACGACCCCAAGACCCTGACCCTGGTCAGCACCCGCAGCCTTACCGGGGCGGGGCAGGTGCGCTCAGGCTCGGCGTGGCGCGACTTCACCTTCACCTGCGCCCTGATGCCCAGCAGCGGCAAGGTCGCAGGGTTCACGGCCGTGCTGAAGCCAGTGACCTAGGACCAGACGTCGCGCTCGGCTTCCGCTGGCGTCCCGAACCGCCTATCTAGGCGCGCGCAATGCAGGAAGCTCGCTTGGCCGATTTCGACCTCACCACGCCCAAGGGGCGCGTCGCGACCTATCTGGACTATCTCTGGAAGGATCACGCTTATCTGCGCCTGGGCTTTTCCAACGCCCATTGGATCAGCGACGAGCTGGTGCGCACCAACCAGCCCTGGCCCCATCAACTGGCCGAGTGGAAGAAGCGCGGCATCAAGACGGTGATCAACCTGCGCGGCGGGTTCGACGCCAGCTTCCATGCGCTGGAGAAGGACGCCTGCGAGCGCCTGGGCCTGAAGCTGGTGGATTTCACGATCACCTCGCGCGAGGTGCCGAGCCGCGCCCGAGTCCACGGCGCCAAGGAACTGTTCGAGACGATCGAATATCCGGCCCTGATGCACTGCAAGTCCGGGGCGGACCGGGCCGGCATCATGAGCGTGTTCTACATGCACTTCCGCAAGGGGCTGCCGATCCGCGAGGCGCTGGATCAGCTGCATATCCGCTACCTGCATGTGAAGCAGGGCAAGACCGGCGTGCTGGACTACACCTTCGAGCGCTATCTGGCCGAGGGCGAGCCCAAGGGGCAGACGTTCCTGGAGTGGGTCGACAGCGACGCCTATGACGAGGCGGGCATCAAGGCCGACTTCCGCGCCAACATGTGGGGCCGGCTGCTCACCGAGGGCGTCCTGAAGCGGGAATAGCCTCCCCCTGAGGGGAGGCTTGGCGCCCTAGTCTTCCTGCGGGTCCTTATCGGGATCCAGCAGCTTGTGGGCGTGGATCACGAAATAGCGCATGTGCGCGTTGTCGACGGTCTCCTGCGCCTTGCGGCGCCAGGCGGCGACCGCCTCGCCGTGGCTGGCGTAGGCGCCGACGAGGTCGATCTTCGTCAGATCGCGGAACGTGTTGTGCTCCAGATCCTCAAGTTCTCCGCCGATGACGAGGTGCAGAAGCTGCTTCTCGGGCATGATGTTCCCCAAAATGGTCAGTTGGGTAGGTCGATATGCCGTACGCGCTCCAGGATCAATGGGGCCAATCGCGGAGCGGCGCAAACGAGGCTCGGTTGCGCGGGTTTTGCGCCATTATACACGAACGGGCGGCCAAGATGATCGCCGACGAAGGCTCCGGCCTCGCGGGCGATGAGGTCGGCGGCGGCCAGATCCCAGTCGTACTTGGCGACCAGCGCCAGGGTGGCGTCGAAGGCGCCGGCGGCGATTACGCACATCCGGTAGGCGGTGGAGTTGCGGGCCTCGATGCGCATCTGCGGCCACGGCGTCGGCCAGGCGGGATGGGCGAACATGCGGGCGTCGCCGACCATGCCGCAGCCTTCGACCGTGTCGCGCTGCGAGGCGCGGACGTGCTGGCCGTTCAGGGTCGCGCCGCCGCCGGCGATCGCGCAGTAGGTCTCGTCGAGGTCCGGCGCGAAGACCACCCCGGCGATCGGCTTGTCGTCTTCGACCACGGCGACCGAGACCGCCCACCAGGGTCGATCCTTGATGAAGGCCCGGGTGCCGTCGATCGGATCGACGACGAACAGCCGCCGCCGCGAGCGACGGACCGGATCGTCGGCGGTCTCTTCCGACAGCCATCCATAGTCGGGGCGGGCGCTGGTCAGGATCTGCTTGATCAGCGCGTCGGTGGCCAGGTCGGCGTTGGTGACCGGCGAGTCGCCTTCCTTGTAGGCGGTCTCCAGGCCCTCGCGGCGCAGCTTCAGGGCCAGGGCCCCGGCGTCGAACGCCGCTTGGCAGATCAGTTCGAGGTCCTGGGCGGGATCCGTCATCAGCGCCCGGCGATCGCCAGGCCGTCGACCAGCAGCGACGGCGCGTTGGCCGAGCCGCGGATCTCGAGGTCTGCGCCTGGAACCAGCCGGCTGTAGATGTCGATCAGGTTCCCGGCGACGGTGATCTCGGCGACCGGGTACGCCAACTCGCCGTTCTCGAACCAGAAGCCCGAGCAGCCGACCGACCAGTCGCCGGTGTTGCCGTTCAGCGAGGGGCCGAACATCGAGGTGATCAGCAGGCCCTTGCCGGCCTGGGCGATCAGTTCAGCCTGGCTGGCGACGCCTGGCTCCACGGTGAGGTTGGTGGTCGACACTCCCGGCGCGCCGGCCAGTCCGCGAGAGGCGTGGCCGGTCGTCTCCAGGCCCAGCTGCCGGGCCGACGAGGCGTTCATGATCCAGGTGGTCAGCACCCCGTCCTCGATCAGCGCCCAGCGGCGGTTGGCGACGCCTTCGTCGTCGAACGGCGAGGAGCCGAGGCCGCGCACCCTGTGCGGATCATCGACGATGTTCACGCCCTTGGAGAACAGCTGGGCGTTCAGCTTGTCCTTGAGGAACGAAGTGCCGCGCGCGATCGAGGGCCCGGCGATGGCGCCGATCAGCGGACTGATCAGCGACATGGCCACGCGGTTTTCGAAGATCACCGGCGCGGTGGTGGAGTCGATCTTGCGCGCGCCCAGGCGCTGGGCGGCCCGCCGGCCAGCCTCTTCGCCGATCGAGCGGGCGCTCGGCAGATCGTCGCGCCAGCGGGTCGAGCGGCCGTCATAGCCGCTTTCCATGGTCTCGCCGTCGCCGGCGATCGCCGAGGCGGTGATCGAAAAGGCCGAGGCCTGGTAGACGCCCGAGAAGCCGCTCGAGGTGACCAGCCGCCAGTGGGACGATGAGGCCGAGGCCGAGCCGCCGTCGGAATTGGTGACCTTGGGGTTGGCGCGGGCGGCGTCCTCGGCGGCGCGTGCGACGTCCTCCAGGGCCTCGGGCGAGGGTTCCTGCGGGTCGTAGAGGTCGAGCTCGGCGAAGGGGCCCTTGGCCAGTCGATCCTGCGGCGCCAGGCCGCCGTAGCGATCCTCCGGCGCCAGCTTGGCCATCGCCACAGCGCGCTCGATCAGCTTGGCGCGCGCCTCGGCCGAGATGTCGGAACCGGAAACCGTCGCCTGCCGCTGGCCGACGAAGACCCGCAGGCCGAGGTCGCGGCTTTCCTCGCGCTCGACCTCCTCCAGTGCGCCCATGCGAACATTGATGCCGAGGGCGGCGCGCTGCGCCCCCACGGCTTCGGCGGAGTCTGCGCCGGCCTTGAGCGCGGCGGAGACGACATCGGCGAGCAGGTTTTCGTCCATCAAGGCCATATGGCGGGATGCGCGCCTCGCGGCAAGCTGCGGCTCACGTGATGGCGTAGAACAGCAGGGCGACGCTGGCGAAGACATAGGCCAGCCAGGTCAGGGTGACGCCGATCGATCGGGCGAACGAGGAGCCGCCGCTGCGCGACAGGCCGAAGGCGTGCAGGCCGCGGCCGACGAACAGCAAAAGGCCGGTCAGGTGCACGGCCAGCGGCGGGGCCTCGACCATGGCCAGGACCGCGATGCCGACCATGGCGGCGGGGACATACTCGGTTGCGTTGCCGAAGGCGCGGATCGCCTGCGCCAGTTCCGGGACCCCGCCGTCGCCCAGCGCCACCTTGTGCCGGCGTCGCTGGCGCACGACCAGCAGCGACAGCACCAGCAACAGGATCAGGTGCAGCCCGACCCATAGGGCCGCGGCGTGGCCGGATGTCACGGCGTCCATATTCGATTGTCCTTCATTCGCCCCCGCGAAGGCGCACAGTTGGGCTTGGTTTTACGAAAAGGGCAAGGGCGGGGCTGGCCCTGCTCAAAGCACGATGGCGAAGTCCCGGGAGATCACGGCCTTGCCGCCCCGCCGCACGATATAGGTCGCGACGTAGCGGCCCGGCGGCCAGCCGGCGGGCCGGGCGCGTTTGCCGGCGATGAGCATGTACTGCGCCTTGGCCCGCTCGAGGGCCGGTTGGGCGCTGGACACCAGGACCCGGCCATCGGGGCCGGCGAGGGTCAGTTCCTGCACGTCGCCGCCCTGCAGGTTGATGGCGCGGACATAGGCGACCAGCGCCGTTTGCCGGCCCGGCGGGGCGATCCCACCGGCCTCGATGGTCGCCATGTCGACGGCGTCGGCCGCGAAGCCGGCGTTCAGCACCGCACCGGACTTATACGCCATGGCCCGCGCCGCGTGCGGCGTCCAAAGACCGACGCCGCGTCGCGCCGGATCGCAGCCAGGCTCGGGCGAGGAGGGGGCGACCATGACGCCGTCCTTGCGGACGGTGAGGTGCAGGTGCGGATACTCGGTATTCCCCGACAGGCCGATGCGCGCGATCGGGGTTCCGGCGGCGACCGCATCGCCGACTTTCACCTTCAGGCTGCCTTGCGCCAGGTGGCAGTACTGGGTCTCCCAGCCCTGGCCGTGGTCGATGACGACGCCGTTGCCGCAATCCTGGCCCTGAAGGGCCGCCGCGCCACGGGTCCGAACCGAGACGTCGGCCACCCCGTCGCGCAGGCGCGCCACCTTGCCGGCCGCGGCGGCCAGCACGTCGACGCCGGCGGCCTGGGCGGCCATGTCGGGAATGCGGATGTCGACGCCGCCATGCGCCTCGTAGGTGCTGGAGCCGCAGCGATAGTCCTTCGCTTCGAGGCCAGGGTCGCGGTCGACGTAGTTCTGGACCTCGCAGCTCGATCCGACCGTGCAGGCGACGGGGAAGTCCAAGTGCAGACCGGCGGCCTGCGCGGCCTCTGTGGTCTGAGCGATCTGGGCGGCGGGCGGCTGGGCGCCCTGCGCCTCGGACTTCGTGGGCGGGGCGCAGGCGGCGGTCAGGCCGGCCAGCAGGATCGGTGCGAACTTCAAGCGCATCTCCTTGTCGCCCCCCGGCGGATCTGCAGGCCGACTATACCGGATCGCCGCTCCCGGGCAGGCCCAGGCGCGCCCACTTCTCGGTAACGGCGGCGACCGTCGCCTCGTCCATGCCGAGCTTCTCGCCCCACTCGCGATGCGTTTCCGGCGGCCACTTGTTGGTGGCGTCGAGGCCGATCTTCGAGCCGAGGCCGCTCTCGGGCGAGGCGAAGTCGAGATAGTCGATGGGCGTGCCCTCGACGAGGGTGATGTCGCGCGCAGGATCCATGCGGGTCGAGAGCGCCCACATGACGTCCTTCCAGTCGCGGGCGTTGATGTCGTCGTCCACGACGATCACCCACTTGGTGTACATGAACTGCCGCAGGAAGCTCCAGACGCCCATCATCACGCGCTTGGCGTGGCCGGGATAAGCCTTCTTCATCGAGACCACGGCGATGCGGTACGAGCAGCCCTCTGGCGGCAGCCAGAAGTCGATGATCTCCGGGAACTGCTGGCGCAGCAGCGGAATAAACACCTCGTTCAGCGCTTCGCCCAGCACGCTGGGTTCATCCGGCGGCCGGCCGGTGAAGGTGGTCAGGTAGATCGGGTCCTTGCGCATGGTGATGGCGCTGACCTTGAACACCGGGAATTGCTCGACCGAGTTGTAGTAGCCGGTGTGGTCGCCGTACGGCCCTTCGTCGGCGTACTCGTCCAGCATGACGTGGCCTTCGATCACGATCTCGGCCTGGGCGGGCACCAGCAGCGGCACCGTCTTGGCCTGAACCAGGTCGACCTTGGCGCCGCGCATCAGGCCGGCGAACTGGTATTCCGACAGCGTCTCGGGCACCGGCGTCACTGCCGCCAGGATGGTGCCTGGATCTGCGCCGATCACCACGGCGGCGGGCAGGGCGTCGGGCTTGCCGGCCGCTTTCCAGCGCCGGTGGTGCTGCGCACCGCCGCGGTGCGCCAGCCAGCGCATGATGGTCTTGTCCTTGCCCAGCACCTGCATGCGGTAGATGCCGAGGTTGTAGTCGTCCTCGCGGTCGTCGGACGGCCCTTTGGTCACCACCAGCGGCCAGGTGATCAGCGGCGCCGGCTCGCCCGGCCAGCAGGTCTGGATCGGGAGCTTGGTGAGGTCGATCTGGTCGCCGGTCCAGACCACATCCTGCACTGGCGCCTTCTTCACAGTCGCCGGGCGCATCGACATCACCGTCTTGGCCAGCGGCAGCATCTCGAAGGCGTCCTTGAGGCCGCGCGGCGGCTCGGGGCTGCGCAGGAAGGCCAGCAGTTCGCCGACCTCGCGCAACTCACCGGCGGTGGTGCGCTCCTGGCCTTCCAGGGTCACGCCCATAGCCACGCGCTTCACCGTCCCGAACAGGTTGACCAGGCAGGGCATGGTCGAGCGCTCGCCGTCGGCGCGCACGACGTTCTCGAACAGCACCGCCGGGCCGCCGGTCGCCAGCAGCCGGCGTTGGATCTCGGTCATTTCCAGCACGCTGGAGACCGGCTCGGTCACCCGCACCAGTTCGCCCGCCGCTTCCAGCTTGGCGATGAAATCCCTCAGCGACCGATAGGCCATGCGCTCTCCATTCGTGCTGGCGATTGGTCTAGGGCGGGGCGGCTCTGGTGTCACCTGCACGACGCCGGTAAAATCGGCGGGTCATGAAGCGCATCGATCTCGACGATCTCCCGCCCAAGCTCGCCCAGGTGCTGGCCGCCGTCGAGGCGGGCGAGGAGCTCCTGCTGGTCCAGAACGGCGCGGTGGCGGGCCGGCTCGTCGGCATGGCGACGCCCCCGCCCGAGCCGGAGCCCGAACAGTCCAGCGACGAGCGCGCCGCGGAGATCTTCGAGCAGTTCCGCTCGGCCATGGAAGACGAATTCTAGCCGCCCATTTTCGGTGGCGCGGCGGCCGCAAACCCAATATCTGTCAAGTGTTGTGGCGTAATGAGGCCGCAGAGCCCCACCGCTGCGACTTATTTCGGCAGTAGGGAAACGTCATGCTCAAAATCATCGCAGTATCGACTGCGCTCGCGCTCGCCGCGGGTGCTGCAGTCGCCGCTCCCGCCGGATACGGTTCCACCGTCGTGCGGGTCGGCGACCTCGATCTTGGCCGTCCGGCCGACGTCGAGCGCCTTCAAAGGCGCCTGGAGACCGCCGCACTCGAAGTGTGCGGCGCGCACGCCGGCAGCGTCCGGATGGTCAAGCAGGCCGTCGCACGCTCGGACTGCTACCGCGAGACCCTCGCCCAGGCGTCGGCCCAGGTGCGGACCGGCATGGCGATCCGCTAGTCAGTCGTCGTCATCGTCGAAGTCGTCGTCGCCGCCTAGGACGTCGTTCAGGGCGTCGATGATGGCGTCCATCTGGTCGGGTGAGACTTCGAGCGCAACCGGCTCGCCGCCGGCGCCGGCCACGGTCAGAAGATAGCCCTCGTCAGTCTCCTCGAACTCGAAGCGTTCGAGCGGTTTCGGCTGGGCCATGGGGACCTCCTGTCCGTTGGCGTCGCGGCGGTGCGTGGAGCATCGCCCCTCAGAGCGAATCCGCGCCATCTCCGTTCCAAGAAATCATGCGCCGGAGCTTCAGCCGCCTGCGTCTCGCGCATTGACCAGCTTCTTGGGGGCGATCTTGCGCCAGCGGCGTTCGAGGAAGTTCTGCAGCGATCCGGGATGCAGGCGCTCAATACGGGCCAGCACGCTTGGATAGTCCTTGTAGTGCGGGGTGATGTGGAAGGTCGCCGGTTCGGCTTCCATCAGCATCTCGCGTTCGTCGTGACTGACGTCGAGCAGCACTAGGCTATGGTCCTCGCTGCGCAGGCGGGTGAAGAACTTGCCGTTCACCTTGTAGGACGGCTGGCCGTAGGACGTGCCTTGCTCGGCGTCTGGAAACGCCAGGATGAGTTCGCGGACTTCGTCGGGGGTCATGGCGTTTCCCTCTTGGTCGCCGACACCAGCTTCACTCCGTCCGCGCAGGCGTCAATCAAGATCGCCATCCGCTTGGCGCGGGTCTCTGCGCCCTTGGCGCTGACCACGCGGTGGACGGCGACCTTACGGTAGGATGGCGGGAAGGCCTGGAAGGCGGCCCATGCGGGTGCGTTCGCCTGGAAGAGGGCGGTCTCGCTGTCGGAAAAGTCCTGGACGCCGCGTTCGTGCGAATACTCGTTGGTGCGGCCCCTGCCGGCCTCGAACGCGGTCAGTCCGGCAGGGTGGACCAGGCCCAGGGCGCGAAGTTCCTCGATCCGGCGGATGTTCACCTGGCTCCAGATGCCTTTCGGCCGGCGGGGCGTGAACCGGATGCGATAGCTTTCGCCGTCGATGGAATGGCGAACCCCGTCGATCCAGCCGAAGCACAGGGCCTGATCGACCGCCTGCGGCCAGGTGATAGAGGCCAGCCCCGTGCTCCGTTTGCGAAAGCCCAGCGAGAGCTCGGTCGCGGTCTCGTGGTTGGCCTCAAGCCAGGCGCGGAACGCCTGCGGCGTCGCGAAGAAGGTCGGCTCCATCAGTAGGCCAGGGCCACGCCGTCCTTGCGCATCTCGGTCGCGGCGGCATAGCGGCCGGGCCAGCGTTCGATGGCCTGATAGCCGCCGTAGCCGCCGGGATCGGGCGCGAGCGTCCAGCCGATGGCCGCCAACGCGGCCTTGGTCGCTTCCGGCACGCCGGTTTCGAGGTTGAGCACCCCGGTTCCCTTCTGCGCTTCTCCGGTCGGTTCGCTCGATCCGCCGTGATGCCAGCGCGGACTGTCGCCCGCCTCCTGCACCCCCAGGCCGAAGTCGACCATGTTGGAGATGATCTGCGCCTGGCCCTGGGGCTGCATGTCGCCGCCCATCACGCCGAACGACAGCCACGGATCGCCGCCCTTGGTCGCGAACCCCGGGATAATGGTTTGGAAGGGCCGCTTGCCGGGCGCGTAGATGTTGGCGTGGCCGTCCTCCAGCGCGAACAGTTCGCCGCGGTTCTGGAACATGAAGCCCAGGCCGTCGGGCGACAGGCCCGAGCCCATGCCGCGATAGTTCGACTGGATGATCGACACCATCATCCCGTTGGCGTCGGCGGTGGTGAAGTAGGTGGTGTCGCCCCGGCTCGGGGCCTGGCCTGGGAACGCCGGCGTCAGGATCTTGCCGGGCGAGATCAGCTTGGCCCGCTCTCGGGCGTACTCCTTCGACAGCAGCCATTCGGTCGGCGTCTTGTAGAAGTCGGGGTCGGCGTAGAACCTGGCGCGATCCTCGAAGGCCAGGCGCTTGGCCTCGACGGCATGATGGATCGCCGCCGCCGACTGGAAGCCCATCGCCTTCAAATCGAAGGTCTCCATGATGTTCAGCATCTGCAGCGTAGCCAGGCCCTGGCTGTTGGGCGACAGGCCCCAGACGTCGACGCCGCGGTAGTTGACCTTGTGCGGCGGATCCCAGCGCGCGTGGTGGGCGGCCAGGTCGGCCTTGGTCATCCAGCCGCCGATCCGCTTGAAATAGGCCTCGATGGTCTGGGCGACCTCGCCGCCGTAGAAGCCGTCGCGCCCGTTGGCGGCGATCTGCCGATAGGTGCGGCCCAGCGCCGGGTTCTTGAAGATCTCGCCTTCCTTCGGTGTGCGGCCGTCTGGGGCCCAGACCTTCCTGAAGTTCTCAGTTTCCTCGATCCCGGCGTCAGGGCGGGTGAAGTTCTTCAGCGATCGGTCCAGGTAGTAGGCGACATTCTGGGACACCGCGTGTCCCTCCTCGGCGTAGATGATCGCCGGCGCGAACAGGTCCTTCCACGGCAGCTTCCCGTAGCGCAGGTGCAGGGTCCACCAGGCGTCCACCGCGCCCGGCACGCTGACTGAGACCGCGCCGTACGAGGGGATCAGGCCGTTGCTGGCCCGGCCGCGCACGGTCTCCAGCGACAGCCCCTTGGGGCTGCGTCCCGAGCCGTTCAGCCCCTCGACCCGACGGGTCCTCGGATCCCAGACCATGACGAAGCAATCGCCGCCGATGCCGCAGGCGATCGGCTCGACCAGACCCAGCACGGCGTTGGCGGCGATCGCCGCATCTACCGCCGAACCGCCGAGCCGCAGGACGTCGAGCGCCGCCAGGCTGGCCAGCGGATGGGCGGTGGCCGCCGCGCCGTGTGCGCCCCAGGCGGCGCTGCGCGAAGCGAAGGTGGCCCCGTCGATGCGGTCGCCGCCGTGCACGTCGGGGCGATCGCGGTTGGGGTTGTCGGCGCGGCTCTGCGCCAAGGCCCCGCTGGCTAGGGCCGATGCGGGCAGGGCGGCGAGGAAGGTGCGGCGGCGCATGGCTACTCCGGAAAACGAATGCTCGACCTGGCGGCACTATAAGGCGAAGTTTGCCCCGGGTGCGGGTGTTGTGCGGCGGCTTACGCCTTGTCACAGGGACTTTCCGCCCACGTCCGATTGCCCTTTGGGGCGCGGCTCGGCTATATGCCGCGCTTGGGGATAGACATGCGAACAATCGACGCCTTGGCGGCGTCGGCGGCCTTGCTCGCCGTTCTGGCCTTCAGCCAGATGGCGGGCCAGCAGGCGTCGCCCGACGAGATCGCCGCCGAAACCTGGATGCTTGAGCAGGACATGGTCCGGCTGCTGGGCGCGATGAGCGGCCCGGCCGAGGCCTGTTATGCGATGACCTTGCCGTCGGCGAAGGCGGACGAGGGGCTGTTGCCCCTGGCCAGGGATCGTGCGGGCGTGGCGCTCGCCTCGTCCTGCGATCCGACGATGATCTCCCAACTGACCTAGTCGCTGGCCACGTCGCTCAGGATCATCGCGTACGGGACCATTATGCCGTCGCGCTCGGCGTAGCCGCTGACCAGCTTGTGCTCCGGATCGACCAGGCCCAGGTCGACGTCCTCGTGCGGAAAGACGACGATCCGCCGGTCGCCGACGCACACCACCAGCTCGCGCCCCCCCAGCGCCAGTTCCGACATCGCCTTCAGTCGGCGGTAGTAGGGCTCGCGCTTCCAGGCCCCCGGGTGGTTCGGATCGACGATGACGTTTAGCCGCTGGCCGTCCTTCTCGGTGTACATCAGGAACTTGGCCCGGTCGGGTCGCCAGGCCTCGTCCAGCTTCTCGCTGTCCAGCCACAGGCAGACGAAGCCGCGGCAGGCGGGCGGCCGCTCCTCATAGACGCCGCATCCGGCCGCGCGCTTGAAGTGCCCGCACCAGGCGCCGGCCGGCTTGTCCAGCGACTGGATCGCCAGCAGCTTGCAGCACATGCCGCACTCGCCGCAGCTCTTGCCCATGGCGCCCGTCTCCCGTCATCGTCCGGCGGCGGACGATAGCGAAGGCGCGTGACGGTTCGGCGACGGGGATCATGTGATTGGGCGGGCTTTGCTGACATTGGGTGTTGTCGCTTGCATCTTGAGCGGCTGTGTTCGCGGCGAGCGTGAGCCCGAGATGGCGCGAGCTCTCGTTGTTCTGACGAGTGCGCGGGCCGCGACCCTTTATTCCCTTCAGCCCGTCACAAGCGATGTCGAGCTTCCGCGCCTCAACGGCTATGCGATCTTAGGAAAGGCGCGACTCGGACCCGCCGATACGGTCAAGGCGACTCGCCAGATCGCTGACGGCATCGTCGAGAACGAATGGCTGGTCGCATGTTTCCAGCCCCGACAAGCTCTACGCATCGTCGCGGATGGTCGCGTCTACGACTATCTAGTTTGCGACGAGTGTAGCCGTGTCGCGGTCTATCTGGATGGCGGGGGGGTCGGCGCCGTCGATTATGCTGGGCCCTCTACAGTACTGGAGGGCCTCCTGAGCCGAGCGGGCGTTCCGCAATCAAACAGCGTACTCGCTCACCGCTAGCTCTCTGACCAGACCGCTAGCTCGTTCCCGGACGGATCGCGGAAGTGGAAGCGTCTGCCGCCTGGGAAGCTGAAGATCGGCTTGACGATGACGCCGCCGGCGGCCTGCACCTTGGCGGCCATGGCCTCTAGGTCGTGAGCGTAGAGCACCACCAGGGGCTTGTCCGTCTGGGCCGCGGCGTCGGCGTCGAAGCCGCCGTCCAGCCCTTCCTCGAACGCGGCGTAGCTGGGGCCGTAGTCGGTGAAGCTCCAGCCGAAGGCCGACTGATAGAAGCGCTTGGTGGAGACCAGATCGCCGCCCGGCAGCTCCACGTAGTCGATCTTGCCGTCTTCGCGCATGGCGCTCTCCGCTATCGAGTTCTCAATTCGTTCCAGGTTGCGCGGTCAGGCCGGCAGAGTCCAGACGGCGGTTTTCTTGACTTCGCGGTCCTCGAGTTCGCGGGTGGTCGGCACCTCGTACTCGGCCAGCTTCTCCAGCCCGACGCGCGGGAAGTAGCTGCGGCCCGGATCACCGATCAGCACTCGGGTCCCACGCACATGGGCGGCGGCCAGCCAGTCCATCACCTGCGTCGCCAGCGGCTTCTCGTAGCAGATGTCGCCAGCCAGGATGACGTCGACGTCGGGCGGCGGGACGTCCAGCAGGTTCTGGTCGGTGAAGTCGATCAGCACGCCGTTGAGCTCGCCGTTGACCGCTAGGGCCGCGCCGCAGAACGGGTCGATGTCGGTGGCCAGCACGTGGCCTGCGCCCGCTCGCATCGCCGCGATGCCGACGATGCCGGAGCCCGACGCGAAGTCGACGACGCGCTTGCCGGCGACCTCGTCGGGATGGTCGAGGACGTAGCGCGCCAGCGCCTGGCCGCCGGCCCAGGCGAAGGCCCAGAACGGCGGCGGCAGGCCGATCTCGGCCAGAGCCTCCTCGGTCAGGCGCCAGATCGGCGTGACCTCGTCGGCCAGATGCAGGCTCAGCTCCGGCGTGTGCGGCGGCGGCTGGATGCGGGTGTTTTCGAGGATGAAGGCGCGGCGGCCTTCCTGGGTCTGGATAATCACCCGCGCCCCCTAGCATGGGCGAGTGGGACGTGCGCGCACCATCGGCGGGAACCTAATGCCCAGTTTTCGCCTTTTTCCCTCCAAGCGGGAGAAGGCCATGACGACGGATCAAGGATTGCGGTCCCCAAACCCTGTGCTGAGCTTTATGTTCGAGGGCGTCTCCTGGCAGGCGATCGCCCTGCGCGGGGTCATCGGGGTGCTGTTCGGGCTGCTAGCGCTGTTCGCCCCGGTCACGACGGCGCTGTCGCTGGTGCTGGTGTTCTCGATCTACCTGATGGCCGACGGCTTTCTCGCGATCGCCAGCGCTTTCAAGGCGATGCGCGCGCGGCACTCCTGGGGGGTGTTGGCGCTCGAGGGCGTGGCCAACATTGTCGCCAGCCTGGTCCTGTTCTTCATGCCGGGCCTGGGCATGGTCGCGTTCGTCGCCATCGTCGCGGTCTGGGCGCTGTTCGCCGGCGGGGTGAAGCTGGTCACCGCCATGCGGCGCGGCCCGGTGCCTGCGCGTGGCTGGCTGGCCTTCTCGGCGGTGGTCTCGCTGCTGTTCGGGGTCGTGCTGATCCTCGCCCCGATGGCCGGCGCCGTGGTGCTGACCTGGTGGCTGGGGATTTACGGCCTGGTGTTCGGCGCGGTGCTGCTGTTCCTGGCCTTCCAGCTCCGCTCGGCGCGCAAGAAGGCGGGCCGCTAGGCGCGTTCTCTCCTGATGGCGTTGTCCGTCTTCTTGAAACTCCACCATTCCGGCGCGTGCGGCGTCAGGCGTCCTTCGCGGACGGCGGCCTCGATCTCGTCGACGGCCTTGGCGGGGTTCGCCAGGTCGAAAGCCTGACCGATCAGGTTGTAGCGCCACCATTCGAGGCCGCGGAGCCGTTCGATCATGGCTTCATCGAAGCGGTAGCGGATCGTCCTGGCCGGAACGCCGCCGACAATGGCGTAGGGCGGCACGTCCTTGGTCACCACGGCGCCCGCGGCGATCACGGCGCCGTCGCCGATGGTGAGGCCGGTCTTCAGTTTCACGCCGGCGCCGATCCACACGTCGTTGCCGATGGTCGTTCGCTTCAGTTTCTCGAAGCTCGCGACAGGCGGGCCGTCGAAGGGGCTGGGGAACAGCTTCTCGTAGGCGAAAGGACTCGTGGTCAACCCGTCGAGGGGGTGGTCCGTAAGGACCGAAACATGGTCCCCGATGGAGCAGTATCGCCCAATGTCCGTGTAGTGCAGCGTGGTCTGCGGCGAGATGTAGGAAAAGGCCCCGCCCCGGACGTTGTTCAGGACGACGTTCGCCATGACCCTGAAGGGGGTCTCCAATACGACGAGGCCGTTCAGGAAGGTCTGGGGGCTAATGACAAAGGTCGCTTGGGTCATGGGACTCCCGGAGGCGCTGCGGCGACGCCATGGCGTTGGAGGCCTTGCCGACGACGATTCGGATCAGCGCGACAAGCTTCAAGAGGCTGGTGCTATGCGGCCTTGCCGGCCGCCAGCGCCAGCACCTTCAGGTAGCCGCCCGGCTCGATCAGCATCTGCTCGCCGACGCCCTTGGCCCGCAGCAGGCGATGCACGCGGGGCAGGTTGTAGCAGGGCACATGCATGAACATGTGATGCTCGCAGTGATAGTTCACATAGTAGGGCGCGATCAGCAGCCGCTCGACGAAACCGGCCTTTGTGGTGCGCGCCTGGCGCATGGGGTCGGGCTCGCCCACGTCGATGCAGGCGTGCTCGGCGATGTTGCGCAGCCGGGTGACCAGCGGCAGCCAGGTCGCCTGCGGCAGCACCCATAGCACCGGCCAGGCCCACCATAGGCCGAACGGCGCCCCCAAGGCCGTGACGATCAGGCCGAACCCCAGCCAGCGGCGCTTGTCCTTGATCTCCTGGACGATGATCGGAAGCAGCGGGTCACCGGCCTTGCGCTTCTTCAGCTTGGCGACGAGGCCCCCGAACCGCTGCTTGAAGAAGGTCTGGCCGGTCAGGTCGCGGATGATCTTGCGGCGCAGCGACAGACGGGTGATCGGAAATGGCGCCGACAGCACCAGGTCGGGGTCCTCGCCCTGCTGGGCGAAGCGGTGGTGCGTCAGGTGATAGGGCCGGTAGCGGTGCAGGCCGCCGGGCGTCAGCCACTCGCCGAGGAAGTCGTTGACCTTCAGGTTCTTGTGCAGGGCGCCGTGGGCGGCGTCGTGCATCAGGATCGCCAGCCCGAGCTGGCGCGTGCCGATGATCATCACCGCCAGCGGCAGGGTCAGCGGCCAGACCACGACCATCGCGCCGGCCGCCAGGATCAGCGCCCAGGCGTGGGCGATCATGGCCGGGCCGCGCCAGGACGAGCGGGCCGAGATCGGCGCCCATTCCTGGTCGGTGAAGAAGTCCTTGGGCGAAAGGCGGGCGGCCGCGGCCATCAGTCGTGTCCTCCGTTGGCGCCGTGCCGCATCAGGGCGAGCATCTCGTCGACGGCTTCCTGCGTGGTGGCGCCGGTCGCCCCGTCGCGCAGGGCCACTCCTAGGCCCAGGGTCCAGAACCGCCGTGCGGTGACGGCTGGGTCATCGCCGCCGCTCCAGCCGCGCCTTGCCTTGGTCTCGGCATAGGCGCGGTCGCCCTGGGCGTGCAGCCGCTCGAACGTGCGCTCGACCTGCGGGACCAGGTCCTGCCGCCGGCGGGTCAGGGACAGCGCCTCGACGAACAGCGCCAGGCCCGGCGATCCGATCACGGTCTCGACCAGCACGCGGTTGTAGTGCGGCCCGCTGGCCGCCCCGGCGGCGGCCTCTTCAGCCTGGCGGGCGACATAGAGCACCTCGCGGCAGGCGGCCTCGACGAACAGGGCCTCCTTGGTGCGAAAGTAGTAGGTGATCTGGCTGGGGAACGCGCCGGCCGCCGCGGCGATGTCGGCCACCGCCACGCCCGCCAGCCCCTGGTCCTTGAACAGCGTCACGGCCGCGTCGAGCAGGCGCGAACGCATCCGCTTGCCCGGCTCGCGCACCGCCCGCATCGCCTTCAGGGGTTGCACCTTCGACATGACGTTATTTGTACGTCATACAAGGAATGCGGTCAATCAACCGGGGTGCGGCGAACGCGTCAGGCGTTGCGCGCCATCAGGCCTCCGTCCACCGGAATGGTCACGCCGGTGATGTAGGAGGCCGCCGGCAGGCATAGGCTCAGGGTGATGTGGGCGACCTCGTCGGGCTGGCCGTAGCGGCCGAGCGCCGTGCGCCGTTTGGCGAACACCGCCTTCTGGTCGTCCGGGATGGCCGCCGTCATGCCGGTGGCGATCGGCCCGGGGCAGATGCAGTTGACCGTGATCCCTTCGCGGCCCAGCTCCACCGCCAGCGCCCGGGTCAGGCCGGTGACCCCGGCCTTGGCCGCCGCGTAGGGGCTGTCCATCGCCGTCGCCCCCAGCGCCTCGGTCGAGGCGATGTTGACGATCCGCGGGGCGGGCGAGGCGCGCAGGAACGGCAGGGCTGCGCGGATCACCCGCTGGTGGGCGCTGAGCAGGATCGCCAGCGAGCGGTCCCACACCACCTCGTAGTCATCGCTGTCGATCGGCGAGAAGGCCGAGATGCCGGCGTTGTTGATCACGGCGTCGAGCCCGCCCAGTTCCGCAGCGATCTGCGGTACGACGGCGGTAATCTCCGCGGCGTCGGAGACGTCCAGTTTCCACGCCCGTGCGCTCAGGCCGCGGGCCGCCAGCTCGTCGGCGACCGCGGCCGCTGGCGCCAGGGCGTGGTCGGTGACCGCCACGTGCGCGCCTTCTTCGGCGAACACCTCGGCCGTCGCCCGACCCATGCCCGAGCCGGCGCCGGTGACCAGCACCCGCGCCCCCTTCATCGATCGGCTGAGGCGGCTCACAGGCTCAATCCTCCGTCCACGACCAGGGTCTGACCGACGACATACGAGGCTAGCGGGGAGGCCAGGAACAGCGCCGCCCCGGCCATGTCGGCGGGCTCGCCCATGCGGCCGGCCGGGATGCGGCTCAGCGCCCCGCGCAGCCGGTCGGGATGCTCGGTGGTGACCTTGGTCAGCTTGGTGTCGACCAGGCCGGGGGCCAGGCCGTTCACCCGGATGCCGTCGCTGGCCCAGGCCTGGCCGAGGGTCTTGGTCAGGCTGACCGCTCCGGCCTTCGAGGCGGCATAGGCCGGATTGCCGCGATTGGCCTGGAAGCCGGACACTGAGCTGACGATGATGATCGAGCCCTTCGCCGCCGCCAGCATGTCGTGGAACTTGGCCGCGCAGGCCATCAGGCTGTCGAGGTTGACCGCCATGACCTGGTCCCAGCCGGCGCGCTCGAACTCGCCGCGCCGGTAGACCACCGTGCCCTGGCACAGCACCAGCACGTCCAGCTGCTCGAAGTCGGGAAGGGTGTCGGCGATCGCGTCCCGATCGGCCACGTCGACCTGGGCATAGGCCAGTCCCATGAGGTCGGAACCTTCCACGCCGGCATAGTCCGCGGCGCTCGGGCGGGTGCCCCAGACGTGGACCTCCGCGCCGCGCGCCCGGAAGCCTTGCGCGATCCCGTTGCCGATCCCGCTCGAACCGCCGACGACCAGTACGGTCCGGCCGGTGAAGTCCAGTTCACCCATCGTCTCGTCCTCCCATTTTTCGACATCCTCACGCCGCAGGGAGGGGTGCGGCAATGCTCACCCAACGTCAGCATTGACGTGAACGTAAGGTCAGGGAACTGTTCGTGGTGACGGGCGCGGAACAAGCCCCGCGCTTCAGAGACAAACGGGAGGTACAGATGCTCCAGAAGCTTCGCCGTCCGGCGACGACTTTCACCATCACCCAGCTTTGCCGCGAGTTCGGAACGACCCCACGGGCGCTCCGCTACTACGAGGAGCAGGGCCTGCTGTCGCCCAGCCGTGAGGGCCAGGCGCGCATCTACACCTATCGCGACCGCGCGCGGCTGACCCTGATCCTGCGCGGCAAGCACGTCGGGCTGTCGCTCGCGGAGATCCGCGACATCCTCGACCTCTACGAACGTGACGACGACCTGACCGCCCAGAACACTCAAGCCCTTGGCAAGTTCAAGGAGCGGATCAAGGCGTTCGAGGAGCAACGCCGCGAGATCGATCAGGCGATCGACGTGCTGCACGACGCCAGCGCCCGGCTGGAAGCTGCGCTCGCCGAGCGCGCCGGCCGCGCCGCCTTCGGTTAGGGGCGTCCCGTGGCGGTCTAGAACCCCGCCACGGGGCCTTTCCAGGCCCCGGCCGCCAGGGCCAGGAACAACAGCAGCCCGGCCAGATAGTTGGACCTGAACAGCGCCAGCGCCAGCGGGCCATCGTTGACGTCGATCCGGGCCGCCTGCCGTGACAGGTGCATGCCGAACAGCGCCGCCAGCGGCAGGAACAGCGGGCCCATGCCCCCGGCCCAGGCGGCCGCCAACGCCAGGGCGAAGCTCAGCACGTAGAAGATCAGCACGCCCTTCTGGACGTTCGCGCCCAGGCGGCGGGTCGACGACTTGATCCCGGCCAGGGCGTCGTCCTCCAGATCCTGGATCGCGTAGATCGTGTCGTAGCCGAGCGTCCAGAAGATCCCGGAGGCGTAGAGCAGCGCCGCCGCCAGGGTCAGCCGCCCGATCTCCAGCTGGTCGGCTGGGACCAGCGCCGCGCCGCCGGCCTGCGCCGCCAGCCAGCCATAGGCGCTGACCGACCCCGTGGCCGCGGCGAAGCCGAGTAGGGCGCCCCAGTTGAAGGTCAGGCCCAGCCACGCCTGCGGCCACCAGGTGATGCGCTTCATGAACGGATAGCCCGCGACCAGCGCCAGGGAGAGCACGCCCAACCCTACCGCCAGCGGCGTCATGCTGAGCAGCAGGCCCAGCGAGATCAGGCTACAGACGACGATGAAGCCCCAGGCCTGGCGCACGCTGATCTGGCCCGACGCCACCGGTCGCATGGCCGTGCGGGCGACCTTGGCGTCGAAGTCGCGGTCGACGATGTCGTTGAACGCGCAGCCGGCCGCCCGCATCAGCGCCGCGCCGACGAAGATCTTGGCCAGCAACAACAGGTCGGGCAGCTTGCCGTCCATCGCCGCGGCCAACGCCGCGCCCTGCCAGCCGGGCAGCATCAGCAGCCAGATCCCCGCCGGTCGGTCGAAACGGCCCAGCTTCAGCCAGGGCTGCACCGCAGCGGGCGCGTGGCGGTCGACCCAGTTGCTGGGCGCGGCGTCGGGCAGTTGGGTGGTCATGGGTTGGCTTTACTCCGCCTGTGGCGTTGCGGCCACTCCTGCGCTGCAACTCTGCGGTGCGGGTGAAATAACGCCGGTCATTGCGATTGACAGGGCGAATCCATGCGCGCAGTTTGCGTCCCGTCGTCGTCCGGCCCCGCAACCATCTGACAGGGAGGTGATCATCGTGGCAGCACTAAATCATCGCCTGCAGATGCCGTCTGTCGCCGTGATCGCCTTCGCAGGACGGTTCCGCGACTAAGTCGCGCCCGGCCCCGGCAGCGGGCTGATCTGCACCTCCATCGCCAGTCTGAAAGCGCGTTCGTTCGCGCAGCTCTGGCGCTCCCCGATTCCACGGATTTCCCCATCGCAACGCGCGAAATCCGTCCGTCTCGAAAGACGACGACATGCCTATCGCAGAACCCATTTCGGTTCCGACCAACGCCCCCCATCCCAATCGCTACGGGGCGATTTGCACAGAGGTCTACGACCTCGACAAACCGCCGGGCTCGCTGCCCGACGTGCCGTTCTATCTGGAGCGGCTCGCGGGGACCGACGGTCCGATCCTCGAGGCCGGGGTCGGAACCGGCCGCCTGCTGATCCCGCTGCTCGAGGCTGGACTGGAGGTGGAGGGCTTCGACCGCTCCGCCGACATGCTGGCCTCGTGCGCCCGCCACTGCGCCGCGCGAGGCCTTGCGCCCGCGCTCCGCCAGGCGCGGTTCCAGGACTTCGGCTACGAGCACGACTTCGCGGCGATCCTCGTGCCGGTCGGGACCTTCACCCTGCTGGACGACTTCGCAGAGGCGCTGGCGGTGCTGAAGCGGTTCTTCGATCACCTCCGTCCCGGCGGGCGGCTGCTGATCGACCTGATGCCGCTCGGCTACCTGGTGAGCGAGCAACCGGACATTCGCACCTGGACGACGCCCTCGGGCGACGTTCTGCGGATCGAAGGCCGGGCCGTGGAGATCGATCTCGTACGCCAGCGTCGGGTCACCCACGACCGCTACGAGCGCTGGCGCGACGGCCGGCTGGTCGAGACCGAGCTGGAGGTGATGGCCTTCCGGCTCTGGGGCTTGAAGGAGTTCGAACTGGCGCTCGCCGCGGCGGGCTTCACGGACATCCTCGTAAGCGCCGACCACCAGCCCGGCCGGCCGCCCGGCCGGTCGAGCCGCATACTCAATTTCGAGGCCCGGCGACCCGTCTAGGGGCGCGGCAGCGGCGCTGGGGTCCGTGCTCCCCCACGGGCCCCGGCGCCCACCCTCGATGTCTCAATTTACCCCCGGCGGCTGCCGGGCCGATTTGCGAAACGCGTTATGACCGACATTCTCGACGACGACCTCGACCGTCCCCGAACCCTGACCAACCGTCAGGTGCTCGGCTTCATGGCCGGGCACTGGATGCGCGAGCCGAAGAAGTTCGCCCTGATCATCGGCTTTGGCCTGATCGCCACGATCTGCGACCTGTCGATCCCCTGGGCGACGCGCGGCCTGATCAACGCCGTCTCCAGCCCGGACAAGGTGACCGACGCGGCCTGGATCGCCTGGGCCTCGCTCTCGGGCCTCTATCTGGTGTTCTACATGTCCCGGACCAGCATGTTCCGGGTGATGAACGGCTTCTACGCTCGGATCATGTCGCGCATGGTCAAGGAAGGCTTCGCCCGCGTGCAGGCCTTCTCCTCGGACTGGCACGCCTCGAACTTCGCCGGCGCCACGGTGCGGCGCGTCAGCCGCGCCATGTGGGGCTATGACAGCGCTGCCGACGCCCTGATCGCCATGCTGCTCCCCACCGTCCTGGTGCTCGGCGGCCTGGCGATCTCGCTGGGCCTGCGCTGGCCGCTGGCGGGGCTGTTCGTCGCGGTCGTGATCGTCGCCTTCGCGACCTACAACATCCTGATGTCGGTGCGTTTCGTGCGCCCGGCCAACCTGCGGTCCACCGCCCTCGACTCCGAGATCGGCGCGGCCCTGGCCGACGCCATCGGCGCCAACCCGACGGTCAAGAGCTTCGGGGCCGAGGAGCGCGAGGAGGCCCGTTTCGCCCAGACCGCCGACGCTTGGCGCTGGGCGGTGAACAAGACCTG